>NZ_CANLRP010000045.1 GCF_947493425.1 uncultured Microscilla sp. | reverse complement strand
AGTAGCGGAGACAGGACTCGAACCTATGACCTCCGGGTTATGAGCCCGACGAGCTACCAACTGCTCTACCCCGCGATATAAATTGGATGACAAAGGTAGGGGGTTTTTGTTATAAAACAAGTACCTTTGCAAAAATAGTTAAATTAAGCTCTGACATATTTATTTCATAGCTGAGTTGTTTCTCTTCACTAATATTAATATAAACACTTTATGGAAAACGAAGAATGGCTAATCCCAGAAGATGACAATCATCATGCAGGCTTTGTGAGTATTATTGGCAAGCCCAACGTGGGTAAGTCTACTCTAATGAATCAGGTGATAGGGGAGAAGCTATCTATTATTACCTCCAAAGCACAAACAACCCGACACCGTATTATGGGAGTAATCAATGGCGATGATTTTCAGATAGTATACTCAGATACTCCTGGAATTATCAAGCCTAAATACGAACTGCACAAATCCATGATGCGTTTTGTGAACACATCTCTGGATGATGCTGATGTTATATTGTTTGTAACAGATATTTTTGAAAAACACGATGAAAATGATGTAATAGAAAAGCTGAAAATAAGCGAAGCACCTGTTATTTTATTGGTAAACAAAATAGATTTGGCAAAGGATAATCAGGTAGAAGAGAAAATAGCTTATTGGAAAGAGCTTATTCAACCCAGTGAAATAATTCCTATATCAGCTTTGAACAGTATCAACATTGATAAATTATTTGAGTCAATATTAAAGGCATTGCCTAAGCATCCTCCTTATTTTCCTAAAGATACTTTTACTGACAAACCTGAGCGTTTTTTTGCCGCAGAAATGATTCGTGAAAAAATCTTTAAAAACTATAAACAAGAAATTCCTTATGCTTGCGAAGTGATGATCACCGAGTTTAAAGAAAAAGAAGACATCATCAATATTAGGGCAGAAATTTTAGTGGAACGCCAAAGTCAAAAAGGGATATTGATAGGCAAGGGGGGACAAGCACTCAAGAAAATAGGCATAGAAGCCCGTAAAGACTTAGAAGAGTTTTTTGCCAAGCAAGTATTTTTGGCTCAACATGTGAAAGTTTCTCCTGATTGGAGACAACAGCGAAACAAACTGGATCACTTAGGGTATAGATAAACCTGGTATGTACCAAGACAAAATTAAATATACCTAATATGCAAGTATAACTGTCATATTATGAGAGAGTTATCTTTGCTTGTAGCTTATAGCTGATTGCTTGCTGCTACTTACTCTAGTCTTTTAACTATGGTTTTGATAAATTAAAAATCAACGTGATGAGGAAAATGTAGTAACCTGTGAAATAGGGAGTGGCACCAGTATTCATCGATATCTAAGGACTCGCGATTTGTCGCTTAAATCTTGCCCCTGTCAGGGCTTCTAAATGGGTAAAGTAGGTCTGAACTTCGTTCTTTGGTTTTGATAAATTTTGTTCTTTGATACCTAGAGTAATAGTGGTGTGTATTGCTGTATATTATATGGTGTTGAAAGCACCCTTATAGAATATTTTTATAATTTTAAATAACCTGTAGCAAGTAGCTATATTAATTTAATAAAATATAATGTCAAACATTGTTGCGATAGTAGGACGACCTAATGTAGGTAAATCAACCCTGTTTAATCGCTTAATTGAACAACGTAAGTCCATCATGGATAACCAAAGTGGTGTAACACGTGATAGAGTGTATGGACAAGCAGAGTGGATAGGTAAATTTTTTACTGTAATAGATACAGGTGGATATGTAGTAGGGTCAGAAGATGTGTTTGAGGGCGCTATTCGTGAACAAGTAGAGATTGCTATAGAAGAATCATCAGTTGTCTTGTTTGTAGTAGATTGTATTACCGGGCTTACCGACTTGGATAAAGATTTTGCGAATGTGTTGAGACGTGGTAGTAAACCTGTAATTATTGTGGCTAACAAAGCCGACAATATAGAAAAAGAATACATGGCTTCTGAGTTTTATCAACTTGGGTTGGAGGGAGATATATTTCCTATTTCAGCTCAAAGCGGATCAGGATCAGGAGATTTGTTAGATGAGGTGGTGAAGCATTTTGACGATATTGAAGAAGAAGACCCGTATGCTGGGATACCTAAAATAGCAATTGTAGGGCGTCCTAATGCAGGAAAATCTTCATTGGTAAATGTTTTAACTGGAAAAGAAAGAAGTATTGTAACTGATATTGCAGGTACTACTCGTGACTCTGTCAACACACATTATAAGGCATTTGGCAAAAACTTTATTCTTACAGATACAGCTGGACTAAGGCGTAAAAGCAGGGTGAAAGACAATATCGAGTTTTACTCTACAATGCGTGCTTTACGCTCACTTGAAGCTTCTGACATCTGTATTGTAATGGTAGATGCTACCAGAGGTATAGAAGGGCAAGATGTAAATATCATAGGACTAGCCGACAAAAATGGTAAAGGTATAGTGATTATGGTAAATAAGTGGGATTTAATAGAGAAAGACACCAAAACCGCAGAGAAGTTTAGGAAGGATATTGCAGAGAAAATTGCACCTATGACTTATATTCCTATCATATTCGGATCGGTACTCGAAAAGCAAAGAATATTTCAGGTAGTGGAGAAAGCAATAGAGGTTTATGACAACAGAAATCAAAAGATTTCGACTTCTGAGCTAAATAAAATGATGCTGCCCGAAATAGAGCATTATCCACCACCAGCTATCAAAGGTAAGTACATTCGTATAAAGTATGTGACGCAATTACCTACATATAAGCCTACATTTGCGTTTTTTTGCAACCTCCCCCAATACATCAAAGAGTCGTACCAAAGGTATCTGGAGAATAAGTTGCGTAAGCATTTTAATTTTGAAGGAGTGCCTATTCAACTCTTCTTCCGAAAAAAATAAAAAAAAAGTTTTGATTTAAAATCCAAGCACTTACTTTTGTGCCTCAAATCTAAAAATACTAAAAACTATGAAGAAATTATTTGCATTACTTCTTGTTGCTGGTCTATTCACTTTCACTTCTTGCGGTGGTGACAAAAAAACTGGTACTGAATCTGATACTACTTCTGTATCTGATACCTCAGCTAATACAACTACTGAGCCTGAGAAAAAGCCAGAAAGTACTCCAGTTAAAGATGATACAACTGCTAAAGATTCAACTGTA
This sequence comes from uncultured Microscilla sp., assembly GCF_947493425.1. Classification (GTDB taxonomy): domain Bacteria; phylum Bacteroidota; class Bacteroidia; order Cytophagales; family Microscillaceae; genus Microscilla. The sequence continues at coordinate 46,675 of NZ_CANLRP010000045.1, read as the reverse complement.
GTAGTTGATACAGTAAGCAAAACTGAAGGTGAAACTACTGATACTACTAAAAAATAAGTAGTAGCTTTTCATCAAAGAAAAGGGCTTTGGATAAGCCAAAGCCCTATTTGACATCATAAAACGAATATTTGAGAAATAAATTATAAAAAAGTTTCTAAAATATTTGACCTTTAAAAAAAACCTCTTACCTTTGCACTCACTTTAAACAAGGTGAGGGTTTTAAAGTTGAAAAATCGGGGAGATTCCAGAGCGGCCAAATGGGACGGACTGTAAATCCGTTGGTTTATACCTTCGCAGGTTCGAATCCTGCTCTCCCCACAAAATCTTGGAAAATAGTAGGTTTTGAAATTAAATATTGTATATTTGACTGCAATTCATTAAATCTTATTATCTCACTAAATTCCAATCATTTTAAAAGCGGGAGTAGCTCAGTTGGTAGAGCGACAGCCTTCCAAGCTGTAGGTCGCGGGTTCGAGCCTCGTCTCCCGCTCAACTTCCAACTCAAAAGGATGTGGGCTCTGCTCTCATTCCTCACCAAGCCTAAAAATTTTTAATAAGCCGATGTAGCTCAGGGGTAGAGCGTTTCCTTGGTAAGGAAGAGGTCAGGGGTTCAATTCCCCTCATTGGCTCTAAGAAATTTTTAGAAACCCAACAAGCAAATAGATTAATTGTTCAGATTAAACTAAGGATTTTCAAAAATGGCTAAAGAGACATTTGACCGTTCGAAACCCCACTTAAACATTGGTACCATTGGTCACGTAGACCACGGTAAAACTACCCTAACTGCTGCGATTACTAAAGTATTGGCAGAACAAGGTGGTGCAGAAGTAAGAGACTTTGATACTATTGACAATGCCCCTGAAGAAAAAGAGCGTGGTATTACAATCAACACTTCTCACGTAGAGTACCAAACTGAAACTCGTCACTACGCACACGTTGACTGTCCTGGTCACGCCGATTATGTGAAAAACATGATTACTGGTGCTGCTCAAATGGACGGAGCTATTCTTGTAGTAGCTGCAACTGACGGCCCAATGCCTCAAACTCGTGAGCACATTCTATTAGCACGCCAAGTAGGTGTACCTGCTTTGGTTGTTTTTATGAATAAAGTAGACTTAGTAGACGACGAAGAGTTGTTAGAGTTGGTAGAAATGGAAGTTCGCGAACTATTGAGCGATTACCAATTCCCTGGCGATGACTTACCTGTTGTTCAAGGTTCTGCCTTGGGTGGCTTGAATGCTGAGCCTAAATGGGTTGAAAAAATAAACGAATTGATGGCTGCTGTTGATGAGTACATTCCTCTTCCAGAGCGTGCCATTGACAAAGACTTCTTAATGCCTGTTGAAGACGTATTCTCTATTACTGGTCGTGGTACTGTTGCTACTGGTCGTATTGAGCGTGGTGTTATCAACTCTGGTGATGAAGTTCAAATCCTTGGTATGGGTGCTGATATGAAGTCAGTAGTTACTGGGGTAGAAATGTTCCGTAAGATTTTGGATCGCGGAGAAGCTGGTGACAACGTTGGTTTGTTGCTACGTGGTATTGAAAAAGAAAAAATCAAGCGTGGAATGGTTATCTGTAAGCCAAATACAGTAACTCCTCATGCTAAGTTTAAAGCAGAAATTTACGTTTTATCAAAAGAAGAAGGTGGACGCCATACCCCATTCTTTAACAAATACCGTCCTCAGTTTTACTTACGTACAACTGATGTAACTGGTGAAGTTAAACTTCCAGAAGGTGTTGAAATGGTAATGCCTGGTGATAACGTAAGCCTTACTGTTGATTTGATTAACCCTGTGGCATTGGAAAAAGGTCTACAGTTCGCAATTCGCGAGGGTGGCCGTACAATTGGTGCAGGTCAGGTAACAGAAGTTTTAGACTAAACTAATATAAATAAGTGCGTTCTTGATAATATTAAGAACGCACTTGTATTTATAAATCTAATCATATATATTTGCACTCCTTTTTAAAGGACCTTCTTTTATACACGGGTGTAGCTCAATTGGTAGAGTAGCGGTCTCCAAAACCGTTGGCTGGGAGTTCGAGTCTCTCCACCCGTGCATATCAATTTATTTATTAAGAACTTTAGTATGAACAATCTGTTGTCATTCTTTCGTGAAGCGAGGCTTTTTGTGGTAGATTCTTTCAAAGAACTCAGAGATAAAGTTACTTGGCCTAAATATAAAGAACTGCAAAACAGTTCTACTTTAGTATTAATAGCTTCTGTAATTTTTGCATTGGTAATTTTTATGATTGATAAGGTTTTTGAAAATGCGATGAACTTGTATTACAGCGCATTTTAAATAACTTAAACTAACAAAAAAATTTCGATGAGTCAATTAAAGTGGTATGTGGTAAGGGCAATAGCCAGTAAAGAGAAAAAAGCGAAAACATACTTAGAAAATGAAATAGCCAAGCGTGAATTTCATGAACATGTTCCGCAAGTACTCATCCCTTCCGAAAAAGTATATGAAATGCGTAACGGTAAAAAACGATTGCGTGAAAAAAGCTTTTTTCCTGGATATATAATGGTACAGGCTAACCTTGAAAAAGATAATCCCACTACAGGAGAATTGATTCACATGATTACCAGCATTCCTGGTATTATAGGATTCTTAGGAGCTACCGGAAGTACCTCCAAAGACCCCGTGGCATTACGGCAATCAGAAGTAAACCGAATATTGGGTAAAGTAGATGAAAGTGCTGAAGATGATGTGAAGTTGGAAACTACCTTTATTGTTGGAGAAACTGTAAAAGTAATAGATGGGCCGTTCAATGGTTTTACTGGGACTGTTGAAGAAGTGTTTGAAGAACGCCAAAAAATAAATGTAATGGTAAAGATTTTTGGCAGAAATACACCAGTTGAATTGAACTATTCGCAGGTTGAAAAACAAGAGTAATGTTTTTTAAACCTGCTTATTTTATATACAATAAGGGATATAATACCTCCATAGTTGAGCAAAAACGCTCAACTTAATTTTTTGAAGTGTTATGGCAAAAGAAGTTGAAGGTTATCTAAAACTACAAGTTTCTGGTGGCGATGCAAAGCCTGCACCTCCTATCGGACCCGCTCTTGGTAGTAAGGGTTTGAATATTATGGAGTTCTGTAAGCAATTTAATGCACGTACTCAGGACAAAAAGGGAATGATTTTGCCTGTTGTGGTGACTTATTACAAAGACAAGTCTTTTGACTTTGTGATTAAAACACCTCCAACTCCTATATTACTAAAAGAAACTGCCAAAGTTAAATCTGGTTCTGGTGAGCCTAACCGTAAAAAAGTAGCGCAAGTTACTTGGGATCAGGTTCGTGAAATCGCCAAAACTAAGATGCCTGACCTAAACTGTTTTACAGAAGAGTCAGCCATGATGATGGTAGCTGGTACAGCACGTAGTATGGGAATTACAGTGACAGGAGAAAAACCCTTCTAAAGAGAATTTTTGTATAATGAATGGTAGAATGAAATAAAACTCATTTGCTTGCCCATTCAAGATCCATTTAAAATGGCAAAATTAACAAAAAAGAAGAAAGAGGCTCTCTCAAAGTTTGACAAGAGTCGTGAGTATCCACTAAATGAGGCTGTAAGTGTTATCAAAGATATCACTTTCACCAAATTTGACGCTTCCGTGGATGTTGACGTGCGTTTGGGAGTTGACCCTCGAAAAGCTGACCAGATGGTTAGAGGAACTGTTACACTTCCTCACGGTCTTGGTAAAGACGTTAGAGTATTGGTTTTATGTTCTCCAGACAAGGAGCAAGAGGCCAAAGATGCTGGTGCTGATCACGTAGGGTTAGATGAATACATCAAAAAGATTGAAGGTGGATGGACTGACATTGATGTAGTAATTACTATGCCTACCGTAATGGCTAAAGTGGGACGTTTAGGTAGAGTATTAGGACCTCGTGGACTAATGCCAAACCCTAAATCAGGTACTGTGACACTTGATGTTGCAAATGCTGTAAAAGAGGTAAAAGCTGGTAAGGTTGACTTCAAAGTAGACAAAACTGGTATTATTCATACTTCAATTGGTAAAGCATCTTTTACTGCTGAGAAGTTAAATGATAATGCTCGTGAGTTAATCAATACTTTGGTTAAGTTAAGACCTGCTTCTGCTAAGGGTACCTATATTAAAAGTATTTACTTGTCAAGTACGATGAGTCCGTCGGTTATGGTAGATAAAAATACCTTTGAAAATTAACTGAGGAGATCACTATTAAATTTTTAGGAAAATGACAAGGGAAGAAAAAGCAGTAGTGATTAAAGAATTACAAGAAAAATTTTCTAATGCACCTGGTTTTTATATCACCGATGCGGCTGGAATGAATGTGGAAAGCATTAACAATTTCCGTCGTATGTGTTTTGAAAAAGGTATAGAATATCGTGTAGCGAAAAATTCTTTGATCCAAAAAGCACTCGAGCAACAAGAATCTGATTATACTACTTTGTTTGATTCAGAAGCACTTAAAGGATTTTCAGGTATCATGTTCGCTGGTGAAGCGATGAGTGATCCTGCTAAGGTGCTTAAAAAGTTTCAAAAAGAGGGCAACGAAAAACCTACATTGAAAGGTGCATCTATAGATTCAGCTATCTATATTGGAGCTGAGCACTTAGAGCCTCTTTCTAAGATCAAGTCTCGCGAAGAGATGATCGCCGAACTTGTTGGACTTTTACAGTCTCCAGGTCGCAACTTGGTATCTGCTTTACAAGGCAGTGGCAGCAAATTGGCAGGTGTGCTTAAGGCTTTGTCTGATAAACAAGAAGCATAATCAATAGCTTATAATTTTGTAATAACATTCAATTTAGACTTTTTTAAAATTTTAATACAATGGCAGACTTGAAGGAGTTCGCAGAACAGTTAGTAAACTTATCTTTGAAAGAGGTAAACGAATTAGTAACTATTCTTAAAGATGATCACGGTATCGAACCTGCAGCAGCAGCTGTAGCTGTAGCTGGTCCTGCTGGCGGTGGTGAAGCTGGTGGTGGTGAAGAAGAGAAAACTGCATTTGATGTTGTTTTGAAATCTGCTGGTGGCGCTAAACTTAAAGTAGTAAAAGCAGTAAAAGAACTAACTGGCTTAGGATTGAAAGATGCTAAGGCATTGGTAGATGAAGCTCCAAAACCTTTGAAAGAAGGTGTTGATAAAGCTGAAGCTGATGCATTGAAAGCTCAGTTAGAAGAATTAGGTGCTGAAGTAGAGATCAAGTAATTTATTTGAACTTTCAATTGAGTTGGTTATATTTAGCCAACTCAATATTTGAGATAAAATTCCAGACCTGGCGTATAAAATACGTTCAGGTCTTTTCCTCATGTATATGAGGCTATTTTTTAACGGCTTGGCTTTTGAAGAATATTATTGATTCACGACAATAATAAATACCCTATACTCTTAGGACACAGGTTACCCATGCAAAATCCCAACAACAACGAAAGACATAGTTTTGCTACCGTAGAAAAAGTAGTGAAATACCCTGATTTTCTTGATGTTCAAATACAATCTTTTCAAGACTTTTTTCAACTGGAAACCCCTGCTGAATTTCGTCAACAAGAAGGATTGTACAAGGTATTCTCTGAGAATTTTCCCATATCTGATTCACGGGAAAATTTCTTGCTTGAGTTTATCGACTATTCTATTGATCCCCCAAAATATTCGGTGGATGAATGTATAGATCGAGGGCTGACTTATTCAGTGCCCTTAAAAGCTAAACTCAGGTTATCTTGTAGTGATGAAGATAATGAGGACTTTGAAACCATTGAACAGGAAGTATTTTTAGGGAACATTCCTTATATGACCACTAAAGGGTCATTTATTATAAATGGCGCAGAAAGGGTGATTGTGTCTCAATTACACCGTTCCCCTGGTGTATTCTTTGCTCAAAGTAAGCACACGAACGGTACCAAACTATATTCTGCACGTATTATTCCTTTTAAAGGTTCTTGGATAGAATTTACGACTGATGTAAACAATGTGATGTACGCTTACATTGACCGTAAAAAGAAATTTCCAGTAACAACACTTTTACGTGTCATTGGTTTTGGTTCAGATAAGCAAATTTTGGACTTATTTAATCTTTCAGAGGAGATTGAGGCAGAAGACAAAGTGTTGAGAGATAAAGCCATTGGTCGTAAGCTTGCTGCTCGTATTTTGAAAACGTGGACTGAGGATTTTGTTGATGAAGATACAGGTGAGGTTGTTTCTATTGAACGAAATGAAATCCTTTTAGAACGTGATTCGATACTTGAAGCAGAAGACATAGATACTATCATTGACTCTGGAGTGAAGTCTATTATTGTTCACCGTGATGATGTCAATGTTACCGATTACTCAATTATATATAATACGCTTCAAAAAGATAACTCAAACTCTGAGAAAGAGGCACTGGAACAAATATACCGTCAGTTGCGTAACACTGAGGCTCCTGATGAACAAACAGCCCGTGAGATCATTCAAAGCTTATTCTTTAGCGATAAGCGTTATGATTTAGGAGAGGTTGGTCGTTACCGTATTAATAAAAAATTAGAATTAGCAATAGACAGTGATACTCGCGTACTAACACGTGAAGATATTGTTTCTATTGTAAAACGTTTGATCAAGTTAATCAACGCGAAGGCGGTTGTAGATGATATTGATCACTTGAGTAACCGTCGTGTAAGAACTGTAGGAGAACAATTATATACACAGTTTGGTGTAGGCTTGGCTCGTATGGCTCGTACTATTAAAGAAAGAATGAATGTTCGTGACAACGAAGATTTCAAACCTGTAGACTTGATTAATGCAAGAACACTTTCTTCTGTAATCAATTCTTTCTTTGGTACAAACCAACTTTCTCAGTTTATGGATCAAACTAATCCATTAGCTGAAATTACTCATAAACGCAGAATGTCTGCATTAGGACCAGGAGGATTATCTCGTGAACGTGCAGGATTTGAAGTACGTGATGTTCACTATACTCACTATGGTCGTTTGTGTACGATTGAAACTCCAGAAGGCCCAAACATTGGTTTGATATCTTCTTTGTGTGTTCATGCAAAAGTGAACAGCATGGGCTTTATTGAAACTCCTTATCGTAAGGTAGCAGAAGGCAAAGTAACCAATGACATTTCTTATTTGACTGCTGAGGAAGAAGATACTCACCATATTGCACAAGCAAATGTACCTATCTCCGAAAGTGGTGAATTCCTTAGAGATAAAGTAAAAGCACGGCTTGAAGGTGATTTCCCGGTAGTAGACCCCGCAGTGTTATCCTATATGGACGTTGCTCCAAACCAGATTGTATCAGTGGCAGCATCATTGATCCCTTTCCTTGAGCATGATGATGCAAACCGTGCTTTGATGGGATCTAACATGCAACGTCAAGCTGTTCCATTGCTTCGTCCACAGGCTCCTATTGTTGGAACTGGCCTAGAAGAGCAAGTAGCAGTAGATTCTCGCGCACTAGTAGTGGCAGAGTATGATGGAGTCATTGATTATGTAGATTCTAAAAAAATCATAGTTCGTTATGATTTTAACGAGGAGCAGCAACTTACATCATTCCAAGATGATATTGTTTCTTATAACTTAATTAAGTTTAGAAGAACAAACCAAGACACTTGTGTAAATCTTAGCCCTATTGTTTATAAGGGACAAAAGGTGAAAAAAGGTCAAGCGTTGTGCGAAGGATATGCTACCAACGATGGCGAATTAGCACTTGGAGCTAATATGAAAGTAGCTTTTATGCCTTGGCAAGGGTATAACTTTGAGGATGCGATCGTGATTTCTGAAAGAGTAGTAAGAGACGACGTATTTACTTCTATTCATATCGAAGAGAAGGAGCTAGAAGTAAGAGATACTAAGCGTGGACAAGAAGAGCTTACCGCAGAAATACCAAACGTGAGTGAAGATGCTATCAAGTATCTGGATGAAAATGGTATTGTGATGGTTGGTACTAAAATCCGCGAAGGAGATATATTGATTGGTAAAATCACTCCCAAAGGAGAGTCTGATCCTACACCAGAAGAAAAATTATTAAGAGCAATTTTTGGAGACAAAGCAGGAGATGTGAAAGATGCTTCGTTGAAAGCACCTCCATCTTTGCGTGGAGTAGTGATTGATACCAAGTTATTTTCACGCCCTAAGAAAGATAAAGACTTAAGAGCAAAGGCAAAAGAAGAAGTAAAGTCTTTGATTACTCAATACCGAAAAGATTTACAAGCAATACAAGAGATTGTAGTTGAGAAATTGGTCACTTTACTTGACGGTAAAACTTCTAAGGGAATTAAGCATAAGTTTGGCAATATTGTAATGTCAAAAGGGGTTAAGTTTAACCAAACCAATATTCATGAAAACTTATTCCCAAAAGAGAATGTCTATCGTGACGAAAGCACTTATAACGTGCCAGAAGAAGCTAACTTTGTTGCAGATTTGATTTTAGACAATGCAACCGAGGATGAAAAAACAAACAGGTTGTTAGTTGGATTGGTGAAAAATTACAATAAAAAACGCAACGAAATTTCTGGTAAGTTTAAGCGCGAACGATTTGCACTTGAAGTAGGTGATGAATTGCCAGCTGGTATTGTAAAACTTGCCAAAGTTTACATTGCTAAAAAGCGTAAACTGAAAGTAGGAGATAAAATGGCGGGACGTCACGGAAACAAAGGAGTAGTGGCGAAAATTGTGCGTGCTGAAGATATGCCTTTCTTGGAAGATGGAACTCCTGTAGATATTGTTTTGAATCCATTGGGTGTACCTTCTCGTATGAACCTGGGACAAATCTATGAAACTGTACTAGGTTGGGCAGGATTAAAACTAGGTAAGAAATACGCAACTCCTATTTTTGATGGCGCCACTGAAGATCAAGTAACAACAGAGCTTGATAAAGCTGGATTGCCTGAGTTTGGCCGTACTTATCTGTATGATGGATTGACTGGGGAACGTTTTGACCAACCAACTACTGTTGGAATTATTTATATGTTGAAGCTTGGTCACTTAGTTGATGATAAAATGCACGCACGTTCTATTGGTCCTTACTCATTGATTACTCAACAGCCGTTGGGTGGTAAAGCCCAGTTTGGTGGACAGCGTTTTGGAGAAATGGAAGTGTGGGCTCTTGAGGCATTTGGTGCTGCCAATGTTCTTCAGGAAATTTTGACCGTAAAGTCAGATGATGTAATTGGTAGAGCCAAGGCTTATGAGTCAATTGTGAAAGGAGAGAATATTCCTAACCCTAACATTCCTGAGTCTTTTAATGTATTAGTGCATGAATTGAGAGGTTTAGCGCTTGAAATTACTCTGCAGTAGATACAGTGTTAAAAAAAAGTTAAAGTTTAGGTTGTTTTAACCTTTATAACTACATTTAGTTATAGAGGTTAATTCTCTTGTAGTTAAAGAGTTATCATAAAACTTAACTTTGGTTAAAACTTTCAATTTTAACTTATAGGATAATTATCTTTCATTATATAATAACCCACTTAATTTTAAATTATCAGGATGGCATTTAGAAAAAATAAAAAGCTGACCAACGATTTTAGGAAAGTCACAATAAGCTTAGCTTCCCCTGAGTCTATTTTGGATTCTTCTTATGGTGAAGTGACGCAACCAGAGACCATCAACTACCGCACATACAAGCCAGAAATGGGGGGCTTGTTCTGTGAACGCATTTTTGGTCCTGTGAAGGACTGGGAGTGTCATTGTGGGAAATATAAAAGGATACGTTATAAAGGCATTATCTGTGATAGATGTGGAGTTGAAGTAACTGAGAAAAAGGTTCGCCGTGAACGTATGGGACATATCGAGTTAGTTGTACCCGTGGTACATATTTGGTATTTCCGATCTCTTCCCAATAAAATTGGCTACCTGCTAGGGTTGCCGACCAAAAAACTGGATCAAATCATTTATTATGAAAGATATGTAGTGATTCAGTCGGGTATTATGGAAGATGAAGGTATCAATTACCTTGATTTCCTTACCGAAGATGAATATTTAGATATAGTAGATAAATTACCAAGAGAAAACCAACAATTAGACAATAGCGATCCTAATAAGTTTATAGCTAAGATGGGAGCAGAAGCACTAGAAATGCTTTTGGCACGTCTTGACTTAGATAAGCTATCGTTTGATTTGCGGGATTCTGCTTCAAAAGATAAATCTCAACAACGAAAAGCAGAGGCATTGAAACGTTTACGTGTAGTAGAGGCTTTCCGTGATGCTCAAAATCGTATTGAGAATAAACCAGAGTGGATGATTATCAGAATGGTTCCTGTAATTCCTCCTGAATTACGACCATTGGTTCCTTTAGATGGGGGACGTTTTGCCACCTCTGACTTGAATGATTTATATCGTCGTGTGATTATTAGGAATAATCGTCTTAAACGACTAATAGAAATTAAAGCTCCTGAAGTAATTCTTCGTAATGAAAAACGTATGCTTCAGGAAGCCGTAGATTCATTATTTGACAACTCACGTAAAGTCAATGCTGTAAGGGCTGATGGTAACCGTGCTTTAAAATCCCTTTCAGACATGTTGAAAGGTAAACAAGGTCGTTTCCGTCAAAACTTATTGGGTAAAAGGGTTGATTATTCTGGTCGTTCTGTAATTGTGGTAGGTCCTGAGCTCAAACTCCATGAGTGTGGGTTACCAAAAAGCATGGCGGCAGAACTTTTCAAACCATTTATTATCCGTAAGCTAATTGAGCGTGGTATTGTTAAGACAGTAAAATCTGCTAAGAAAATTGTAGACCGAAAAGACCCTGTAGTTTGGGATATTTTGGAAAATGTACTTAAAGGACACCCAGTACTGCTTAACCGAGCCCCAACGCTTCACCGATTGGGTATTCAGGCATTCCAGCCTAAATTAATTGAAGGTAAGGCTATTCAGTTACACCCCCTGGCTTGTACAGCATTTAACGCTGACTTTGATGGTGACCAGATGGCAGTACACGTGCCATTGGGTCATGCAGCTATTTTAGAGGCTTCTGTGTTGATGCTTTCGGCTCACAATATATTAAACCCAGCGAATGGTAAGCCAATTACAGTACCATCGCAAGACATGGTATTAGGGCTTTATTACCTTACTAAAGGACGTAAAACTACCAAGGAAGTACCTATTAAAGGGGAAGGCAAACGTTTTTATGATGCTGAGGAGGTAATCATTGCATTGAATGAAAAGCAGTTATCTAAAAATGCATACATTCATGTAAATGTACAAGTAAGAGATGAGGAGAGTGGAGAGTTAGAAACTAAGATGATTGAAACCGTTGCTGGGCGAGTACTCTTTAACGAGTTTGTTCCAGAGGAGGTAGGCTATGTAAACGAGTTACTAACAAAGAAAAAGCTTCAGAAAATTATTTCTCATGTATATAAGATTTCTGGTGGTGCCCGTACTGCACACTTCTTAGATGATATCAAGCACCTTGGTTTCCAAACTGCTTATAAAGGTGGACTTTCTATTGGTTTAGGTGACGTAGTGGTTCCTGCTGAGAAGGATTCATTGATTGCCAAGGCAAAAGAAGATATAGAAGAGGTATCAACCAACTATATGCTTGGTTTGATTACTGATAATGAGAGATATAATAAAGTAATTGATATTTGGACTCGTATCAACTCAAGAATTACCGAGATTTTAATGGGTAAATTAGAGGCTGATCAGCAAGGATTCAATTCGATTTATATGATGATGCACTCTGGTGCCCGTGGTTCTCGTGAGCAGATTCGCCAATTAGGTGGTATGAGGGGATTGATGGCAAAACCACAAAAGAACTTACAAGGTTCTGTGGGTGAAATCATCGAAAACCCTATTATCTCTAACTTTAAGGAAGGATTAGATGTAATTGAGTACTTTATTTCTACTCACGGTGCTCGTAAAGGTTTGGCTGATACTGCACTTAAAACAGCAGATGCTGGTTATTTGACAAGACGTTTGGTTGATGTGGCACAGGATGCGATCATTACCGAGGAAGACTGTGGTACATTGCGTGGTATTCAAACCTCCGAATTGAAAGATGATGAGACTACCGTTGAATATTTGTCAGAGAGAATTCTGGGGCGTGTATCAGTACATGATATTACTGATCCATTGACTGATGAGTTGATAGTTGCTTCAGGGGAGGAAATTACTGAAGCAATTGCTACAAGAATTGAAAATACCAGTATTGAAGAGGTTGAGATTCGTTCTGTATTGACTTGTGAAACCCGTTATGGAGTTTGTGCAAAATGTTATGGAAGAAACCTTGCTTCTAATAAAATGGTTCAACGAGGCGAATCAGTAGGGGTTATTGCAGCCCAATCTATTGGTGAGCCCGGTACACAGCTTACACTTCGTACTTTCCACTTAGGGGGTACTGCTTCCAATATTGCTGTTGATACTACATTGACAGCTAAGTTTAGTGGCCTCATTGAGTTTGAAGGTATTAGAACGGTAAAGACTACTGTGACTACTTCTGATGGAGATGAGGTGAAAGTAGATGTAGTAATGGGACGTTCTGGTGAGGTGAAAATTGTACAGAAGGGCACAAATAAAGTATTACTTACCAACCATATTCCTTATGGCGCTTTCTTGAAAGTAAAAGATGGAGTAGAGGTTGCGTCTGGTGATGAGATTTGTAGCTGGGATCCATACAATGCAGTAATTTTGTCAGAAGTTACTGGAGAGATTGAGTTTGAATCTATAGAGGAAGGAATTACTTTTAAAGAAGAAGCTGACGAACAAACAAGTTTCCGTGAAAAAGTAATTATTGACACAAAGGATAAAACTAAAAACCCTGCAATTGTTGTAAATGCTGGCGATAAGACCAAGAGTTATAACATTCCGGTAGGTGCCCGTTTGGCGGTGAATAAAGGCGATGCTATTAAAGCTGGCCAAGTGTTAGCAAAAGTACCAAGAGCTATTGGTAAAACCAGGGATATTACTGGTGGTTTGCCTCGAGTAACAGAGCTATTTGAGGCGCGTAACCCATCAAACCCTGCAGTAGTAAGTGCTATTGATGGCATTGTATCTTATGGTACAATTAAGCGTGGTAATCGTGAAATTTTTGTAGAATCTAAGGATGGGGTTCGCAAAAAATATATGGTGCCATTGTCTAAGCACATTTTGGTACAAGATGGTGACTTTGTAAGAGCTGGACAACCTTTGTCTGATGGAGCGATTACTCCTGCTGATATTCTTTCTATTAAAGGACCTACAGCAGTACAAGAGTATTTAGTAAATGAGATTCAGGAAGTTTACCGTTTACAAGGGGTAAAAATCAATGACAAGCATATTGAGATCATCGTACGTCAGATGATGCAAAAGGTTCAAATCATTGATGCCGGAGATACTAGTTTCTTGCCTAACCAAGTAGTAGACAAGTTTGAGTTTAGAGAAGAAAACGATAACATTCTGAACAAGAAGGTAGTTGTAGAGGCAGGCGAATCTGCTAAATTTAAAGCAGGTCAGATTGTAACAGCTCGTGCTTTACGTGATGAGAATTCCAGTTTGAAACGTCGTGATATGAAAGTAGTAAAAGTGAGAGACGCGGAACCAGCAGTTTCTAAACCAACGCTACAAGGTATCACACAAGCCTCATTAGGTACTAAGAGTTTCATTTCAGCGGCATCGTTCCAGGAAACTACCAAAGTATTAAGTGAAGCAGCAATTACAGGTAAAACTGATGATTTGATTGGTTTGAAAGAAAACGTAATTGTAGGTCACTTGATTCCAGCAGGTACTGGTATCCGTTATTATGATGATTTAATTGTAATGTCTCAGGAAGAACATGACGCTTTGGTTGAGCCTAGATTGGCAGCAAACCGAGAGAAAAACAGACAGTTACAAAACTAATTATAAATATTAATACGCGGCAGGTACTACACCTGCCGTTTTTCATGAAAGATTTATGGCACAGTACGATCCCGAAGACGAAAACCAAATTAATATTGAACTCTCTGAGGAGGTAGCAGAAGGCACTTATGTAAACCTTGCTATGATTGCACACTCTAATAGCGAGTTTGTTGTAGATTTTATCAGAGTGATGCCAGGGCTACCTAAAGCAAAAGTGAAGTCAAGGATTGTATTAACTCCTGAACATGCCAAGAGGTTGCTTGATGCATTGAAAGATAATATTCAAAAATACGAAGCAAGTTTTGGGAATATTATTTCTTCTGGAGATGACTTGCAGTTTCCAATGAATTTTGGAGGCACGATGGGAGAAGCCTAATTTTAGTGAAATATACTATATATAGAGCCAGGTAAGTGATATAAACTTACCTGGCTTTTTTATTGGCTTTTAGGCATTTAATATGTTGGAAAAGGAGGTAAAAATATTGCCAATAATGCCAGTTCTTAATGAAATAACTTATATATTTGGATTGTACGTTACATTGCATAACTATAAATATTTTACCAAATGGCAACATATCATTTTAATCTTGATGGGTCACTTGTTAGTGCAGATCCTTCTGGTAATGCAGCAGTTGTAGGAGGGCAGTCCTTTCCTTTAACAGGTAGCCAGCTTACTATGTATGCAGCAACTATATATGCAGAAGCTTCTTTTATGGGATTGGTTCAACAAATTAACCCTAATGATCCAGAAGGTGAAATGCAAAGAGAAACTTTTGCAATTGCTTATTCTATGTTTAATTATGCTTCTGCCAAAAAGCAAAAGGATGCTACCTATACATTTGACAAAATGTTGGTAGATAAAAGCTATACCCATGCAATTGGTAGCCCGGTATACAATGAGTATTTTAGTGCTGGTGGAGACTCTATACGAAAAAAATATGCTACACAGGCTATTATCAAGATGTTTACCCGCAACACAGCAGATATGTTGCATGTGATACAAACCTTAGACAGTGGACCGTTTTGGGATGGTGCTGATATTTACCAAAGGTTTAGAGATCATTATAGAGCAAAACAAGGGTTTAAATTATCTGATCCTTCACACGGAAGTCTTTATCAGAATGTAACAGTAGTACAAGGTACACAAGTGATAGAAACAGTAGAGGGCAATAACAAGTGGATTCAGGGACCGTATACCTTTATGTCTACAATGACTGCTGGAGGAACCATATTCTGGAAGTTTATGCCTGGGTCTGGTGCAAGTGTGTAAAAATGATGTGCTCAAATTGTCAGAAGTAAATAGTAGGCTTTGCACTCAAAATATTTAGCTTGATTTTTCTTAAAGTATACAGTTTATATAACAGATGTAAGGTACTCCGCTTGACGGAGTATTTTGCGTTATAAGGGATAGGATTGTAACCTTTGATGTTCAAGCGACCCTATCTATGATATGATCAATAGTATGGGTATGCTCTAGTTTGAGCCTTTTACTTATAATTAAATTTTTTTCTGTTATATTTGACCTCATCAGCATCTTACCAAAAGAGTAAAACCCAAACTAAATTTGCTGTGTTTCTAGCTTCACAATCATTAAAAAGGTTTCTGAAGTGTTCCCCTAATATTGATAAGATAACAAGGTATTGATAATATATATAGATAGATTATGAAGAAGATAGCACTTCATTGGCAAATACTAATTGCTTTAGTTTTAGGTGTCGTTGTTGGTTTGCAGTTAACACCCACTTATGAGGTTACTAAAGAGTCAGTAAGCAAACTACAAAGTGTACAAGTTTTTGATAAGGCTTCTAAGAAAAAGCAACATATAGAAACTGACATTATTGAGAACCTTAAAAAACTAGAGGGGAAAGATTATCACAACGATAAAGCTTTTGAAGAAGCCTTGAAAAGTGCTATAGGTAATGAAAATGTAAAAAAGTATAGAAAAACCATCTTAAAAGAAACAGAGTTTCAACCAGTCACTTATGTGAGTTGGATGGGGGATATTTTTCTAAGAGCTTTGAAAATGGTAATTGTACCTCTGATTTTGAGCTCTATTATTACTGGAATAACCAATATTGGGAGCGGAGAAAACTTAGGACGTTTAGGGGGTAAAACATTGCTATATTATTTATCTACCAGTGTATTAGCCATTACTACAGGGCTATTTTTTGTAAACCTTATTCGCCCAGGAGTAGGGGCTCCTACTAGTTCGGCAGGAGCCGTAGAAGGTCTCGATGATGCCAGAGGATCTTTTGGCGATACCTTGATTAATATGATTCCTACCAATGTATTTGAGTCATTGAGTACAGGTAAAATGCTCTCCATTATCTTCTTTGCAATTATGTTTGGGTACTTTATTACCCAAATACAACAAAATTACAAGGACCTACTCAATGATTTTTTTAATGCAGTGTTTGAAGTGATGATGAAGATTACCATGTTCATTATCAAGTTTACTCCACTAGGGGTTTTAGGATTAGTTGCCAACACCATTGCTGAGCAAGCAGGTGACAGCCAGGCATTGGGGCAAATGGCAGGTAGTTTGGGCTGGTATATGCTCACGGTAATTTTGGGCTTAGGGACTCACTTCTTTATCATTTTGCCACTCATTGTAAAGTTTATAGGCAAGGCCAACCCTTTTGCTCACTTACGCAATATGACCAACCCGTTACTTACAGCTTTTTCTACTTCTTCATCAAGCGCCACCTTACCTTTGTCAATGGAGACAGTAGAGCATAAAAGTGGAGTTTCTAATAAAATCACAAGCTTTACGCTACCTTTGGGTGCTACCATTAATATGGATGGAACTGCATTGTATGAATGTGTAGCAGCTATGTTTATTGCCCAGGCGTATGGCATAGAATTAAGCATTATGCAACAAATAGTAGTGGTAATGACTGCCTTACTGGCGTCTATTGGTGCAGCGGGCATACCAATGGCTGGTTTGGTAATGATTTCGGTAATTTTGAGTGCTGTAGGTTTGCCACTGGAAGGCTTAGGGATGATTTTGGCAGTAGATCGAATACTCGATATGTTGCGTACTACTACCAATGTGTGGAGCGATAGCTGCGGAGCAGTAATTATTGGCAAAAGCGAGGGAGAAGAACTAAAAGTATAAACCAGCAAAAAAAGTAACAAGCCTTTGTGGGGTAACTTACCTGGCAAGGGCTGGTTTTGTAGTTTTACTTAGTTTTGTAAAGTAGTGTATTTAGAGATGGTCGTGATTTTAGTATCTACTGCAATCTCTTGTGAGCTATTGTTTGTGGTCATATACATTGTACCTACCATTACTTGTTTGATATAATAACGCTTGGTCCAGCCAGTCTGCATGTCTATATCCATAGAGCCTTCTTGGGTACCATTGAGGTCATATTTTGCCTTTACAATACCTAAGTCTACTATAATATTAGGGGTGGGTCTTACTATAGCTTTGATGTTAATCAATCCTGTGTTCTTTTCTACCTTATCCAAGGTCCAAGTTATGTCTACTTTACTTGGAAATGCGGCTGTTTTTTCGACTTTTTTCGACCAATGATCACCTGTCGCGACTTTTTTATCAGGATAAATATTAAAGAATTGCTCCATAGACTCCCTCAATGCAACCTTTCCAAAAGCCTTTTTAAATGTTTTATGAAGCCTTTCTCTAGTAGCTTTGTCAGCTATTGCCCTTGCATTGAGCATTTTCTCAATTAGCTCGTCAGCACCGGTTAAATCCCTTACTTTCCCTTGCTTGTTTACCTGCATAGTTATTTTGCTGCCAATCATAGCACCCAATGCCCTGGATAAAGTCGTTTCTTTGGCGGTGGTATCTTCAGAGTCATATACTGATTTTCCTTGTTTATAATGTATTTTTTGATACACAACAACTATCTTATAAAATCCCTCTTCATCTATTTCTTTGATTTCATATTGGTAAGTAATGCTATTATTTTGTCGAATATTTTGTCTTTGTCCTTGAAACTCTTGTTCAATATGCTGAGATATTTGTTGTTTGATAATGTATGAGGTATTAGGAGTAAGTTTGAGCGTGAGTTTGTGTTTTTTTTGGGCATGTGCAATAGAGGGGATTTGAACAATGAACAAGAGAAAAATAAAAAGTTTGAAGTGTTTTTTCATCGTGTAAGGGTTTTAAACTTATTGATTTGTAGCAGCTACAATGTATGTACGAAGAGATTATTTTGTTGGTTTTGTGATAAAGGTAAGCATGAAGAAAAAATAAAGGTTGCTTGTGTGCTCATATTTTGACGGTTTAGAAGATGTAAAAGTGTAGTTTTATAGCGATAGGGTTGTAGGATTGCCGGAAATGATAATTTTTTCATCAATTGTAAGTGCTTTTAACAATTTTATGCCATAGCTTTATTAACTTTGCACTTCATGTAAATTTTTAAAAAGCTAAATTGCTTTGGTAATAATAACCCGGGGGGGTAAACTCAAAAAAAAATAATCGTCATGGCTGACCAAAAATTCAAGCTACATTTTGATGACAATACTACGCAAGAATTTGATGCTGAAGAGAAGATAATTCTTCAGAAAAAACGTACCGAAAAGGAAGAAATCACCGTAGATGAAGTACAGGTAAACCAAAAATTGGTTTTTTATAATATAGAGTCTTCACTACAGGATGAAATACTTCAAGAGGTGCAAGATGCTCCAATAGAAGTAGAAGTAGACAAATACGACTGGTTGGATCTTTTCAAGAAACTAAAAAGTTTTTATGTAACTGACCTGGCTGTATACCGTATGTCGAAAATCACTGCAAACCAGAATTCTTTTTTGAAGTGGATTTCGGGTGAAACTGATAAGCTTCCATTGAAGAAAAAAGACTTTGGGATTGTTTTATTGCTGGCTCGTGAAAAAGGCATCATCACAGATGATGTAGAAGAGAATCAAGTAACAAGCAGTGAAACCATAGCTGATGATTTACATTCAGAGCTTAATATGTTGGAATTGACCCGTAAGAAAGGGGCTATTTGTTCTACAATAAGCACTAGTTTGTTTAAAAAAATCAAAGAGCAACGTTCTTCTAAAGTAGTAGCATCTATCGAGATGGCATAATCCCCGTTTTTATGTATTGAAATATGCCTAAGTTTATTTGTATAAGCTTAGGCATATTCTTTTTTTAACCCTTAATAAAAGAGTGATATGTCTGATTCAGATATAGCATTTTTGTTATCTGAGGATGTACAGCAGTACATTGAAGCTAACCTCTATAAAACCCCCGCAGATTTAATTTTAGCTGCATCGCCCTACTCTAAGTCTGAAATGACCCACATTGTTGGACAAATTCAAGCACGGCGTAAAACACAAACCAAACTGCCTACCTGGTTTGAAACTCCCAATATTATTTATCCACCCTTGCTGTCTATTGAGCAATGTTCTTCTGAAATAGCTGCATTGCATAAAGCCCAAATTTTATCTGGAAGCACCCTGACCGATCTTACTGGAGGGTTTGGGGTAGATAGCTATCATTTTGCCCAAACCTTTGATCAGGTGTATTATGTAGAACAATACCACGAACTTGCGAAACTTGTGCAGCATAACTTTGAAGCGTTTGGGGTAACAAACGTACAAACCAAGGCACAATCTGCGGAAAACTTTCTTAAAGAAGTAAATAAAGTAGACGCAATTTATATTGATCCAGCGCGGCGTAATGATGCCAAAAATAAAGTGTTTAGGTTGGAAGAGTGCACCCCTAATTTGCTGGAGCTGTTGCCTGTACTTTGGCAAAAGACTGAACAATTATTAATCAAACTTTCACCAATGTTGGATATTGACTTGGGTATAAGGCAGCTGGGGCAAGTAGCAAAGGTAGTAGTAGTTGCCATAAATAATGAATGTAAAGAACTACTATTTATACTAAAAAACAATCACCAGGTAGAACCCCACATTGAAGCTTTGAACCTAAACGCCAATAAACCTACCCAATACTTTAGCTTTACCCGAAGTGAAGAGAGTGTTTCACAAGTAGTATATGCCGAGCCTATGGAATACTTGTACGAGCCTAATGTGGCTATATTGAAAGCAGGAGCTTTTAAACAAATTGCCCAATGCTTTGGGCTGGCAAAGTTACACCCACATAGCCACTTGTATACATCAAACACTTGGTTAAAAGATTTTCCGGGGCGAAGTTTTAAAATAAAAGCAGTATGTAAGTACACTAAAAAAGAGGTAGCAAAGTACTGTCCAGCTAAAAAAGCCAATATTACTGCGCGAAACTTTCCCGACTCAGTGGCATTGGTGCGTAAGAAACTTCAGCTAAAAGACGGAGGGAATGATTATTTATTTGTAACTCAAACTCAAGCCCATAGAGCATTGGTCATTGTTACCGAAAAAGCCTGAGTGATTATAACGAAAATTTCGCCAAAAGCATGAAACTTTGAAAGTGTTCAGCGTATACAAAAGGTAGAAGAAGGAAAAAAATAATAATATGGCGCAAGTTATAAGAAATGTACACAATCATAATATTATAGATTTACTTGAAATCTATCACATATTTATAGACGAGTTGGAAGAGTCGGGAAAGTTTGACCTTAAATTTGATAAAATAGATTCGGTAAAACCTCAGGATATTGCTGATTTTGTAAAAGAATACGATGTATTTGTTCCAAAAGACGTTTGGACGTTTTGGGAAGAAGGGTTGATGTCAGTATCTTTTGTTGGAGAGAAAAACAAGTTTGCTGCAGGTACCGATTTCTTGCCTTTTAAATATGTAGTAAGAGATACGGCCATGTTACGTGAAATGGCAGAAAACTATGATGATGAAGAAGATAAAGAAGAAATGGAACTGCGACGCTTACATCTCTATGGTATCCCACTTACCTTTGAAGAGCCTTGCCTGATATTAGACGCCCAACCAGATAGAAAAGAAAATGGTATTTACCGTATTTTGTACGATGGCTCACCTTTAAAAAATGTGATAGCTCCCGACTTTACTACTTTCTGGGAGCATTGGCTTGCTGCCGGATGTTTTATCAAAGGCAACTTTGACGCTTATTGGCAAATCGTGCACGAATATGTTACCTTACAAATTCCCCATAAGGATAATCTATGGTTGAAATATTGGGATCAGCAGTATAGAACAAATTATGCCCATTAATAATACCTGTTTATCATCATAAGCCTTGTGTAAGTAACTGATTATATTAACAGTTTCTTTTTATTATTTTCTCCTTTGTTTCTGCACTTGTCATATAAGAATTTTATCTTTACTCATCTAAAAGTTAGGATAGAATTTATAGACAGAATTACGACATGAGAAACTATATTGCTTTGGTTTTAATAAGCTTGATGGCAGTGGCTTGTGCCAAAAAACAATCGAATAAAGATGATAAAACTTCAGACTCAACAGTTACAGCTGATAAGAGCCCACAAAAACAATCTAAACTGACCAATCGATTTACTGATGATACCCTGGTGAATATATACAATCACCAAACAGCCCGTGACTCTAAGGGAGTAATTCAATTTTTTTCTAATAGTAACCCTACTTATCGTGAAGCTGCCGCCATGGCTTTCGCGTCAATACAGGATACCACTGTTGTTGATACGTTGGCAAGTTTGCTGATAGACAAAGATGTAGAAGTACGCAAAGCATCGGTGTATGCCTTGGGGCAAATTGGTAAAACCATGCAAAACCCAGCCAAGGTTCAGGAAAAGTTGTTGAGGGCGTGGATCAAAGAAGAAAATAAAGAGGTGAAAATCTTGATACTTGAGGCTATAGGTAAATCGGCTACTGCTAAAGGTATGGATTACTTGGCTTCTTTAGATATTAGAGACGAGGGACTTTTATATGGCTTGGCACTTGGAGTATACCGAGCTGGACTCAAAGGCGTTTTTAAAGATGAACTGACCACCAAAATGGTAGATCTGATTAATCCCAGCCACCAAGAAAGGGTACGCGAGATGGCAGCCAATCATTTAGGACGTTTTGGTAGGTTGGCTGAGCTCAAAGATGTACAAGATAAGATTATTCAGGCAATGGCAAGCGACCAACACCCGTTTGTGCGCATGAACTGTGCTCGTGCTTTATCCAAAATAAACACTCCTGAAGTGATCGCTAGTTTGACTAACAGTCTTAAAAACGACGAAAACTATTTGGTAAGGGTCAATGCAATCAGAGCCTATAGGTTTGCTTATGATTCGGTTCGTAATGCCATGCTAGACGCTGTCAATGATGACAACGAGCACGTAGCCATCACTGCTTCTCAATATATGCTAAACAATGCCCCCGAATCAGATGCAGATACATTATGGAAGCTGGCAAAAAAACTCAAAAGCTGGAAAACCAGGGCTAACTTGCTTACTGTAGTAAATAAGTATGCGCAAAGTAATGAAGCGAACAGCTACATTAAATCATTGTATGAAAAATCAGACAATGTATATGAAAAAGCTGGTTTAATGCTTGCTTTGGCCGAAAAGGTAGAAAATTACCCTTGGCTTGCCAATCATTTATACAATAGCAAAGAACTACTCATTCGTTCAGCAGCCATTACTGCATTGAGCAAGGTGAGAAGCTTAAAGGCTTTTGACAAGGTAAAAGCTGATACAGTAAAAAAGGATTTTGGAAAGATATTCAAGTATGCCATAGAAAGCAAAGACGTTGGTTTGGTAGTATATGGTGCTCAGGCATTGCGTAACCCTAAGTATAATTACAAAAACTTTTATCGTGATAAGTCCTTTTTGCAAAAAGCGCTGAATTCACTCAAGTTACCGCTTGAGCTGGAAGGTTATCAAGAGCTAAAGAAAACCATAGATGTTTTTGCAGGTAGAAAAATAAAGCCTACTCCAGTGGGCAAGGCAAAAACAGAAGTAGACTGGGCAACTATCAAAGACTTAGCTCAATTACAAAAAGTGCAGCTTAAAACTTCTAAAGGCGACATTATTTTTGAGTTATTTGTAAATGAATCGCCGGTAAGTGTGGCTACTTTTGTGGGTTTGGTCAAAAAGAAGTTTTATGATGATAAGGCTTTTCATAGAGTTATTGCCAATTTTGTGGCACAGGGTGGGGGGCCTCGTGGCGATGGTTTTGGTGGTTTAGATTATACCATTACTTCTGAGTTGTCTTCTTTGCGTTACCGTGAAGGTTATATAGGATTGGCCTCTGCTGGTAAAGATACCGAAAGTTGTCAATGGTTCATTACTCATTCGCCTACTCCACATTTAGACGGTAACTATACTATTTTTGCTAAAGTAGTAGAAGGAATGGACATAGTGCATAAACTACAGGTAGGCGATAAAATCGAGAGTGTTTCCTTATTGGAAAGTGTAAGTCAATAGTTTTAAAGACTTGTTGGATGCGATATAATAAAAAAATCCCTGAAGCTATCACTTCAGGGATTTTCATTCAAGTATTTACACAGTAACTTTATCGCCATTAAAGTCATCTATGTTCACATTTTCTATCGTTTCAAAGAGTATTTGGTCATACTCGTTAAGGTGCATGGTCACTACAGACCCTTTGTTTATTTTACCTGCCAAAATTTCTTTTGAAAGTTCATTCAAGATACGTTTCTGCAATACTCTTTTCAAAGGCCTTGCCCCAAACTCAGGGTCAAACCCTATTTCTGCCAGAGCATCCAGCACATTTTCGGGGGCATCAAGGTGAATGTCCTGCTCTTTAAGTAGCTTTTGGATATGTGCAAACTGAATATTAGTGATGTTTCGCATATCCTGTTTGCTTAACGGACGGAACATGACCACTTCATCTATTCTGTTCAGAAACTCCGGCCTTACACTTTGTTTAAGCAAGTCAAATACCTCCTCTCTGGTATTGGTCATGATATCAAACTCACTAAGTATATTACCCTCTTCATACAATTTTGCAAAGTTATCTTTTATAAGATGCGAGCCTGCATTAGATGTCATAATAATGATAGTATTCTTAAAGTTTACCAATCGCCCTTTACTATCAGTCAAGCGACCATCATCTAGTACTTGCAATAAAGTATTGAAAACATCAGGGTGCGCTTTTTCTATTTCGTCGAGCAATACTACCGAGTATGGCTTGCGTCTAACTGCTTCAGTTAATTGCCCACCTTCGTCATAACCTACATAACCAGGAGGTGCCCCTATCAAACGGCTCACTGCGTGGCGTTCTTGGTACTCCGACATATCTATGCGTACCATTGCATCTTCGTCGTTGAACAGAAAGTTTGCCAGTGTTTTTGCTAACTCAGTTTTACCCACTCCAGTGGTTCCCAAAAATATAAAAGAACCAATAGGGCGGTGGGGGTCTTGTAAACCAGCCCTGCTTCGTCGTACTGCATCGGCCACTACCTTAATTGCCTGACCTTGTCCTGCTACTCGTTTGGCAAGTTCAGTTTCCAGTTCCAGTAATTTTTCACGCTCACTTTTTAGCATTTTAGATACAGGTACGCCAGTCCATTTAGCCACTACTTCAGCAATATCTTCGTTTCCAACTTCTTCTTTTAGCAATGCATTGTCTTGAATATGCGCAAGTTCTGCTTGTTTCTCTGCCAACACTTTTTCTGTTTCCAATATTTTGCCATAGCGTAGCTCTGCTACTTTAGCCAAGTTGCCTTCTCGTTCGGCAGTTTCTGCGGCAATTTTCATTTGCTCTATATCTTCTTTAGCCTTTCTTATGCTTTGAATTACCCCCTTCTCTGTTTCCCATCTTGCTTTTAGGCTATCTCTTTGCTGACTTAATTCGGCGATTTCTCTAGAAATTTCTTTTTCTCTTTTTTTATTTTTTTCGCGCCTTATTGCCTCCCTTTCTATCTCAAGTTGCATTACCTTGCGTTGTAGTTCATCTAGTTCTGCCGGCATTGAGTCAATCTCTATCCGCAGTTTAGAAGCAGCCTCATCCATCAGGTCAATAGCCTTGTCAGGTAAAAAACGATCAGAAATATAGCGGTCAGACAGTTCTACTGCTGCAATAATGGCATCATCCTGAATGCGTACCCCGTGGTGTAGCTCATAGCGTTCTTTCAGCCCCCTTAGAATAGAAATGGCGTCAGGTACATTAGGTTCATCTACCATCACTCCTTGAAAACGACGCTCTAGAGCCTTGTCTTTTTCTATGTATTTTTGATACTCTTTGAGCGTAGTAGCCCCTACAGTATGCAATTCGCCCCGTGCCAAAGCAGGCTTTAATAAATTGGCGGCATCCATGGCACTTTCACCACCGCTTCCGGCACCCACCAAGGTGTGTATCTCATCTATGAAAAGAATAATTTCACCGTCAGAGTCTATCACTTCTTGAATTACAGCTTTGAGTCGTTCTTCAAACTCTCCCTTATATTTGGCACCAGCTACCAGTAATCCCATATCAAGCGATACCAACTGTTTTGACTGAAGGCTTTCTGGTACATCACCTTCTACTATTCTTTGGGCAAGCCCTTCGGCAATAGCGGTTTTTCCTACCCCTGGTTCACCTATCAGCATAGGGTTGTTTTTAGTACGGCGCGATAAAATTTGTAGTACACGACGTATTTCTTCATCCCGCCCAATTACAGGGTCAAGTTTTCCGGCTTTCGCCAATTCATTTAAATTCTTAGAGTATCTTTCCAGCGATTTATAAGTATCTTCAGCGTTTTGATTCATAACTTTATTTCCTCCTCTTAGGTCATTGATGGTTTTTAGTAAGTTTTTTTCGTTCATACCTGCTTCTTTGAGCAGTTGGGCAGTATTATCTTTACCTACCAACAACCCTAGTAGCAAATGCTCAAGGGTGATGTATTCATCATCCAATTTGGTTTTATATTTTTCTGCCTGTTGCAGGGCAGCTGCAGTATCATTGCTAAAATAAGGCTGTCCATTTACTTTGGGGTAGGTATGGAGCAAATCATCTATTTTACTTTGTAAGTTGTTCCAGTGAATACCCAACTGTTTGTTAATAAACGAAGTAAGGTTGTAGTCAGCCTCCATTACGGCTTTTAGCAAGTGCCCTGTTTCTATGGCTTGTTGTCCTGTTTGCTGGGCTACCTGTGCCGATTGTTGTATGGCTTCTTGTGCTTTAGTTGTATAATTTTTAAAGTTCATAGTTTTGTGTGAGTTATAGAAAATGATAAATAGTGTAAAAGATTACTGTTTGCCTTTTTTTGATCAAAAGTGTTACCAAGCCAAATTAAATTGTTTTTTAGGACAAAATGGCTTAATTTGCTGCTAACCCTCTAATTTTAATATGACATAATGTCTTGATTGTTAGGTGCTTATTTATTTTAACCTGTCAAATCAATCAAAAAATAGCATTAGTATCCTTGATTATTTTATGGAAAGTTGCCCGGCAGAGTATTATTACCAAAGTATAGAAAAGTACAAGCAAAGAGCTTATGAAACTTCCCTGGAACTGATTACCCAAGCCATTGCCTTGGATGCAAATCAGGTGGCTTACTATTACCACAGAGGAGGTGTGTTGCAAAGGCTGCAAAAGTTTGATGTTGCTATACAAGACTTTGATAAAGTGATTGGTTGGGAGAGGCAGGCTGCCGCGTCATTCATTGTAGAAGCGTTACTGGCAAAAACAGAGATGCTTTATCAACAAAAAAACTATGATTTGCTCATTGCCACCTGCGACCATCTCCTGAGGGTTTGTCGCAACCATTGGAAGGGATTTTTTTTTCGTGCCCTGGGGTTTTACTTTACCCAGCACTATTATTTGGCATACCAAGACATTGAAATGGCGTTTTATCTGAGCAAGCAACCTGACACTATACGGCCGTATCGTGGGTTGATCGGCTTTAAAGTTGGAAAGTTTGTACAGGCACAAGTAGACTTTGATATAGCACTCAAACAAAAGCCAGAAGAAGCCGTGTTATGGTTTAATCGCGGCCTGAATCTTTACAAACTTAATAAGTTGAGTGAAGCCATTGCTAGTTTTGACAAAGCCACTCAACTAGGTTTAAAAAACAAACAGTTGTATGACTTTAGAGCCAAAGCATTACAACAGATCAATAGCTTGAAATAAAAAAGGACACCTTTCGAGATGTCCTGATTAGCCGTGGCTTTTAAATGTTTTAAACTTCCCACTCTTCCCGCAAAAAGTCAAGATATTTTTTGTTAGCAGAAGAAAACAAATTGAAATCAGTAGCACTTTTGATAAGGCTTATAAACTTACGCAGCTCTTCTACTTCGAATTCTTTGTCCATAGCATCTATTGCTTGCTGAACCAAATCATCTAACTCTCCATCGGGTATATTATGATAATCTTCGTGGAAATAAATTTCAAAAGCATCGCGCACTGCAATAGAATCAAAATCTAGTTCGCGAGCAATGCCTGATATCACACTATCATAAATACGGTCCAATTCATCTTCCGAAATGGTTCCATCAGCACCTAAGCCTTCTACAATAAGCACTGACATAAAGTATTCTAGTCTATCTCTCATCTTCATTAGTTAGTTAATAGTTGAGAAAGCAATCGTGTATACAAGATTGACTAATTGTGTTGTTTGAAACCGTACACATTTTTTTAACAAAAGTTCTTTGCCTTTTAGATAAATTTATACAGTTAAAAAAGCGATTAATCAGCAGTCTTTTGGGTTAAATTGTTGATTCTTTGCCCTCAGGCATCCGTTCATTTCCTCGAATCAAGTTCGGGATCATGGATTTTCTTTAGCTAAAAAAACGAACCAAAAAAAGCCACCGCTGTAGTTTACTGTTGCTAAAATTTGCTTCATTCCACCGAAACAGCTCAAACATTCCCTCGTGCCTCGGTCAGTGATCTGTTTTTACGGCTTCATTCTTCAAATTTCCCCGAAGGCGAGTTCGGGATTTTCAACTTAACGCCAGTAAACTAAGGCGGAAAGAAAGACGCTGTTTTTCAAGCACTTTTGAAACTGATAAAATTAAACTCTGCACAAGTATTAGTAGTGAAAAATTAGTGTACGGTTTTGAAATTGTGTTGTTGAAAATATTACTTAGAATCTATTTTTGCAACAAATCTTTGTATTCTTTTACCAGTTTATTTAGCTGCTTTGCCAATTCTTCGTTTTGCAAAGCTTGACCAATATGCACTTTTTTCAATGTTTCTACTTCTGTAAGGTTAGCGGTAACTGCTGCTTGCCACGCTTTCATAGTTTTTTCTGATACTTGTACTCTGCTGGTGGTTTTGGTCAGCTCGATGTGCTGGTGCATATTACTTTTATTGGCTGTTAAATATTTCTGAGCATCTTTTATTCCTGCGATAAGGTCAGATTTCCCCTTTGTTTTACGCAATAACTGAGCAGTAAACTGATTCAACTGCTGAATACTATGTTGTACCTGGGTTTCTTTAGTTTGGCAGCTTGCCAAAAAAATTATCGGTATACAAAATACTAAACTTACTTTATTTTTCATGAGCATTATATAGTTGTGTTATTATATGTTTTTTTATGCAAAGAAGGCGAAGCCAGACAAATTTCAGTGTTAAAGGCAACCCTTTTTAAACGAAGCAGGTCTGCCTTTATATACGAAGATAAAACAACTATTTATTACCATGAAACAATT
Organism: uncultured Microscilla sp.; assembly: GCF_947493425.1. Classification (GTDB taxonomy): domain Bacteria; phylum Bacteroidota; class Bacteroidia; order Cytophagales; family Microscillaceae; genus Microscilla. The sequence continues at coordinate 18,442 of NZ_CANLRP010000045.1, read as the reverse complement.
TATATTGACAATGTTTTTGAGCTTGAGTATAGCTTCTTTGAGCCAGGGACAAGACAACCCCACAACTTTATTTGGAGGTTCTGGTAACATGAAAATCTCAGGGTTTGGAGGACCAACAGTAAGTTTAGGAGTAATTGATGGATCAATTGCGATGTTTAATGGAGGAGGAGGAGCGATTATGTTCAACAATTTCTTTTTTGGTGGATATGGGTCAAACATGTCTTTTTCTACTGTGACAAGGTCAGTAGGCGGTGAAAACCTTCGCCTAAGAATGCGTCAGGGAGGCTTATGGTTTGGGTATGATGCACAAGCACACAAACTAGTACATTTGACTTCTAGCCTTAAAATGGGTTGGGGGCACCTGCGATTTTATCGCTCAACAACGTCGTTTTACGACGATACTCAAAGTGTGTTGCGAGAACATTTTTTTATGTTAACACCTGAGGCAGGAATAGAAGTAAATATTACTAAGTTTATGAAAATAGCCCTTACTGGAGGGTATAGGATAGGGTTCTCTAACACTATTAAAGAAGATGACAACTCTAGGATAAACTTGAATGGGCAATATATGGCGCTTACTTTTAAGTTTGGTTGGTTTGGAAAAAGTGGACCTATAACCGAGATAAAGAAACTAATTAAAGATTAAACATCATGTGTGCTTATTTGCTAATGGAAACTTAAGTCAAACGAAAAATAGCGGGTAGTTTTTGCCCAATTGAAGGGGTAAGCAGTAGCTTTTGATTAATGTAAGTTTCTTTTGAAAAATTACTATGTAAGTTTTGTTTGTAAAACATAATTTTAAATAAAGATATTTACATAATCCCGTAGTTTTTGACAAAAAAAAAAGCCCGTATCAGTTGGATGACGCGGGTTTTTTGCTATTTCGTAACTATGCTATATGTTCTTAAATTCCAAAATTGGTTCGATTAATTAAATAGTATTTTTATAAGATTGATATATTTAAACTATCTGTTTTTTTGTAAAAATCGTCTATTTTAGAGACTTTTCAAAAAAAAATAAGTAATTTTTTTTAGTTAAACTCGTTTTTGCCATTATCTTGTATGGTATAATGCCAAGGTAAGTTGTATAAAAGTTTTATGATCAGTGATTTATTTAAGTGAAAATTAAAGAATTGTAACGTATAAATCAAACTAAGGTGAATGAATAAGCGTATTCTTTTCTTTAAATGCAACTGTTTTTTATACAAATAAAAGTAGTTATGCTATTTATGTAATATTGTGTGATACATTTTATAAAAACATATCATATAACTTTGAATAAACTCAAAAATTACAAAACCAAGGCGTTCAGTTTGATTTCGCGACAAACCGGGCAATTAACTGTTCTTTTTACAGTTTGTTTCCTGTGTTGTGTATCATTGCAAGCACAACCTGGAGCACGTTGGCAAAATATAGAAACCTTGCTTGAGCAATATCGGCGTCACCTCAAAATTCCTGGAATGTCGGCAGGAGTAGTGCATAATGGAAAGCTCGTCTGGAGTAAGGGCTTTGGTTATGCCGATATACAGCAAAAGGTCAAAGCTACTCCACAAACCATTTTTCATATTGCGTCTTTAACCAAAACATTTACTGCTGCCATTGTCCTCAAACTTGAGCAAGCTGGTAAATTAAAGTTGACCGATTCATTGGCAAAGTATGGTATCAACAAACCAAAGTTAAAGCATCTTCAGGTTCGACATATTTTATCGCATGTCTCAGATAGCAAGCCAGTAGGTAATGCTTATAAATACAATAGTCCCAGGTTTGAGCTTTTGGGAAAAGTATTAAAAAAAGCCAGTGGAAAATCCTTCGCTCAGTTAGTGATGCAATACATTGCCACTCCCTTGAAGATGCATCATACTGCCCCTAATACAAATGCTCGCAAAGATTTTTTAGTGGCTAAACGAAATTGGTACACCTTTACCCAAAAGTTGGCCAAACCATATAAACTAAAAAATGGGCAACCTGCCAAGTTTGTTTACTCTAACCGCTTTAATACTTCAGTAGGAATGATGTCTAACATTTCTGATTTGGCAAAATATGCTCAGGCCTTGGAGGGGGAGGAATTGTTGACGGCTAAACAAAAGAAACGTATGTTTCAGCCTTGGATTACTCCAAAAAATGACACTTTACCCTATGCTAAAGGCTGGTTTGTACAATGTTATCAAGGAGTAGAGATGTATTGGCACTATGGGTATGGACGCTCTTGTTCTTCTTTAATTTTGAAGGTGCCTGACAAAAAAATGACCATATTATTGCTCGCCAACGCTGATTTGTTGAGTGAGCCTTTTAGCGCAGGTTTAGGGGTTTTTGGTGATGTTACCGCCTCACCCATAGCTAATATTTTCTTACGCAAATTGGTATTTGCTAACAGTTCCTTGCCTGACTTAAACTATATAAGTAACAATGATAAAAGCTTGCAAGCCCAATGGCAAGCTACCCAAGAGACTGCTTTTGCTAAAATGTATAAAAATGAATTGATTGCCAACACTTTACTTGCTAAAAGTACCAAGCGACACATACGATTTGATGCATTATTTCGCTGGTATATCAAGGTTGCTTATCCTACCTACAAACCTGATACAACCCAGTGGAAACACCATACGGGAAAATACCCGGCAAGCAGGTATTATATCTTTAAAATTGTGAAGACCGACAATCAATTGTACTACAAGACTCCAGGGTCGCGGGGAACAGGGTTAAAATTGTATCCTATTGCCCCTGATAAATTCTTGTTGGATCCTTATACTCGCATTATTTTCCGAAATAATCAATTAATTATTCAAAATGATTGGGATGAAGTGAAGATAAGAAAAAAGAAATGAAAGAAGCATAGCATATTTGGCAAAATACCAGGTTGTATACAGTGCTGTACACAATCTGGTAGGCAGTGTTTATGAAAGAGTATTTTCATTTTTATGTTCACTCACAATTTGCCCATCAAATAAGTTGACAATGCGGTGTGCATACTCAGCATCCAACGATGAGTGAGTAACCATGACAATTGTGGTACCGCCAGCATTGAGTTCAGTTAATAGGTTCATTACTTCTTCTCCATTTTTAGAGTCCAAGTTACCAGTAGGTTCATCCGCCAAAATCAGTTTTGGTTTTGTAATTACAGCCCGTGAAATGGCTACCCTTTGTTGTTGTCCACCCGAAAGCTGCTGGGGAAAATGCTTTTTACGGTGCATAATCTCCATTTTGTTCATAATTTCTTCAACTCGGCGTTTGCGTTCTACAGTTGGCACTTTTAAATAAATAAGTGGTAACTCTATGTTTTCAAACACTGTTAACTCATCAATCAAATTAAAACTTTGAAACACAAACCCAATATTTGCTTTACGCATATCGGCACGTTGTTTCTCGCTAAACCCACTGATTTCTTTATCTAAAAAATAAAACTCACCTGTGCTAGGGTTATCCAATAACCCTAATATGTTCAGCAGAGTAGATTTGCCACAGCCCGAAGGCCCCATGATGGCTACAAACTCACCTGAGTCTATCTTCATATTTACACTGTTCAATGCAGTGGTTTCTATTTCATCTGTAGTATATATTTTACTAAGTTTCTTAGTCTGTATCATTGATTTCTATTTTTGGGCAGCATTGGTTGCTACAGTTTCATTGAATGGTTTATATGGTTTTTATTCTGAGTGATAAAGTAAGCAAGACTGGTTATTTTTGCAACACAAGTTGGTCAATATTTTCATAACCTTCATAAGATGATACAACGACTTTTTCGCCAGGTTTCAAGCCTTGGGTTACTTCGTAATAGTGTGGATTTTGTCGCCCAAGTTTTATGTTACGTTTTACAGCCTTGTCGCCATTGGGGTTTACCACAAATATCCAACCACCACCAGTCACCTGATAAAATCCTCCACGAGGGATTAAAACTGCCTGGTGAGAACTACTGAGCTGTAGCTTGATTTGTAGGGTTTGCCCTCGGCGAATTTTAGCCGGAATCGTTTTCAAAAACTCCATATCTACCTTAAACTCCCCTGATTGTACCTCAGGGTATACTTTTTTTACTACCAATTCATAGCTTTTTCCTTCCAACTCAAATGTTCCTTTGAGTCCTGTGTATACTTTAGAAATATAGTGTTCGTCAATGCCTACATTAATTTTATAGCCATCCAAGTCATCGATTTGTCCAATGTTTTCACCCGGAGATTTAGACTCACCCACTTCGGCTTTGAGGGTTGATAACTGCCCACTGATAGGTGCTATTACATAGAGGTTGTCTAGTGTACGTTGAGACAAGCCAATGTTTCTTTGCATACGTTGGATAGAAGCATCAAGTTGGTTTAAGCGTTCGGTTCTCAGCATTGTATTTTGTTTGATTGACCTCTTGGCTAACTCAAACTTTCGTTGTTGGTAGTCATAATTATCTTTTGAGGTAAAATATACCTGTTTTGCTATGGCCTTGCCTTTCATTAATTGTGAGTCGCGTCGATGATTTCGTTTGGCTTGTTTTAGTCTGTATTCTATGTCTGCAAGCTCATTTAAAGTTTGTAATTCATTTTGCCTCATATTGATTTGGGTAGTTTGTCGTTCATTGATCATGTCTAGTAATTGTGACTCGCGGTTCATAAAATCAATCTGTAAAGCAGTATTGGTGAATTTCAGAATACTATCTCCTTTTTTTACTTGGTATCCATCTTCTACAAAAATCTTTTCAACCCTGCCACCTTCTATAATGTCCAAAAACACGGTTTTGATCGGTTGGGCTATACCATCAACTACTATAAACTCCTGAAAGTTAGCTTTTTGCACTGAGGCTACAGTTATTTTTCCTTGGCTTACATTCAGTTTCGATGAAGAATTACCAAAAAAACTGTAAATCAATAGTAAAAGTAATAATCCACCCGCTCCTCCAAAGCTGAAGACTTTTTTGGGGGTCCACTGTTTCTTCTGAATTACTTTGTCCATGTTTTTATAATTTCATAGTTATTAAAAGGCTTATGCGTATGTAGTATCTAACAGGGAATACCATTGCTCTTGCTTAGCCAATTAGAGTGCCACCTTACATAAAGATGTGATATGCAGTGTTTTGTGTTGTTGCAGGAGGTTTTTTTAGTGTATTATATGTTCGCCTTTAACACAAAAAATGTTCATTGACGAACACTTTGAAAATAGATTGGTTAAGTGATGGTTTTTCGCAGCAACTAGAAAAAATTGTGAAGTGCCGAACCTATAAAATCAGTGATGAATGAGATGGAAAGCGTCTATGACTTGCTGAGCAAAACAATAAAAATAGTGTAGTTACTACTATGACTTTTTAAAATAGTTTACTTCAAAATAAGGGGGGAATGAAAGACATTTTTGATGCATTACACTGATCATTAGCCAAGCATTTTGCCTGGCTAACGCAATATGTATTTGTGGTGTGCTATAAACAGGAAAGAATACTATATAAAAGGCAGGAGGCAGAAGCATCTTGCCTTTTTATATCTATGATAGATTGAGTATCAATCACTGTTTTTTGATTCACTATTTAAAAACTTAATAAAAGGTTTACGTACATCTAGCCATAAAATTAATAGAAACCAAATAGTAAAACCAAGGTATAATCCGGATTTAATACGTTTAGTGACCTGAACAACAGGGTTATTAAGTTTTACAAAACCTTCTATTATTTGTACATTCTCTATCAAAGCAAGTGTAGTATCTACTTTTAATTCTTCTTCTCGTAGCTTTACAGCTTCTTCATAAAGTTTTGAAATATTACCCGGATTTGTAATTCGAACGTTTTGATTCTTGTTAGTGAATAATTTGGAAATATTACGCTTTAGAGAATCAAGTTCTTGGATTTCTTTTCTAAGTTTCTCTTTTTTTTGAGTTAAAAATATCTTTTTAGTCTTTACCCTTTTTTTCAGGTACTCATTTTCCCGAAGATAAACAGTGATCGCATTTTCTAAAGCAGTAATATGGGCATTATTGGTAAGGCTTAGTTCAATAGAAAACTTGTGATCTTTTAGTTGGAAAACTTCTGTATTTCCTTCTTTAGCACTGTTTTTTTTGTTGTCTGCACCAGGCTTCAACTCTTTGTTTTGCTGAATACTTAAATCTTTAATTACTACTAACTTATCCACTGCTTTGATAGCAACAATAGTTTTAGCTATGTCCAGCTTAAGTTTAAGTCTATTAGCAATGGCCTTATGATTACCGTCAGCTGCTAAGTTTTGTAAAGTTCCTAATAAGCCTGACAAAATAGAATAATCAGTACCTTTTGCATTAATTAACATTTTGGTTTTATAGATAGGTACTGAAACCTTATGAAAATAAAAGCCAACTCCCCCTCCAATACCTAGAAAAATAGCCAAAATAAGACCTCTTTTTATTACTAATTTAATAACTACTCTCAAAAAGCTAACAAACTGCCCCCATAACTCCCTTAAATCTATTTCATCTGATTGGGTTGTTGTTTTTGTCTTTTCGTTTAGACCTGTAATGGATTTTGCTGTGTTTTTGTCTTCTTCAGGCTTGCTTTTACTCTGACTCATGGTCGGTTCTTTATCTGTTTAAAATAAAACTGGCTGTAAATTTATAAAAAAACACTTATTCAAAGTATATATTCTATGTCAATTGTGTTTGTCTTTCCTTAAATTCTATCCCAAGTTGCAACAACTCAGTCATGACAGGTGCATATATTTCTTTTAGTGTAGGAATAAAAACCCCTTTTAAGTTTATTTTGCCCAACAAAATGAGTTTGGCAGCTATAGCCAATGGCAATCCTACTGTTTTTGCCATAGCAGTATGGTTTTCGTCGCCCAATACTACCAGGTCAGATGTTTTGGTATATTTTGTTTGGTTTGTTAATTCATACTCAAACTGATGTTGCATGACAATCATATCTTTGTCATTATCTTCTAATTTCCACTTCTGTTCTAACAAGTGCTGCAATATAAAAGCAGGAGAACCTTTTACAGGAATAGGAATATCATCTAATAAACCTGTCCAGACAATTTTTTGAATGATCTCATTGTCAGTAGACTTGCCTATAAAGCTTGCAAGTTTATCAACCGTATTCTTAGCACTGGTGTCAGGCAAAAATGCTTCAGTAAAGGTACGATAAGTCATTCCCTTGGTGTCTACTTCAAAGTCGTCTGAGGTAAGCCCTAAACTAACCAAGACAGCCCAGGCACTGCAATAGCCATCTCCTCTGAGGGTGCCACGCAACATGGTAGGAATATTATCTAGCCCATATAACTCACGATATTTGAGCGAGTCGCGGTTGGCGTAGGTTTCAAACTTTCCAAAGCCTTCTACTTCTAAGGAGTTGGTTTGATTGAATAGCTGATGATAAGGGATGTATTTGTATTGACCATTTTCTATATATTGTGCGGTACCTCCTTTGCCTGCTAATATTACATTGCGTGGGTTCCAGGTAAATTTATAGTGCCAGGGATTGTTATCATACTCTGGGGCAACTAGCCCACCTGTATATGATTTAAAAGATACAATATTGCCCTCTTGCGCTTTGATCTCATCAATCATTTGCATTGCCGACATATGATCAATGCCTGGGTCTAACCCTATCTCATTTAAAAATATCAATCCAGCCTGTTCTACATCTTTTGCCATGGCTTTAATTTCTTCTGACAAATAAGAGGCTGTCAACAAGTGTTTTTGATGGATTAAGCAATATTTGGCTACCTCGGCATGTAAGCTGGCCGGTAATAAGGAGACTACCATATCGACTTTGGCTATAGTTTCAGTTGCTTGTGCTTGATTATATATATCGAATACAAGCGTTTTTATGTGTGGATAGGGAGCCAACTTTTGTGGCAACAGGTCAGCAGACACATCAGCAACTGTCATTTCCCATTGATAAGTTTGCACGGCTTTTGCCAGATAATTGATAAGCGCATCAGCAGATCTTCCTGCTCCTATAACTAAAATATGTGCCATATTAAATGTGATTGTGTTTCGTACCCCAAAGCTAAGTCAACTTATTGAAAACCAAAATATCATGACGGTGGTATTTATTATTAATAAAAATAGCTAGTTTTATATAGCCACTTTGTTTTTTATAATTAAATTTAGACTTGATTAACAAAACCCCTTCAAATAGGATAATTGAATAAAGTATGAATAATCAACATAGGGTCATCAAAAATAAAATCATCCTATTCTTTATTTCATTTGCAGTTATATTTTTTATTTTACAATTGTTTATCAATGTATACAACAGTAAAATAGAAAACTATAATAAACTGTATAATGAGATTTCTAAAGCCAATAAAGATATTAGTTCTTCCCTTTTGTTTGCGCATCATATTAGTCAACAATACGAAACCGAAAACAGTCAACGTTTACTGCGTAAAAGTATAAACCGTTATCAGGTAATGCTTAACCTTGTAACCCAGGAAGGAGAGGTTGCAGTAGAGCAAGAAAGCATTAGTTTGCCAGGTAATACGCCTGAGTTCCGGTTAAACTTAAACCTTATTGCTCCTATATGGAATACCTACAAAACAAATGCACTCACTCTGGCAAGTCGTGTACAGTTTGATTACAATCAGTATAACAAATTGTCTCCGGCGCAAGCTGTGCTTGATTTTTGGGCAGCCCAACAAAAAATTATCAACGATTCTATTGCCACCCAAGGCATAAATGAATTGCTCAATGCCAAAGATACTATAGTGGCCATTGATGCATTGGCATTGAAACTTGCCAAAAAATACAAACTTACTTTAAACAAAGATTACTCTTTAGACTCGCTAAGTACCAAGGCTTACAAGGCACTTCAGCAAAATATTGATCCTTTGTCAAAACAAACCAATGAGTTGCTTGACAGTTGCGAGTCTATTGTAAACAATACTCAAGTAACCCTACAGTTGTTGTTGTATATCAATTGGGGAATGTTTTTCTTGTTTCTTGCTTTAGGGTACTTGGTGTATAACACCTGGATAGCCATACCAATTCAAAAAATAAACAACAGTGCAGCACTTATTCAAACAGGAGACCTTGACCAAAGAATAGATTATCAAAAACAAAATGAGATAGGAATTATTGCTGATACACTTAATTTGTTGATTGGTAAAATACGTCAGGCAACCACTTTTATCAAAGGCATTGAACAAGGCGAGTTAGATTTATCTTATGAAGCCGAAGAAAAAGATACTTTGTCAGAAGCACTGTTAAACATGCGCGAAAAACTAAGTGCAGTAAATATAGAAGAGCAAGAACGTGCCTGGGCAAATAAAGGGTTGGCGATGTTTAGCAATATTTTACAAACTTATCGCGAAAACACCCAAACACTTGGTTATGAGATCATCTCTAACATTGTAAAATACATTGATGCCAACCAAGGAGGTATTTATATAGTAAACGACAATGATGAGCAGAATATATTTATAGAACTATTGGCTAGTTATGCCTTTGGCAAGCAAAAATACCGAACCCAACAAATCAACACGAACGAAGGCTTGGTAGGACAGGCCTACAACGATGTAGACACTATTTATGTGACCGACATTCCTAATGATTATGTAGATATTTCTTCAGGAATGGGAGGAGCTAACCCTAGCTGTATTTTGGTTATTCCATTAAAGCTAAACGAAACAGTGTATGGGGTAATGGAGTTGGCATCGTTTGAGGAGATACCTAGGTATAAAATTGATTTTCTTGAAAAGTTAGGCGAAAACATTGCATCTACCTTGTATGCAGTAAAAACCACAGAGCAAACCCATAAACTCTTGCTGGAGTCTACGGAGATTACCCGACAAATGCGTGATCAGGAAAAGGAAATGCGCGATAACCTGCTTACCTTACAACAAACTCAAGGAGAAATGGAAGAAAATCAAGAAGTGCTTACTGCACAGTCGTATGCCATGAATACGACCTTGATTACACTGGAAATGGATATTGAGTTTAAAATATTGAATGCCAATGAGTTATTTTTAGAAACTATGAATTATTCGGCAGCTGAAATTACTGGCAAACATTACCGAATGTTTATAGATACCGAAGATTTTGAAAGCGACGATTATAAGGCATTGTGGAATGATCTGAAAAACGGAGTGCCTCACAAAGGAGAGTTCAAGCAAATCGCCAAGTATGGCAAAGAGGTCTGGTTGCAAACCACCTTTACTCCCATTAAAAATAAAGAAGGTAAAACGTATAAAATTCTTAAAATTGCCTTTGATGTTACGACCGACAAAAAACTAAGGCTTGATTTCCAGGGGCAGCTTGAGTCTTTCCGTCGTTCAAATGCCACTGTGGAGTATGATATGGATGGCAACATTCTGGAAGCAAACGATATCTTCCTGCGTTTGATGGAGTATAAGCGTGATGACATTATTGGGCAAAACCATGCAGTATTGGTTACTAACGAAGAACGCAACTCGGAAGCTTATCAACTACTGTGGGATAAACTGGTACAAGGCGAGTATCATTCGGGTGAGTCGCGCCGAGTGTCTAAAAACGGGAAAGAAATATGGATTCAAGGTAGTTTTAATCCTATATTTGACTTGAGTGGCAAACCTTACAAGCTGGTAGAGTTTGCAGTAGATATAACTGATAGAAAGAACGCTGAGCGTAAAATATTATTGACTCAGCGTAAACTACAAAATAGAGAAGCCAACCTAAAAGCAGTGATTAACAACACTGAAGAGATGATTTTGACGGTAGATCAAAGTTATAAAATTACTTTGCTGAATGATAAAATGCGGGCAGCCTATGCTACCCGAAATATTACCCTAAAAGCGGGATTAAATATTACAGAAACATTTCAGGAAGATAAGTTTAACTACTGGAAACAGCATTATGATAAAACACTGGAAGGCGAAAAAATACAAATAGAGGAGATTTTTAATCATCCCGAAAACAATCAGGATATTTACTGGCAATTTTCTTTTATTCCTATCAAAAATAAACTTCGTAAAATTACCGGTGTAGCGGTGTTTATCAAGGATATTACAAAGCAGAAGCAAGAGGCTTTTGAAAAAGAAAAGATCGCCATAAATATTGCTTCTATCAAAGAACAAGAAACAGCCAAAGCCCAGGAAATACTAGAAACTCAACAGAAATCTATTGCTCGAATCATAGAAAAATTTGAAAAAGAGAAAGCTGACCTCCAGGAAGCTTTAAAAGCTAAAGAACAAGAGTTAGAAATGTTGAGAAAGAAATAAACTTAGGATAAAGCTCTAAAATCAATGGCTATAGGTACAATAATAACAAGTACTTATGTTTGGTTACCTGTATCTTTGTTATTTGAACCATTAAAATACTATAAGTCAAAAGTTGCTCAATAGACATTTGACTTTGTCTCCTAAATATTCAAGTAACATGAGCCAAACAGATCAGAAAAAAAAACTCGATATTACGCTTTCTATAGAGGTGTATGATCGCCCGTCAGAACTTGCCCCAGAGTATGCCAGCTTGCTCAAAGCCGCCAAAAAAATAACCCATCAGGCGTATGCCCCTTATTCTAACTTTTTGGTAGGTGCAGCCATTTTGTTGGATGATGGAACAGTCGTGACAGGGAGCAATCAAGAGAATGCGGCCTACCCCTCTGGTATTTGTGCCGAGCGAACCGCTATTTATTATACTGGTGCCCAATACCCCAACCGTACAATCAAAGCCATTGCAGTAGCTGCTCAGCGGGGCGATGAAGTATTTTTACCTGCAGCCCCTTGTGGTGCTTGTCGCCAGGCAATGCTCGAATATGAAGAAAAACAGCCTCATAACATTCAGTTGATTTTGCAAGGGCAAGAAGAGAATGTATATGTGGTTTCGTCTGTTGCCGATTTATTACCCCTTAAGTTTGGTAAGAAAAACTTGAACTCTGGCGAATAAGCATAAAAAACCAATAAGTTCGCGGAGCTACCCCAGCGAACTTATTGGTTTGATAGTATTGGTGTATTTCTAAATTTAAGACTCTTTTTTCTCTGTCTCTTCTTTCTCGTCAGCCTTAGCCTCAGTTTTTGTCTCTTTCTCTTCTTCTTCTTCATGTGTACCATTGGCTAACTCTTCCAATGTTTCGGGCGCATTTTCGCCAATTAGTTTATACCAACTAATCAGTTTTTTTACGTCTGATACATACACTTTTTCTTCATCATAATCAGGCACTATGCTTTTCAAAAACGCCATCAAATCTGCTGAAGAAGTTTTAGAGTTGAGTTTTTGTATATCTTCGTTAAAGTCTTGATATATCTTTAGAATAACATCTGCCAAAGGCACCGAGCCTTCTTGATCTGTTGTGTAGATGGATACTTCTTTCAACACTGACATACGGCTGGTAGCTCCCACTACCACCTTGCGTTTTTTCTTATCCAATGATTCTACAATCACACCAGAACGCGTAGGCTTTACTACTTTAAACAACCCTGGTTTTCCTGAGATGGCAGCAATCTTTTTTAAATCCATTCGATTTGATATTTTTTGATAAAAATTGATTCGAAAGTTTTACTTTCTTTAAGCAATATGTATAACATGCAGCATGTGTTTTCTTCATATTTATCTAGCCTAAAAATGAAGAAAACACCATACACATTTTGCAAAATAGCCTCAAAAATAGACATTTTTTAAAAACGATACGTAATGATGCATTAAAATGTCTATGTGTTTTATCGCTTTTATGTTAAATCAGATCAACGTTTCAATGTTGGAAAGTCTTATTTACATCTCGTATAAATTTTAATATTTCGTCGCACCCTAACCCTGATACCGACGAAGTGACAAAGTGAGTAGGCATCTCTTCCCAGGTTCTGAGCATAGCCTTGCGATAGTTGGCTATAGCCTGAGGTAGCTTGTTAGACGATAATTTGTCTGATTTGGTAAACACCATGGTAAAAGGAATTCCTTCTTCGCCGAGCCATTCCAAAAACTCCATATCAATTTTTTGGGGTTCGTGGCGAGCATCTATCAATACAAAAATACCTAGTAATACTTCTCGTTTCAAGATGTAGTCATTGATCATCTTGCCCCACTTTTTGCGTTCGGTCTTACTTGCTTTGGCGTAGCCATACCCTGGCAAATCGACAAGGTGCCAGCGATCGTTGATAAGAAAATGATTGATAGTTTGGGTTTTACCCGGGTTTTGAGATGTCTTTGCCAGGCTTTTTCTATTGGTCAACTTGTTAATCAAGGAAGACTTCCCCACATTCGAACGTCCAATAAAAGCATACTCAGGCTGGTGTGCTGCCGGGCATTGGGTGTAGTCGGTACTACTTTTGATAAATTCGGCACTTTTAACTTCCATGATCTTACTATTTTAAAAAAATTGGTACTACCTGCAAAAATACGATATTTTCAGGCAAACTGTATTTGTCAAAGGGCTTTTTAGATCAATGATGCTATTTATTGGGTTGATTGCCCTCTGGTCAAGGTCAATTGTTTAGTACATATTGGTATACTTGCATCAAATCTTGGGCTAATTTGTCTCCCATAAATTGCTGGAGATGCTGTTGCCCAAGGGCAATCATTTGTTTTTGTAAAGCATTGTCATTGAGTACTTTATTGAGCACGTCAATGACTGATTCTACGTTATGTGGGTCAATATATTGGGCTGCGTTGCCGCCCGATTCTGGAAAGCAACTGCCCTGACTGGTAACCACAGGAGTGTTTGAGTGCAACGCCTCAAGAATAGGAATACCAAAACCCTCGAAAATAGAAGGATAAACAAATAACTGAGCCATTTGGTACAGACCCGGCAAATGCTTTAGAGGTACATTGTGCAAAAAAATAACAGGAGCCTTGGGGGGATTTTGGGCAATAGATGCCTTGAGGCTGTCTAAGTAAGGGGTAGGGCTCCCCACTACTACCAACGGCATATCAATCGCTCCTTTTTGCAGGGCTTCTATCACAATGCCTATGTTTTTGCGGGCTTCTATAGTGCCCACCGATAGCATATAGTTTTGGGGTAAATGATAGGTAGTGCTTAGTTGAGTTTTTTCTTCTTTGCTTACCAACTTGCTAAAAGACGAGTGGCAGTTTTGATAAACCACACTTATTTTTTCAGCCGGAATATGCATAAAGTCGATCAAATCGGCTTTAGTTTGCTTGCTTACTGCAATCACCCGATTGGCAGCCTGGGCAGCGTGGCGAAACTTACGGGTATCTATCATCCGGTCAGCTTTTTTATACAACGTTGGGTAACGCAAAAATATAAGGTCGTGAATAGTGACCACCGATTTGCCCTTAAACTTACCAATATTTTTGGGCAGTTGATTGCTCAACCCGTGAAACAAGTCTATGCCATCGCGTTGTAGGTCTTTTGCCATCCAAAGGCTGCGCCAAAGCGATTTTAACTTGCGGTTTGTCCAGCCTTGGGGTGTTTTGATGATGGGCGCCCCTTGTAATTCAAACGAAATAGTATCTTGGTTAGAGGGAGTATAAAGATGATATTGGTGCTCGGGATAGTGTTGGGCGAGTAATTGCAGCATATTGCGACTGTAGTTTCCTAAGCCACTGTGATTAAAAAAAGCTCTTTTTGCATCAAATCCTATCTTCATACCTATTTTTGTGCTTTGGTTTATAGTACATAGCCTTAACAGGGAGGCAAGCTTCGAGCGACAAGTACAGGTAACTATCAAGTTTGTAAGGTGTTTATTTTCAATTGTTTACAACTTTGATAGTTAGAAGTATTTATAAGTGCTTACTTGTCAGGTTTAATATGTGAACTAACCTATTTCTATCCGATATTTATTGGGGTTTTAAGCACTTGTGCCTCCTAATTAATTAATAAATTTATAATTGACTGAAAATAAGTGTACTATAAGTTTATTAGTTGTTAGTAGAGTAAGGCATATCTAATACCTAGAACCCTGTTAGTTGCCTGTGGAGCTGGGTGTAACTTGCGACTTGTCGCTTAAAGCTTGCCCCTGTCAGTGCTATGGACTATTTAAATAAACTTAAAGTTGGAGATATTCTGTGAAAGTGCAAAAAATATTATTGATACAAACGGCTTTTATTGGTGATGTTATTCTGGGAACAGCAGTCATTGAAAAAATACATGCGTTTTATCCTGAGGCAAAAATTGATTTCTTGCTGCGTAAAGGCAACGAAAGCTTGCTCGAAGGGCACCCGCTACTCAACGAAGTATTGGTGTGGAACAAGCAAGAAAATAAGAAGAAAAACATGTTTAAAATGATTGGCCGTATTCGCCAAAACCGCTACGATGTGGTAGTAAACATGCAACGCTTTTTTGCTACCGGGCTTATGACGGCATTTTCGCGGGCTCCCCAACGCATTGGCTTCAAAAAGAATCCGCTGGCTTGGTTGTTTTCCAAAAAAGTAGCCTATCAATACGGTAAGAACATTCACGAAGTAGATAGGGTGTTGGGGCTGGTGGCGCACCTTACTAGTGAGCAACGAGCACGCCCCAAGCTATACCCCACTCAAGCCCAATTTGCCAAGGTAGCTGGCTACAGCCAAAATACGCCTTATATTTGTATGGCACCCACTTCGGTGTGGTTTACCAAACAGTTTTTGCAAGCGCGTTGGGTAGAGTTATTGCAAGCCATTGCGCAAAAGTATGACGCTCCGCCACAAGTATACTTGTTGGGTGCACCTGGCGACAAAGCTGCCTGTGAGCAAATTATAACAGATGCTCAATACCCTGCTATAAAGAACCTGGCGGGAGAACTGACTTTGCTTGAGTCGGCAGCATTGATGCAAAATGCCCAAATGAACTACGTAAACGACTCGGCTCCTATGCACCTTGCCTCGTCTATGAATGCCCCCAGTTGCACTATTTATTGCTCTACTGCCCCCAGCTTTGGCTATGGTCCTTTGTCTGATAATGCCACTATAGTGCAAGTACCCGATTTACCCTGCCGTCCTTGTGGTTTGCATGGGCATACAGCGTGTCCAAAGGAGCATTTTGATTGTGCTCAAAAGATAAAAATGAGTGAGTTGTTAGAAGTGCTTGAGTAGTCACTTAAGTAACTAAATCGGCAGGTGAAATATTCATTTGTTGCAACAATTCACTTAATTCTTGTAAAAACTGAGTTCTTTTGTATTGGTATTGGTTGAGCATAAAGTCATCGTCATCATTTCTATGCATTTCAATCATATAATCTATTTGTTGGATTTGTTCTAAAACTCCTATGAGTTCGTGGTTTACTTCTGAAGGTAGCTCTTGTTGGTTCATACTATTAACTGTTTATGATTTCTATAAATGCTTTTGAGAATTTTTTACCAGCTCTGTTTTTTCTGGTATGGCTAAAAAAAAATTTCCCAATGTAATAGACCTAATATCGTTTTGTTAAGCCTCTTACATTAAACGTTAAGCTCATTATTATTGTATAGATAAAACCCACGTATACTTACCCAAATATACGAATGGTTTCGTTAGTAAAAGCTATTTCAAAACAACTTAAGCTACAATTAGTTAAGTGGTTATGAAAAATTACTTAATCATTGGAGGATCGTCTGGCATAGGCAAAGCCCTGGTAGCACAACTAGCCAGCGAGGGGCATCAAGTATATGCCACCTATCATACCACCGCAGTAAGCGACGCTCCTAAAGGCGTGCAATACCACCCACTCAATGTAACAGATGAAACTCTCAATTTAGACTTCTTGCCTGATAGCATCGATGGCGTAGCCTATTGTCCTGGTAGCATCAATTTGTTGCCCTTTGCCCGCATCAAGCCCCAACAATTTGCTAATGATTACGAGTTACAGGTATTGGGTGCAGTAAAGGTATTACAAGCAATACAAAAAAAGCTCAAAGCAGCCCAGAACCCCTCTATCGTGTTTTTTTCTACTGTAGCGGTGCAAACAGGGTTTGCGTTTCATGCCCAGGTAGCGGCTTCTAAAGGGGCTATTGAGGGTTTGACCCGTGCTTTGGCGGCAGAGTTTGCCCCTAGTATTAGAGTAAATGCCATTGCGCCTTCTATTACCGATACCCCATTGGCAGGTCGTTTACTCAATTCAGACGATAAAAAAGACAAAAATGCCCAACGCCACCCGCTCAAAAAAATAGGCACTCCTGACGACATTGCTCAAACTGCGGCTTTTCTGTTCTCCGACAAAGCCAATTGGATGACAGGGCAAATTATTCATGTAGATGGAGGAATGTCAAGCGTAAAATTATAAACAGATACCTATGCATTTGACCAAAGAAGACATTGAAAATACCGAAAGGGTAAAACGCCTCAATATTATCAACTCAGTGAGTGGTATCAAGCCTGCCAATCTTATTGGAACAATTTCTGCCAACAACGAGCCCAACCTGGCCATTTTTAGCTCTGTAGTGCACTTGGGCAGTAATCCGGCTTTGTTGGGCTTTATTATGCGCCCCAAAGGTGAGGTGCGCCGCCATACCTACGAAAATATCTGCGACAATGGTATGTATACCATTAACCACGTGCACGAGTCGTTTGTCGAGCAAGCCCACTATACCTCAGTAAAGTTTGAGAAAGACGAATCGGAGTTTGACAAATGCCGTCTTACCGAAGAATATTTGTTTGATTTTAAAGCCCCTTTTGTCAAAGAAAGCAAGCTTAAGCTAGGGATGAAGTTTGTGCAAGAAGTACCCATCCAAATCAATGGCACTACTTTGATTATTGGAGAAATTATGCACTTGATAGTGCCCGATGAGGCCGTAAACGACCAAGGCTATATAGACTTGGCAAGCTTGGGCGATGTAGGCATTTCGGGCTTGAACAGTTACTATACCCTTAAGAAAACCGCCCAACATCCGTATGCACGAGTGAGCAATTTGCCCGATTTCTCATAAAAACAGCCCTTGTACTGGTTTTGCCAATGCAAGGGCTGTTGGTTTGTTGAGTTTGTTATAAACCCTTTTTAAAAATGATATTGGCCTTTTGGGTATGTTTTAAATGCCAGTCGTATCTCGTGTTTGTTTTCTCTTTTTTCAAACTCATCATTAAATACATGCGCTCTTTCTATAGTGGTTAAAAGATCGTCTACTCTTTGGCGCAGCAAGCCGAGTTGATCGTCTAGCTTGCGTTTGGTGACATAACAAACAGGTGCTTTGCGGTTTGGATAAAGGTCAAGTATTTCGTCTGTATCAAAAGTAAGCGCCTCAAGGTTTCGGCGAACTTTTTGTTGAATTGCCAATAAGTTGGCTTATGCCATGATGCCTGAAGTTTCTTGGTCGGCTCTAGCTCTTTTAAGCCTCCTACAGAAGACTTAAAAGCTTCAATCAATGGGAAGTTTCGTTCTTTACAGGACAAGCTTTCCTTGCGCAGCAAAGCTACTTTGCTTATAACTCCGACATTTTATGAATGTAGACAAGGACTGCATTCGCAGATTAAAAACCCTCCAAGGGCAAGCTCGCAGGGGAAGCCAGGAGACTTCTACCAATCAACTATATCAAATCGCCCTGCGGAAGGGTTGACACAGCAAGGGATGAGCTCAACGCAGTTAAACAAGGTGTACCTGAAACCTTGCACCTAGTGTACCAGGCAATAAATAAATGTGGAATTAATTATTATCTTTGTGTGAGCAAAATTTAGCAATAATGAACAG
>NZ_CANLRP010000044.1 GCF_947493425.1 uncultured Microscilla sp. | reverse complement strand
AATCTCGTTTTTCTTTCCTAACCACAAAGCTTATTAAATATCTTTGATTAATATATATTCAAACCAAAGACCAAAAGCTTTTTAGCCTGAAAATTATTTTATAAGTAATTGATAATCAGTGAAATAAAATTTTATTTTTTCAATTTCATAAAAATGAGAGAGGCTAAAAGTGAGGGTTTTTCTACGTTATTTCGTAATGAGTGCGGTATTTCGTTAATTTATCCCACCTTTTTTGCCGAAAAACCATCTTTACCCTCGCTGAGCTCAGGCAGGTACTTCTTAAGTATTTTAATGGTATCCCGGTACTTCTGATCATTCCAACCCATCTTTTCCATCATTTTAAGTGCATCTTCACGGGTATTGGCCACAAACTTGCCTTTGCCCATATGAAAATTTTGTGCAATGTATTTGGTGATTCCTGTATTTGCCATTTGTTGAGCAAAAGCGTGGGCATTGGCTACTGGTAATAGGGGAGTCAGGCTAATACAACTCTCAACCCCCGCTTGGTGTACTTCTGCAATCGCTTTTAAGCGAGTTTTGTTAGAAGGACACAAAGGCTCAAATGCTTTTCTTACTGCTTCATCATCTGTGGTAATTGTCATGTTGACCTGCGCCTTGTCAAACTTCTGTAACAAATCTATATCGCGCGTTACCAGTGGGCTCCGGGTTTGGATAAGAAGCGTAACTTGATGGTAATCGAGCAACTCTTGTAGCAACTGGCGGGTCAATTTTAGCGAACGCTCCACTGGTTGGTAGGGGTCAGTAACACTGCTTAGGTAGATTACTTTGTCAATTAAGGGTTTTTTACGCCACTTGGTAAGTAATTGCAAAGCATTGTCTTTTACCTTGATCCAATAGCCCCAATTGTCGCGGTTTTGTTGGGTAGTAGCAAAAAAGGCCGCATAGCAATAATTGCAGCCAAACGAGCAACCCGAATAAGGGTTGAGGCTGTAGTCGTAGCTAGACAAAAAACCTTTGGTGGGAGTCAATATAGAGGAGGCATCGGCATAAGCCACATTTGCTTGTCCTATGCTGGTTTTTTTTTGTGGGTTTTGACTAGGAGTATTGGGCGAAGATTTAGGAAAAAGGTTTTGTTGCATTTGAGAACATTTTTTGAGTGTACAAACTGTTTACAAAAATAATTGTCTGTTGGCACATTATCAAAGCCCAATCATAAAGAATGATCACTTATCTTTAAGCGAAGTGTTATGGACTAATCTCTAGTAAATGCTTTTATATATTTACCCTCCTTATAAGAGATTATATTATCTGATTTACCATAAGTCATATAAACAAATGACTCGTTTTTGAGGACAAAAGATTCACTGGGGTCATACATCTCTATTTTACCTGGAGGTTGTAACCTAAGCCCTCGCCCTAAACTTGCTTTGCCCTCTATTTTACCTTCGTCTGATACTTTGATTGTCTCATAGCCATCATCAGTTTTATGAAATACCATCAAACTCGCTTCGTTGGCTGTGTTTATAAAAAAACCAGCACAGTCTTCTTTACCATCACCATTAAAATCTCCCTTTACTACAATATCCTTTTCATATATAATGGCGGTATCACCTGGATCTACTACTTTCTTGGCATCATTACTCAACCATTTTTCACGAGTGATTAGCGCCCAGCCTTTCATATTGGCTTGCATGTATTTGTAAAGCTCAGGGGCAAGTAATACCTCGTCCGCAGTAAAGCCATTGGGCTCATCGCCTCCTGTGTATTCCGTAGAGGAAGGGTCTACCTGAGTGCTTGTAGTATCATTACTTTGTTGGTTACCTTCATTGTTTGAGGTAGTGTTGCTTGTGGTGTTGCTAGAGGTAGTATCTGTGTTTTCAGTGTTTCCACTTTCTTTAGTGCCTCCACAACTTGCACAAACAGCAAGTAAGACACACAATGTCAAAGTGTTAAGATAGTTCATAAGATTGTTTGATTTTTGATAAAATAAAAAAGCAGCAAAAGAGTCCCTCTTGCTGCTTTAATTTAATAAATATGATGGTCTTTCAGTGCCGATTTAAATTTTATCTTCTTTTACCCACAGCAGTAATATCAAAAAAGCCTCCGCTGCCTTTTTCTCCCATTGATACTGGCAGTACTCCATTCCATTTTTCTATAGCTTTTAGTTGAATCAATTGGTCACTTACCGATTCACGCAATAGTTCCTGAGACCTTGCCTGAGCCTTGGCAATTTCTATTTGTGCGTCGGCTTCCCCTTTGGCTTTAGCCTTGGCTTGCTCTGCTTCAGTTTTAATCCGGTTCAGGTCATTTTTAGCTGTCAAGGCGCGTTGTTCGGCAATTTGTTTTTTCTCAATGGCATCGTTAAAGTTGGGCGAAAACTTAAAATCTACAATAGAAAAATCAGTGACAATGATATTGCTTTTTGCCAAACGTTTTTTAATATAAGTAAACACATCTTGTTTTACCTTAGGGCGCGACGTGATGAGTTGTTCGGCGTTGTAGCGTGCTGTGGCAGATTTGATAGATTCTTGCACAGTAGGTTGAATAATGGTGTGTTGGTAGTCCATGCCCAGGTCTTGGTAAATCACGTTGGCTTTTTCTTTAGACAAATAAAAGTTAAGGGCAACTTTAGAAGTCACTGTTTGTAAGTCCTTAGACGATGCTGTCGCATTTGCTTCTATTTTTTGGATTCGTACATTTAGGTTTACTACTTTCGTTCGAAACGGCATGACAGTATGAATGCCCTCACCCAAAATGTGTTTTTGTACTGCACCAAAGTGAGTAACTACTCCCACATAGCCGGAAGGCACCGTTTTAACCACCGAAAAAAGGCTGAATATTATAAATAATACCAGTACTCCTATGGCTACTTTTAATCCATTGCTTTTCAATGCTGAAGCTGCAGCGTTTGTTTTACCAGATTTACTCATGTTGTATAGGTTTAGTGTTGTTTACAGATTTATATAATATTAATCAATTTTAAGCATAAATGACCTATTTTTAATAGACACTTAAGTGCAAATGGTCATCGTGTCGTACCGAGTGACAGCCATGAAAACCAATTTTGGTATAATTTACCCTCCAACGGTTTTTTAAGTAGGGTTCCAGATACATTACTTGTACTTGTGGTTGAAACGCGAATAATTGCACCATTTTACGCGTTCGTGGCACATCAATGTCAATATTCTTTTGAAGCCATTTGGGGTATATTCTCTGTAGAATATTGTACTGCCAAAAACCTTGTTGAGCGCATATTTTCGCCACATTATACTCTCCCTTTCGGGGTGTTTCGCAACCCCCATACCCTATCAGGCTTTTGGCAGTTTGCGGTAGATGTTTTTGGGTAGTGGCACCTTTATACAAAAAAGCAAGGTCTATTTTTTTTCCGTCATTATGACTCAAGTGTGGTCAAAGCGGATATCCCTTTTTAAAAGGAAAGTTAGCATCCATATAGGCAATCACTGTAGTGGGGTATTGTTTGCGTAGTTGCTGGCTTACATTGTGTAATGTTTGTAATAGTTGTGGACGCACATAGTGCCTGTTGCATAACCAGGTAAAAGTGTTTAAAGGCTTGATACCTGCGTGGCTGTTGATAGGCAAGGGTACCCTGCCAAAATACCGGGCAACTGGAGGTAAGACCAATAAGATGGTGACTAAATAACTAACAAAGTGTATACCTATGTTTAAGAGGTGTTTTTTCCAAAGGGTACTAAAAGAGCGTGTGAGTAGGGGTACTATTGGCAGGAGTAATAAATAGATAAGTCCTCCTATTTGAGTAAATAAGGTAAGCAGGGCTGCAATGAGCAGGTATCTTATGTATTTTAGTAGTTTGATCATCTACCTATATTAAAGTCTATTTGAGTACAATTGTTTTGAGCTTATGGCAATATAAAAGGTTATACGGTTTGCTTGCCCAAACGGTTATGTAACATTGGTAGCCAAAGCAGACAGTTTATTACAGTTGAATAAGTTTTTTTCTGCCTGTTTTTTAGGATGCGGCAATGTGTGGGTCTGCAATAAGGAGGAACTATGCATTAAGGGAGCATACAAAAAATAAGCTACCCATTTCTGGCGATTTTTTTGTCCAAATACTTCGCTGCATGTTGCGGCCGTAGCGCTGCTATGCCCTTAAAATGCGCCTGGTCTTTGATCAAAACCATTCACCAAAACCTGGGAGACTATTTATTGCAAACTCCCTAACTGATCGTTTCTTTTACCGAGCCCACCAACCATTGCAAGGCATCTTCTTCGTTGGTGAAATACTGAGAGGGAATAAGTGGGGTTTGCTGGGCTGATTGAAAGATAAGCTCAGCACTGATGACCGTAGCACTTTTACTTACATTTATTTTTTTAAAAAGTTTGAGTAACTGTTCTTGTTGCCAGGTTTGGAGGTCAGACGAAATCTTGAATTTATTTTGGGCGTTATTGAAGAGCCAATAGTCGGGTGAATACTTTTCTACAGTTTTGATCACATGGGTCAGCTCTTTTTTATAAACTGCCTCTTGTTGGAGAGTGGTTTCGGGCAATGCTACCATTTTTAAGAGTGAATGTTTGGCATCGAAATAAACGGTATTGAAGCTACTTGAATATATTTTTTGAAAGTTATACATGGTGTCAGCAAATGGTGTTGTGGTTAACCATATACAAAACTAACGTTTAGTTAAGAAATTAGTTGATTCATTACGTTAAGGAATTATCAATTTTATCTCAATAAGCCATTATTCCTAGCAAGGGTAATGATTACAAAAAGGGGAATAGGTAGCATCTATTGAGGCAAATAAATGCTACCAAAAAGCGTTTGTTAGGCAAGGAAGCTACTTCATAACAGGTGCCCTCTCAAAGACCGCGTTTTCGTCAAACAATAACCTGTAAGTCGTGTGTTTTTTTATAATTTTAAAACCAAACAAGCGACACATTTTTATCATTGTAGGGTTAAAATCTCCGATCCAGTTTAGTTCAAGATTTTTGTACTTATAGTTAGGCAACCAACCTGCATACCTTCCCCAAGATACCGCCAGCGCAGTTTCTACCCCTTTTCCTTGAAAATCGGGCACCACCCCAAATACCAAGCCTAGTGCTGTATCACAAACTCCACGGTTTTTGTAATACAAAAACTTAAGTTTGCCCAAAAGGTTGAGCTTTCCATTGACATACTTAAAAATGTGATTGACCTCAGGCACCATGACAAACATACCAATAGGGCGATCGTTGTGATAAGCAAACATGATCAACTCTTCCTCTAGAATGGGTTTCATTTGTGCCACTGTAGCCCTGGCGCGTTCTTTGTCCATTTTGTCTACGCCAGTGTGGTTTGCCCAGGCTTGATTATAAATTTCCCTGAGATCATCAGTATATTTATCCAGGTGTTTTTTAACCAATGGCTTAAACGTGTACTCTTCTTGTGAGATAATTCTATCGGCAAGTCTTACTAGCCGTGCTGGAAAGTCAGCCTGGGTGCCTATAATCCTGCCAAAGGTAAATTGTTGGAAATAATCTTTAAACCCATACGCTTCGAAAAAAGGTTTGTAATAAGGGAAGTGGTAGTTCATGCCATAATTCTGAGGCATATAACCTTCAGTAAGCAAGCCCCAAAATTTTTCGCGGTTTCCAAAATTAATTGGGCCATCTATGGCTTCCATTCCTTGGGCTTGATTCCATTCTTTACAAGCATCAAACAACTTAAAAGCCGCCTCTTGATTGTCTATGCACTCAAAAAAACCCATTCCACCAGTAGCTTGTTTGGTTCCCTTATCAGAGGTTTGTGTATTTACAAAAGCTGCTACCCTTCCTATGGTCTTACCTGCATTATCTTGCAAAATCCAGCGTATGCATTTTCCATGGTTAAAATAAGGGTTTTCACTAGGGTCAAATACTGCTGCTACTTCTTTGTCTATAGGGCGAATCCAGTTTTTGTCATTTTTATACAATCTTACAGGAAGTTGCATAAACTCCTTTGCTAGTCTTTTATCGTTTTTTACTTCTAACAATCTCATTCGTATTCAGGCTCAATGTATATTATGATTTGAAAAGGCGAAAGATAATAATTCTTTAGACTAAAGAAATTAAGAGCGAAGAGATTTTGATGAGATAGGTGATTTAGTCCATAGCGCTGACAAGGTTCCCCGTAAACGGGATGTCGGCTGTAACGAAGTGGAAGTACCAATGAATCGGTGCATAGCCTCCACTAGGTTCAAGGTTCTGGGTATACCCTGTTCCACAGGTATCTACACTTTTGTATGACGTTGATCTTTAGTGACTTATAAGAGCCGTAGTTAAAAGTTCACAATCGATGGTCGATAGTTCAATACAGTTTCTTTAAGCCTTGGGTTCTTTTTTAATAGTACTTGGTCAATACTTACTAAGTATTAGTCTTTGATAGGAGAAGGGTTGGTGAGTATTCGTTTTGGGATATTCCTTTGAATAATGGGTAATTGAGCACCTGTCTTCAGTATGGTATAACTCGACACTGTACATACCCGCCGGCGGTGGTCGTTTTGTTGAGGATTGCGTAATTTAGGGGGCAGTTGTTCTCCTTTGCCTTCTGCGTTTACGTCAAGCATTACTTCCTTATCGGCGTTGGCAAACTTTTGATTTAAAACTATTGACAGGTATTGTTTGATGGCTGTGGCGCGATTGAGCGATAGCAAACGGTTTTTTTCTTTACGTTGTTGGTCGCTTTCCCCTCTCACAAATCCTTGTTCGTCGGCATAACCCGTAATATTGAGTTTTACTTGCATTTGTGCACGATAAACACTCAATACTTTGTGTTTGAAATATTGGGCAAACTGGTTAAGTGATACTACCCCAGCTGCCCTGAGTTGAGCACTGCCTACCTCAAACAACACATCAGACTTTAGTACATGTTCAGTGCCATTGAGAATATGTTGGTTGGTTTTGTTAAGTAGCTGATGAGTGCTGTGTAGTGCACGTTTTATTTTCCTTATTTCATAGCGGGGCATTGCCTGATTGCTGGCAATCTGACACCGCAACTTGTGATGAATTTTGCTTAGTTTTTTACTTACATTATCCAGTACCGGGTAAAAGTTTTTGGCTACACTATGTGGGTTGAGTTTAATCCTGCGGTCTACCAGTAGTTTGAGCTGAGCAGTTTTAGATAAATGTTGCTTGGTTTTCCAGACATACTTATCCAGTGTTTTTTGTTGATAGCGGGTAAAGTAAGCAGAACGGCAACTCACCATAAGTAAAACAGCTATACAAAAACGGGTAACAGCACTTATTTTTTTAGGCATAATGTTTCTATCAGGGTCATTAATGTAACTCAGAAGTTAAATATAGTCATTTTTAATGCATAGTTATAAAAGGCGGATGGGTTTATGCGACGAAACCCAATAAAGGCTATTAATTATTAACAGTTCAAACTTGTTGGGTAAACAGTGCTTATTTTTTTTCGTCAAAGATCCTACAACTTGGTGCTTTTAGGTAGTTGTCTGAAACGAATACTCTCCCAGTCTATAAAAAACAAATAGACCAACATCCAAGGCGAATAATACCACCCAATGCCGAATAACAAAAACGTGCCTAAATGAAAAAGAACACCAGCTGGCAAAAATACCCGCTTAAGCTTGGGATAAAAAATAATGGTGATAAACCCCAACTGAAACAACATGGCTGCCAATGGCAATACAGTACACCAAAAATCACTGGTAGCAACCCAGGTACCGGGTTTGGTAGGGTGTAGGTACAAATAACTGCGAAAACTATGGGGAGATGCCCAGTTGATACCACCAATGAGTAGTTTTTCTAGCCCTGCCTGAAAGTAGGTAAAAGCAATGCTGAACTGCATCAGACGCCAAGCCCAGGCAGCTACTTGTTTTTGGGGCTGTAGTTGTCCTTTTTGGTAGTGCCAGGCAAGTATAGGCACAAGCAAAGCCACTTGGGTGAGTGTAGCATACGTATGATCTATTTTGTGAAAACAATACATATACCCTTGTAGTAAAACAAACAAAGTCACGCTCACAATACTTGCCCAAACTACCCGAAATTTACACAAAAGCGCAAAGTTGGCAACCAAGAAGCATATATACAACACTAGCAACCAAAAAGGAGACGGGAAGGGTAAGTGGAGCAAACGATAAGGGAAGGTAGGGGTATAAAAAGCAGTGGCATTGCCAAGTCCACTCAAGTAACTGTACCAGTCCCAGGTAAACAAAAACAGTACACCCGCAAAAACCTGTAGTTGCCTTTGTGCATTATACGCCGTGGTGGGGCGGTTCCAGTAGTGCTGAATTTTTTGGCGCAAGCCAACCTTGTATTGATATAAGTATATAAAACTTAAACTCCCCAGGCTTATGAAGGCAAACCGCCCCACTACCTGATCGGCTTTGTCAATGAAAAACTCTAGGGGAAAACGTTGCTTCTCTACCCCAAATCTGGGGTAAATACGCTGTATCAGCGTTTGGAACCAGTCAGGGGCTTGTTGTTGGTAGGCAAGGGTTACCCAATGACGCCACTCTAGCCAGTAAGCAAGCAATAAAGTGCTCAATAGGAGGGCAACGACCCAATAGATGTACAAGGGCGTTTTGTTATAGTGCATCAGGTGTATAAGTTTCTACCAGGCTACTATCTTTGCTTACCTGGCGTAGGTTGTTCAGTTTTTTGATGACTACTATCTTGTACAATTGCCAGGTTTTGAACTCTAGTCTGGGGCTTTGCCTAAAATATATAGATGAAAGCGCTTTCAGAAAAAAAACAGTCTGACTTTTGTAATAGTAATTTCGTGCAATGTATAGAAACTGGTTTTTGTCGAAACCAATGCTTTGTGGAGAAAAATAATGAGTTTTGCCTTGGGCATCTTTGCAGTATACCCTGAATTGCTCGGTTTGCACCTGAGTTTTTACAGGTTCGGCAAACATTCCAAAGCGCCAAAAAGGATATAAGTTGTTGAGCATTATAAAAGGTATGCACATACAAAAAAACATTGTCCAGATGGTAGTATTTTTAAAATTCATTATTTACTTTGAAGCTAGATTGCGTTGCCAATACAAAATTAGAAAATAATAACAGGGATTATGCGTTCAGGATGGATATGTTTTTTGTGTTTTTGGGCAAATCTGGGAGTTTTGTTATGTAGTACCACTACCAACAGCTTTGCCCAGCAAAACCGATCTTATAGAATTGTTGCTAACCAAAATGCTTTGCCCACAATAACGGCTGATACAGCGAAGGTTAAAGTATTGAATCAATTGTCGGAAGACACTCAGTATACCAACGGAGTAAAAGCGTTGAACTATGCCCGTGAAGCTTTGGTGCTTGCTCAAAAAATGAAAGATACTCTGGCTATAGCCCGTAGTCAAAAAAATATGGGCAATGCTTATTATCGGCTTAAAAACTTTAATCGTGCGCCTGTGTTTTTGCAGCAGGCATTGAGCAACTATACAAAACTAAACAACAAAGCAGGAGAAGCCGACGCGCTCAATGGTTTGGCAAGTGTGGCCATAGAAGATACCCCTGACAAAGCCCCTGACTACCTCAAAAAAGCCCTTCAGACTGCCCAAGATGCCAACTATAGTCGAGGCATTATGGCTGCCTACCAAAACGAAGGAGATTATTATGCCAGTCAGGGAGATGACAAAGCCCTACAACAATACCAAAAAGCAGTAGACACTCCGTTGGACTCTACAGGAGGACTCCAGCAAAAAGGGGATATTTACCGCATTATGGGTGATTACCAAAAAAAGAAACAGAAATATGATGAGGCGCTGAAATATTATGAGCAAGAACTAAAAACCAGAGACAAAATTGGAGATAAGGTAGCATTGACCGAAACCCTACAAAATATAGGACGGGTATATCAACAATACAAAAAAAATGACGAGAAGGCGCTTGAGTACTTTTTTCAGGCTTTTGTGGTTGCCAAAGATTACAACGATCAATTTGATGGACAGCGCATGGCAGGAGCCCTAGAGGGGATTGTAGACAGTTATGGTACACTTGCTGAAGACAAACAAGACCAAGGTAAACTAAAAGAAGCCCGTGAATATCGCAAGCTGTACAAGGCATACAAGGCAAGGCTGGAAGCCGTAAAAAATAACCCAAAGAATACTAAAATAAAAACAGTATATGTACCCAAGTACATTACCAAAAGCGCTGGTAACAATAATAATAACAATCCTATGCCTGAAAGCCAGCGGGTACGTTTGCTGGAAATAGAAAAGCGTCGTTTGTTGGTAGACAATCTGGTAAAAAGCAAGCGCATTGGCATACTCGAAGCGGCTAAAAAACGGGCAGAGTTAATCAATCAAGAAGATTCTATTCGTTTATTACGTAAAGACAAAATTATTAGCTTGCTTAAAAAAGATACCACTGATAAGGCAGAAACGATTACTACCCTTAGTCAGGAAAAAGATGAAATAGAAGCAGAGAAAAACCGTCGCTTGTGGTGGTTGATTGGTTTGGCGATTGTTGCTTTACTGTTAGTGTTGTTCTTGTTGTTGCGCAAACGTCAGATCAAGAAAAAAGCAGCCAAAGAAATAGAGTTGCATAAAAATAAATCGGTGAATCAGATCAACTCACAACGGAGAGAGATTAATGAGCAAAAATCGGCTTTGCTCAGACAAACCGAAGAATTGAACACTACCAAAATACAACTAGAGGAAGTAAGCAAAGAAAAAGAAGGCTTAAACAAAATATTAAAAGAAGACATTGCCCCACCTACTCGTACGGTGGTTGATTTGCTCAAACCTGACGCAAACGAAAATCTAAACCGGGCAATGGTGTATCAGTCGGGAGTACAGATAATGAACTTGCTCGACAACGTAGACCAGGTGCAGGTAGCTGATGATGCCACTATTATTTTACATAAAGAAAATCATTCTATTTACAAAGTGTCGCGTAGTGCGCTTGACAAGGTTGCAGACCTGGTAACGGCTCAAGGCATTGAGGTAGACAACCAGATCAAACCTTTCTTTTATGCTGCCTTTGACTATGAAATTGTAGAGCGTATATTTTTAAACTTTTTTGCCAATGCCCTCAAATATACACCAGAAGGAGGCAAGGTGTCGTTAAACGCTCAACCTGTAACCCGTGAAGATAAAGATGTGCTGGAGGTGACCTTTCGTGACAATGGGGTGGCAGTGCCCGAAGACAAATTACATCGGGTATTTGACAATTTTCCACCCGAAGTGGCACGCCCTGCCGGGTCGTCATGGGCATTTAACAAAAAAATGATTGAAGCTCATGGTGGCAAAGTAGAGGTGTTGCCAGCTGATGAAGGTTTGCATGTCACGTTTACTTTGTTAGATGCCAAGTCGCTCGAAGATGTAGATTACAGCGATTTGCTAGGGGTAAAAGACAGTTCACCTGAAGTAGTAGAGATAGACATTGATTCGCTGGAGTTTACCGAAGAAGAAAAGGAAATCATGCGGCCTTTTATGGAAGAGTTTGCCCAGTTAGAGTATTACGAAACAAGTGCTCTTAAGGCAGTATTGAATAGAATTGACCCTCAAGGAAATAGCAATTTGACCAAGTGGAAGAAGGCTTTGGAGCAGGCGATATTGTATTTAGATGAAGAAAGTTATACAAAGTTGACCCAACTATAGCGTACCCATGGAAAAATACAATGTGCTGGTTGTAAATCAGGATTTTAAAAGTTTGCATACCATTTTTGACTATTTAGAAGATGAAGGTAAATACAATGTAATGAACGCCACTAATGCGCAAATGGTGCAGCGAATTATCCGTAAAAAATCTTTAGATGTAGTGTTGTTAGACTGGGAAACTTCTATAGCGTCAGAACTGGAGGTATACCATTATTTACAACAACAAGAGTCTACCCGTGAGGTGCCCATTGTGATCTCAAGCCACCCTGCCCGCACCCAAACAATCAATGAAATAATTACTACTCATATATCGGCGTTTGTACCTAAACCCATCGAGCGTACTTTGTTGATTCAATGTATTGTACAGGCTATAGCTGGACACAAGCAGGCTAAAGAGCAAAAATTAGCTGAAGAAGATGCCTTGGAAACAGCCCGCCAAAAAATGCTCAAAGAGGAAGCACGTATTGCTCAGGAGAAGCAAAAGGTGGAAAGTAAGAAAAATGCTGTACTGGAAGAACAAAAGCGCCTAAAGGAGGAGATTGAGCAAGAAAAAACGCGCTTGTCGGAAACCAAAGCCCAATTGGAAACCCAAAAAAAGCAAATACATCAAAACCAAAATTCGATAGAGGCTACTAAGGGCAAAATTGAAGAAACTCAGGAGAGTCTGCAGCAAAAGGCCGGAGAGCTACAAAAAGCACAAGAAGAGTTGTTGCAAGATAAAGAAGTCCTATTGAACGAAAAACAGATGTTTGCCAAAGCTAAAGAAACTCTTTTTAAGGAGAGAGAGAGGGCGTTAAAGGATACTCAACAGCAGCAACAACGATTAGACACCCAAAGTAAGGCGCTGGAAGAGGCAAGAGCTACCTTGCAACAAGAAAAAAACAGTCTGAAGCAAGAAAAAGAAACAGTACAAGCTGAACAACAACGTTTGCAACAACAACAACAAGCTCTAAAGGTTGCAAAAGACAAAGTAGCGCAAGAAGAGACGTTGCTCAAAACTGCTTCGCAAGCATTGCAACAAGTACCAACAAAGGCTTTGACCACCAAGAATGAAGAGGACACCCAGTCGGCTAAAAACGTAGTTGCGTCAGCGAATACCCCGATAGTGCACAGGCCAATCAATGAAAAACAGGAGGCAGAAATAGTAAAGAACCACTCAGAAGAAACACCGAATAGTACAGCTGACCTTACCCCCAATGCTTTGCAAATGGAGCGAGACCAGTTAGAGCAGGCAAGGCAGCAGTTGTTGAAGGCAAAAGAACGTTTTGAGCAGGAAAGAGAAGACTTTTTAAACAATCGCGACCAGCTGTTGATGGAAAATACCAAAGCCCGCGAAAAAGGCAACGACTTGGCGCACTTGCAAAAATCGGTGTTGGCGACAAAAGCCCAACTAAGCAAGCTAGAAGAAGAGCTTACCCACAAGCAAGCCCACCTTAAATTGATAGAAATGGAAGAAAAGGCGGCAAGACGTACCAACTCGGCTATTCCAGCAAAAATACAAGAATCGTTGCAAACAGTAATGACAGATGCGGCTCCCTTGAGTATACAAGGAGAGAGTTTTTCGAAGCTACTGGAAAAGGAAGCCGCCCGACTGCATACTTCATCGTTGATGCAGTACATCTTGCCCGAAGAAATTGCCCGCGATCTGGAAGAAGCAGATTATGTACATGTAAATTATCACCCAAGTGTGAGCATTTTGTACCTGGGTTTTGAAGATTTGATGAACACAGTGCTTAAAACTGACCGTAGTCGCCTGATCAATGAGCTTGAAGTGTTTTTTAAAGCAATCAATGATATGGTGCAGCAATATGGGTTGGAACGGGTACGTACCAAAAATAATATGTATGCCTGTGCTCACCGAACTTTGGGTACTGGCGACCCAATGCCTTTGCTTAGGGCAAGCCTTGATATTCGCCAGATGGCACTCAATTATGAGGCTGACTCGCAAGAGGTAAACAACTTGATAAAAAAAATGTATTTGGGTATCAATACCACCGATGTAGTAGCCGGAGACACTCATCACAAGCGTTTTGCTTATGACATCTGGAGCGACATTATTCAGACTACCCACCACTTAAAACGTAATCTGGACATTCCTATACACTTGCTTCAGAATACTTACCGACTAGTGCACGATCAGGTAGACTGCGAGCACGTGGGCAAAATCAGAACTAACCGTAGGGGCGATTGGCAGGTATATGAGTTAGTAGCAATACCTGGGTAGTGGATATTACTGACAGTCGCTGACTCTCCTTCTTATTTGCCCAGCGTTTATTTCAGGCAAATAAGGTTGTACAAATAAACGTTGATAATTACCATTGTTCCCTAACATCAAAGTGAAAATGTCCCGAATATTCACCAATGATCGAGTCATCTTTATTGCGCTGCAAATCAATATACTTGTGTTGTTTTTGTTGTCTTTTAACAGCCTCAAGGCAGAGTTTGTCATTTTTGAATACATTGACCTGAGCTGTACCCTGTTCTTTTTGATAGAGGCAGTTGTAAAAATCAAGCAATATTCGTGGAGGGGCTATATCAGTTCTAATTGGAACAAACTCGATTTTTTGATTGTATTGGTCACTACTCCGTCATTGCTTATCTTATTTTTGCCCATTCCCGACTTTACTTTTTTGCTGGTGCTTAGAGCATTTAGGGTGGCAAAGTTTTTTCGCTTTTTGCAATTTATTCCCCATCTGCAAGACTTACTCATAGGGGTAGGACGTGCCCTCAAAGCTTCGTTATTTGTGTTGTTAGGGTTCTTTTTTTACAACATCATTGTCTCTTTGTTTACCTATTATCTCTTTCGGGAAATGGCACCCAAATACTTCACCAATGGTTTTGAGTCGTTTTATATTATATTCAAAATATTTACAATGGAGGGCTGGTATGATATACCCGATGCTATAGCCAAAAATGGAGCTGCCTGGATGGGAGTGGCTACCCGCGTTTATTTTATGTTAATTGTGCTTACCGGGGGCATTTTTGGCTTTTCTATTGTCAATGCCATTTTTGTAGAAGAAATGATCAGCAACGAAAGCGAAGAACTCGAAGAACGAATGAAAAGGGTAGAGCGAAAGCTGGACTTTTTGATCAAGAAACTTGAGGAGCGAAAGGAGTAAGATTGATAGGGAGTTAAGTTACTTTTTCTGAAACTATCCAATTTCTGGCTTCTTGTATGTCATCAAAATATTTGGTGATTTCGTTAGTTTCAGGGCTTTCTTCAAAAGTTTGCTCAATCGAGAATTGACTTGTGAATGCTTTGCTCATAACAATGGCTGTTTTTTTTAATCCATACCCCAGAAGTTTATTAAAAATGTATTTGGTTTGCCATTCTTGTAATCTAGGAGACATTATAAATAGAAACTGACGGTTATCAGCTATCATCTTATCAAATCTCCACCCATGTTGTTGTATGCCTCTTTCTAATTCATCCAATGTATCTAAAAGCACCATTTGATAATTTGCATTGGTCATATCTTCGGTAGGCTTTTTCCAGTAAGTTTCTAAAAGCAATAAATCTGGGTTGTAGTATGATGTTGCGTATTGATCAGAGTATAAAGTATGTATTTTCATAAGGTTTAAATATTATCAAATATTCAAGCTACTTTTTCCAAACTTAGCCAGTCTTTGGCTTCTTGTATATTATCAAAGTATCTGTTATTTTCATTGATGTTGGTATTTTCTTCAAGGGTTTGTTCTATAGAAAACTGTGAAATAAACTCCTGACTCATAATTATGGCTGATTTTTGCAAACCCAAACCCAGTAATTTAGCAAACACATACTTGGCTTGCCATTCTTGTAATCTAGGAGACATCGTGAATAAAAAAGACCTATTATCTGCCAAGATCTTAGAGCACTTCCAGCTGTTTTCTTCTATTCCTTTTTCTAAGTTATCCAAAGTATCTAATAATAACATCCGGTACTCAGCTTCTGTCATATTTTCAGTGGTATCTTTCCAATATATTTCTATGAGTTGCAAATCATCATTGTAATATGTATCCATATATTGATCAGAGTAAATGGTATGTATTTGCATAATTTTAAGGTTAGTGTAAAATAAAATATACCCTTGAGTGTAAGTTTTTGTTGTAAATTTGCAATAAAAAAATCCCTGCTTCAATAGTAAATTGAGTAGGGAGAAAAATTCGTTAGTTAAGACTATTCGCTAACCCACACCTGCCAGGTGTAAAACGTTATTTTATTAAAAGCCTACCGACTGCACTACTATTCGCTAACGTTTATAAAAACGCTTAGTCGCCCATCTGCCATCTTCCAGCAATAGCTGCAATAGGTATACACCCGTAGGCAATGATGATACATCGATGGTGAATTGGTGTTGTGGCGTATTTGAGCGCTCTATCAATGATTTTACCTGAGCCCCTTGTGCGTTAAATATTTTGAATTGAGCATTCCCCAACTTCTGTTGAAAGCGTAGCCTTAGTTGTTTGTTTACCGGGTTAGGGTACAGTGCCAGTTGGTAGCTTAATGAAGCACTTAAATCAGTACTTGGATCAAAGCTAAAGTCGGGTGATGAGGTTGGACAACCACTCTTGACAATACTTACCTTGTATACACCCGGCTGAGTAGCCACCAAAGTACTGCTGGTGGCATTGGCTATAGCTTCTCCGTTCAAAAACCAAGTATAGGTGGTTGCGTCGTTTACCGAAGCTGTCAAAGTATTGCCCTGATTGCTGATACTTACACTAAGACTGGTATTGTTATAATCATAAGATGCAGAAGAGCGACTACACCCGTTAGAGTAGTTGGTTTGTACCGTATAAGTACCGCAACTGGTGGGTGTATAACTACTATTGGTGGCACCACTGATGGCTGTTCCACTTTTGAACCATTGATAGCTGGCACCAGCTACTACCGTAGTAGATAAAGTCCCGCTACTTTCTTGTATCACGGGCAGTGGGCTAGATTTTACAAGAACTTGTATTGTTTGCGAAGCCACAGTTATTCCATTGCTGGTCACTAATACTTTATATGCCCCAGCAGTATTTGTCTCGTAGTTATCGCTGGTGGCATTGGCAATGTCAACACCGTCTTTTTGCCATTGATAAGTATAACCCGACCCGGCATTTGCCTGAAAAGTGACCTTGCCTCCGTCGCAAAATTCGGTGGCACCAGAGGCATTGATAGATGCAAAGTGAGAGGCATCATTACTGGGACCATTTACCTCAAAATCGTCTATCATGATACCGTCTATTGCGTAGCCGCTTGCGTGGTTTGACGAGATCTGAAACACAAAACGAAACGCTACACTTGATTTACCGGCAAGCGCCGAAGCATCGTACACTGTAGTCACATTGTTGCCATCAAAGCTCCAGGATTTCTTTGAATCAGTCACTGTATTTGTTCCACAGCTTTGCCCTTCTTTACTAGGTCCTTGTTGGTACCAGTTGCTACTACTTACGGGGTTGCCAGTGGCGGCTCCTAATACTTGCCAGGTAACCCCGTTATCGGTAGAGTACTCCAGGTTGGCGCCTTGTGGAGCACTGCAAAACTGGGTTTCCATACTCATTTTAAATCGAATGGTATAGGTGCCACTTGCCGAAAAATTGAAGTTAGGCGTTTGCAAAACACTTTTATAATCTCCTTTTACAATGTCAGCATCCAAGTCGGTTTTCCAGGCATTGCTGCCCGAACTCAACGTAGAAAGTGTATTGGAAGGAGTTCCCCGCTCCCAAGGGTTGATAGAGCCCTCTATAGCCTCTGCACCAAAATCATTGGGATTGCTCTCAAAGTTGCCACCCTGCGCCAAAGTATAAGGAGTACCATAATTGGGCAGAATATGCACCGCATTATTAATGGTTTTAGTAGTGGTACCATTAATGGTAAGCTTTACATTGTACACGCCTGCAGCAGTGTAAGCGTGGGTAGGATTTTGCAGCGTAGACGTCGTTCCATCACCAAAGTCCCAGCTCCATGAGGTGGCTTTCGCCGATAAATCGGTAAACGTGACCCCTATTCCTGCATAGTTTAACTTTTTATTTACCAAAAAGTTGGCAATGGGTGTACTGGCAAAAAAATCTGTAGAAAACATCCCTCGTCCGTGGGTACCCGCAATGATTGTATTGTCTGAATCACGAATTTGCAACATATCTACCCGTACATTTGCCAAGCCATTGTTAGACGCCACCCAAGTAGTGTTGATTCCCTTTATTTCTTCGGTAAACCACACGCCCAATTCAGTAGCAAGCATGGCTTGTTTGCTGTTGTTGGGGTTAAACAATGCCCATCTTACCGGAATATCGGGCAAGTTGCCTTCTACGTTGAACCAAGTCGTTCCCCCGTCTGTAGTTTCCCATACACTGGTTACCCCGTAGTTTGAGTAGGTCACCAATAAATGATCATCATTGCCTTTTTCTATAGCCACACAAGATACTGAAGCCGAGTTGGGCATACCGGCACCAGCATTGATAGTGGTAGCCGAAGGGCTACTGGTATGGGCATTGTCTACCCTTACTATATTGCCATTGTCTAGCCCAAAGAATACGCGATGAACGGTATTGGGCGATATCGCAATATGGGTAATGGCAGCACTACCGAAAGCAGCCACGTTCACCTCCGATGTACTATTCCCTGTTTGAGGGTCGTTCCAACGCAGGTAAGAACCAGTATTGGTAGCCGCATACAGTATATTGGCGTCATTGTCGTAATCGGTAGGGTTAATAAAAGAACCAGTGCCCGACAACGCGTGGTTTACTTTAGTAAAAGTAAGTCCACCGTCTGACGAACGATACCAATTGTTGAAGGTAAAAGAAGTAAACTGGTAGGTAGGTTCGTTTTGATCTATATAGGCAAAACCCCCATCCCCTCCGGTTACTTCCACCGATTTACCTATCAAAATATCATTGAGTTTTTGCGAGCCGTTGTCTTGTGTACCCCCCAGCATATAGTTTGACCCAGCAGTAGGGTGTAAAGCACAACTGTAAAACTGACTGGTGTTATAACCATTTTCTTTGCTTGTAATGGTAGGTACTGCCTGGCTACCATCTTCGGTATAGTAAATACCACCATCGTTGCCAAACAATATCTTATCAGAATTGAGAAAGATAATCGTGTGATGGTCAGCGTGCACCAGAGGTACATCCAGGTTGGCCAAAAGATTGTTATTTGACCATTTAGAGATTTGAGTCCAGTTATCACCGCCATTGGTAGACTTAAATAAGTCTATGCCCCCCGTAATAATAGTATTTTCGTTATTAGGGTCTACCGCAATGATTAAGTCATACCAGGCTTGTTCTCTGGTAAAGTCCGACGCCGAAATGTCAGTATCTGCATCCGCAGGTTTGGCACCCATGGCTGTCCAGTTGGCACCACCATTGGTAGACTTGTAACCCCCGTAAAAACCCCTTCCGCTGCCTTGCATCATAGCGTATACCACGTTGGCATTGCTGGGCGCTACGGCAAGCTCTACCCTTTGTATATCGCTCGATGCTGGAAAGCCCACAGGAGTGTTCCAGTTAGCCCCTCCATTGGTAGAGTAACGATAACTACCGTCGGTAAAAATACCCAAACCTACGTGTACTGTACCATTGCTGCCAATTTCTACATCAGAGATTTTGTCTTGTGGCAAGCCCGCTAGTTTGGTCCAGTTGCCCCCTTGATTGGTAGATTTGAACAAACCCGAACGAGTACCTGCGTAGACTTCTCCGCTGGTGCTAATGGCGATTTTTTGGATGTAATTGCCTCCATCAAAAGGAGTTTTGCCCCAGCTAATGCCTCCATCAGTCGTTTTCCAGATTCCTCCACCTCTTACTGCGTCAAAGTTTCCCCAGCCCTCGCCAGTACCAAAATAGATTACTTTAGGGTTAGAGGGGTCTGCCGCTATAGTTACAATGGCAAGGTTGTCAAAAAAGTCATCTACCTTGTTCCATACAGGTTTGTTTAAGGTAATATCGGTCGTTTTCCAGAGGCCACCCGATACCCCGGCAGCAAAAACTGTTTTGCCTGAAGCGTCGTTGGGGTCTACCAATATGGCGCGAGTACGTCCTCCTACATTGCTGGGACCACGCTCTCGCCAGCGAATATCTGTAGATGTAGTACGGGAGGTTTTTCTAAGTCTTTCTTGTTTTTGGATAAAACGCTGGCCTACTTCAAGCCTATCTTTGGGAATCACCCTCAGGTTGGGGTCGCGAGTAAGCGCATACTCTTGTTTCCAGGCGAGATCCATGCGGTCGTATTTACTCATTTTTTTTGCTGAGGGTGCTACCTTGGGTACTTCCTGGCGTTCTTTTTTTGTATAGTTGGTACATCCGGCAACCAAACCAAGCCCTATTAAACCTAAAAACAGATAAAACCTTTGCATCATACTTTGATCTTTAAAAAAATGTTTGCGTTCTCAAACGGTTGGCAATTAGCAATCTTTTAAACGAAACGCATAAATGTTGGGGAATGTTCTTAGGGAGGTTTAATTTATACGATGTGATAATAGATGTAGGAATATACGACTGAGTGATTGGAAAGGTATATTTTGCTGTAAAAAACGAAAGTCAGATGTCACTATTGCACCTGTGGGCAGTAGCAGACTTTAAATCCCATATTTATAATGTTCGCGGTAACGCAGGTAAAAGTCTATGGCCATTTTGATAATGACTGACAAAGACAGCCAGGCAAGCGACCAGCGATGTTCTAAAATGATGGCTGCCCCACCTACAATCCACACTTGAGTAATAAATATTTGCCAGTAAGGAGCACGCATAAGGCTGTCTATAGTCATTTTAATATTTTCTTCTCCCTTCAGAAAATTCTGGCTAAAGGCAGTGGCGTGGCTTATCAGAATAAGTATATAATTGTAAAACAAGAGATTGCCAGGGTTGAGCACTTGGTGGTTGAAGTAGGGCTTGAGGGTAAACTTCCAAATAGTATGAATGCCACTAGAGTCCAGAATCAACTGCTTATAGGCAGTGAGCACTGCCAGAATACCAATATAACATACCCCCAGAAAAACGGTAAAGTGAATTAAGAAAAACGGGGCCATGATGATTTTGAGGTATTTGGGTGCGCGTTGGGTACCCCTTACCCATAAGAGCTTTACCAAGTTAAAAAAGCCGATGACTACCACCTCAAAACCAAACAAGAAGAGTACATCTATAGTTTGCCACCCCAAAAACACTAAACCAAATAGAGGAGGTAGGTTGGCAAGAATCAAAATAGCCACATCTACCTTATAAAGTTCGCTGCGTAGCTCATCAAGTCGTATTTCCTGTCTAAATATTTTCGCTTTTCTGGTGATTTTCAATACTTTTTTTATTTGGTTGGTATTTCAATCTTTCTTTGATGTGTGCTCTGAAATCAAGAAAGATTTTTAAAACTACTAACAATACAACAAAAACCATATTATTCCCCCCTAAAGCCATCAACAAAAACGTGCCACCAATGACCAAAAACTGTTGCAGGAAAATGCGTTTATAAGGTTGAAACATGAGATCAAGCAGTACTACATTTTTATTTTCTCCTTCTACCAGGTAGTTTTTCACAAAAGAATATAAATGGCTGAGTACAATAGACAGGTAGGCAACGCTCAGCAAACTGTTGAACTGTAGTATACTTGATAGGTAGTCTTGTGCCGATACAGTATAACCGCTACCCGATGGGGTAGTCATAAAATTGGCATGGTTGAGTTCGGGCAGTAGCACAAAAGATACAATAAAAAATCCTTGGATACCCACAAAAGCATTGTAATGCACAATAAAAAAAGGCACAAGAAATATTTTCATGCAGCCAGGCATGTCTTCGTCTGTACCAGCAAAAATCATTTTAAAAACATTGAAAACCCCCACTACAAAAGTTTCAAAGACATAGAGCATGACTACGTCAGATACTTTCCAATGGAGTGCCAGTACCCCAAATATGGGCAAGAGGTTTACTAGTATGACAGTGATAACGGAAGATCTGACATTTTCTCTGGCTTTGTGCTGCATTTTAAATAATGGTTTACTGTAGATTGTTTTCTTTCTTTTACTGAGTTGCTTGAAACTTTCCCATCATTTTTTTGTTTTGGAATCTTTCTAACAAATGCCCCAAAAAGTCAAAAAATGTTTGAGTACTACCAGCAAGCAAATCTTTACTTTTGTTTGAGGGTATAAGGAAGTGGTTAGCTACATTGATTAGAAAAAAAGCTTGTCATCCAAAATAGCATTTTTTTACACGAAATGGAGCGTTTTATTGTTTTTAACTGACAAATGAGTTTTCAGCAAAAAAAAAGCCCAAATTCAATGAAATTGGGCTTTTCCTGATACTACGAATGTAAAGAAAGGTTTCAGCAAGTTTGGCGGTTTCAAGACCAAACCAGTCAATATGATTGATAGTACGTTCAACAAACGTATGATACAACCTTATTGAATCTCTGCATTGTAGTTTTAGATAATTTGAGTGTACGAACTTACGAGGGGACTAGCAAATATGCAAATTTTGTGACACAGGTTGTAGAAATGTAATCACATTTAGTGTAAGTATTGCTAATATAATGAGGTTAATTGTAATTAATACGAGTTAAAATACCCAGAGGCTTACCTTGACAATTGAAGAGTATTTATTCTTTATTCCCCGGCAGTCTTGTCATATTTTCGGTTATTTTTAGGGGTTTGCACGGCAATATTGAACTGCTGTAACAAAAAGCAACCAAAGGTTAAAATAAGTGACTTTAGAAGTAACTGAGTATGAATACGATAAAATATGGTACAATTAAAATTGAAAATATATGAAAGGCTGTACGTTTTCAGTCTGAAACTGTAAAATTAATTGGATGACTAACACAAATACTGCTGCCTTGGCAAGCACAGGCAAGGTGCCAAAATATTCGGCCATACGTTCTTTGTCTTTTTCAGAAATGAAATGAATAGCAAAGCCTGCTACCATCATTGCGAGTAGTGCCCCACGGGTTTGCATAAAAGGTATCAGGTAAGCCCAGTCAGTATGAAAAGCCATTTGGGTTATAGACTTGAAGGCTACAACAAAACTTTCGGCACGGAAAAATACCCACAATAATGCCACAAAATGGAAGGTAACAAACCAGTCGAGCGGTCGTAAAATCTGACGGTTGAAGCCCATGTCTTTTACTGTTTTGCTAAAAATCTTGTGCACAAACAAACCTGCGCCATGCATAGCTCCCCAAAAGACAAACTTCCAGGAGGCTCCGTGCCAAAATCCCCCAATGAGCATGGTCAGCATCAAAAACAACCACTGCTTTTCTTCCCCTTTGCGGTTACCCCCCATGGGTATGTAAATATAGTCGCGTAGCCAGGTAGACAATGAAATGTGCCAACGGCGCCAAAACTCGGTAATACTGAGCGAGTTGTAAGGACTGCGGAAGTTGTCGGGCAGGCGAAAGCCCATCAACAGAGCAAGCCCGATTGCCATGTCAGAATACCCCGAAAAATCGCAATAAATCTGCAACGTATAGGCATACATCGCCATAAGATTTTCGAACCCCGAATAAGTGCCCGGCGCCCCATAAATAAGGTCGGCATATTGTGCCACATAATTGGCAATCAGTGCTTTTTTGACCAATCCTTTCAAAATCATAAATAAACCGTCACCCATCTGATCGCGACGAAATACAATGTCTTGATTGATTTGAGGTAAAAAATCCTTAGCCCGTACAATAGGACCTGCTACCAATTGAGGAAAAAAGCTCAGGTAAAACCCAAAATCCATCAGGTTGCGGCAAGGCTTAATTTCTCCTTTGTATACATCTACCAAATAACTAATCGTTTGGAAAGTATAAAAAGACACCCCAATGGGCAGGAAAATATCTAGTTTTTTAAAGTCTTTTTGGGCAAGGTAAGCGATATTATCCAGTATGAAGTTGGTGTATTTAAAATACAGCAAAAAACTGAGGTTAAAAATAATAAGCAACACCAGCCAAAGCTTTCGGCGGGGATGCTCCTTTGCTGGACTAAGCCAAAGTGCTGCATAATAATCGACCACTGCCAATACTACCAGGTTAAGCACATATATGCCGCTCGACTTGTAGTAAAAAAACAAGCTAAACGCCAATACATACAACACCCGCGCAAACTTTTGTTGGTAGATAAGCAAGTAAATGCTTAAAAATGCAGTAAACAACACCAAAAACTCTCCACTATTAAATAGTAAAGGGGCTTTTTTGTCGTAGGCAAACATTTGAGCTATATTTTCCAGCAATGGATGATCCAGCATTTTTTTGTTTTTTAATGAGTGCGATTGGTTATGGGGAGTTTTTGGCTTACAGCTTGTTGTCTGAATCTTGAACCTTTTCAGGTACTTTCATCAAAATCTTTTGTTTGCTTTCAGTCATAATCCAGCCCGATATGGCGTTTGCCCATTTTTCGTATTCTTTCCATCGAGGGTGTATGCCGTCTCCAGCGCGCTTCAGTACCAAATCTTGGGAAGGGAAAAACCTACCTTCACCCACACCCTCTGCCAATACTCCAGTTAGTCCGTTGTCTTTGCGCCAATTGGGTGGTCCAATCCAAATAAAATTAACTTCACCTATTTGGTCAACAATGCGCTTTACAAACTTTTTATATGCCTCAAGTTGGCGGGTAAACAATTCATTTGAGCCTAACGATACCATGACATAAGTGGGTTTTAGCTCCTCTATGAGTGCCTTCATACGTTTGCCTTGCCAGGCTAGAATACTTGAACTGGTTTTGGCAACCGCTGTAAACTTGTGCCCGTTTTGTTTGGCAAGTAATGAAAAAGGGTGTCGCAAGCCATCTGCCATCGAGTCGCCAATCAGTAATACATGTTGTGCACTGCTATCAATCAACATCGATGAATCTACCTTGTTGGCTTCTATATATGCCTGAAGCGTCAGGTCAAGCGGAGTGTATATCACCTCACCTTCGGGTAAGTTTTCTTCGCAGCCCCACACCATAGCAAGCAACAAGCCAAGGAATAAGCTATGGGCGCCTCTTCTGATAAAATATTTTATTGTCATTTCTGTAAAGTAGTATCCGTTGTTATGTTTTGAATATTTTTTTTGCCTGATTTTCTGCGTGCGATTGCCGGATTCTCCAGCCTGATTTTATGTTTACTTTCTGTCATAATCCATTTACTTAAAGCGTCAGACCAAGCCACACTGCCCCAAAGATTAGGGTGAATGCCATCACTTTGTCGGGCAATTTTGACGTTTTCTGAGGGAAAGAACCGGTCTTTGCCCACCACAGCGAGAATGGCTTCATTAATGCCTGTGTCTTTGCGCCAATTGGGTGGTCCCGCCCATATTACTGGAGTATCTCCCGCCTGTTTTATGATATCTTTGATATACTCTTTTCTTTGAGGTATATCTTGTACAAACAACTCATTGGCACCTAACACAATAATCACATAAGTAGGTTTATGAATTGCAATGGCTGCCTTGAGTTGTTTGCTTGTGCTCCAGCCTGCCGTATGCGAACTGGCTTGCGATACCACCGTTAGGCGATGGCCATTGTATGCGGCATATTTTCTAAAGCCATATTCCAGCCCGGCAGCCCCTGCCATTGAATCGCCAATCAATAAAATATGTTGAGCTTGATGGTTTACTTTGGATTGCTCCACCGCTTTTTGGGGTGTTTTGGGTGGTTGGTTCACTTGTGCAGGCATAGCTGCTGACTTGTTGAGCACTGCACGAGCCTGTTTTGTTTTTTCATCGTGGTTATGACGAGACGCTGGTTCTTCGCAGCTCCACACTGCCAATAAAATGAACCACCCTCCCAAAAAACAGCGATGACCTATTCCTATAAACAAATTTTTTGTCCTCATTTTTGTGAAGTAGTATCTGTTTTCCTGTTTGTAGAGTCTTTGCCTGTTTCAGCTTTATCTTTTTTGGGTAGTTTAATTCTTGCTGCGATTGGGTTAATCAACCG
This sequence comes from uncultured Microscilla sp., assembly GCF_947493425.1. Taxonomy (GTDB): domain Bacteria; phylum Bacteroidota; class Bacteroidia; order Cytophagales; family Microscillaceae; genus Microscilla. The sequence goes on along the minus strand of NZ_CANLRP010000044.1, from coordinate 24,620 downwards.
AATTTTGTGTTTGCTGGCATACATAATCCAGGTAGTAAGCGTATCAGTCCAGGTAACACTTCCCTTAATATCAGGGTGGATACCGTCGTATTGGCGACTCATTTTGATGTGTTCAGACAAGAAAAAACGATCTTTGCCTACAATAGAGCGAATAGCAGCATTAATGCCCGTATCTTTACGCCAATTGGGTGGGCCTACCCATATCACTGGAATATTTCCAGCTTGTTTTAATATATCTCTGATGTATTTTTTTCTTTGGGGTATGTCTCGTACAAACAGCTCGTTGGCTCCCAGACCAATAATGATAAAGGTAGGCTTATAAGTAGCGATTGCTGCTTTGAGTTTTTTTTGCTGACTCCAAAGAGCAGTAGTAGAGCTGGGTTGTGATATCACCGTTAGGCGATGCCCGTTGTACATAGCGTATTTTCTAAAGCCGTATTCCAACCCGGCAGCCCCCGCCATTGAGTCGCCAGCAAGCAATATATGTTGGGTATTGGTGTTTACCCCGGCAGGCATGACTACATTTAGTGGTACTCCTCGTTTTTTGGCTATTTTGAGGTTAGTTTCCAGGTTGCCCGATCCGGCAGGTACATTGTTTACCTTGGTAGCATCGGCTTTGGCTTTGTTTCCTTTATTGGCTGTTTGGTTAATTGAATCGGCTTTTGCCAATGAATCTTCGCGTAATTTTTTATCAATAAAAGCAGTAATTTTTTCGGTTACAGGTTTCCAGAGTATATCTTCCTGAGGCTCAAGGTTCAAAAAAGCCTTCATTCTGGTTTGCTTTATCTCTACATTCAAAGACAAGGGTTTGTCCCAAAGCGAATAAGCCAATAGAGATCCTATGATTAACAAAAAGAGGGCTATTACTTCTAGTAAAGGTTTACGTTCCTTGATATATTCCATGTAATACGAGCAATCAACATTGCATTGAGTGTTTCAGTAATCTATTCAAACGATAAATTTTGAAAACTGTAAATACAAATGTATGTTAAAGCAACTTTTTATAAAAATTTCAACCACCTTTAATCATTAATTGTACCTTTTAGCAAAGCACAAAAAATAAAGTATGCCCATAGAACCAAGTAGCTGAGGGAGAGGGCATGAGAAAAACATACAAGGGTCAAATTGTGGGGTATTTTATCTGTGGTATTCAGCCGCAGCTCTGGCTGATTTTTTGAACTAAACCCCCAACATTCCGTTTTTGTAGATATTGAATAAGCCCTCAATGATCACTTTTTGGAGATAGAGAAGTTGTTTAACTAATTGTGTAGTTATATATTGCGTTATGAAGAAAAACCATTTATATTATGTCTATGCTCTGCGCATTGTTTTGCTCGATCAACTGTTAAAACTATTAGTTCATTTCAATATGCAGCAAGAGCAGGAGGTTGCCTTGATTGGCAACTGGTTCAAGCTTCATTATACGCTCAACCCCGGTATGGCATTTGGTTTCGAATTTGGGTCGTTTTACGGTAAATTGTTACTTACTATTTTTCGACTTGCCATCATTTTAGGCATAGGGTGGTATCTACACAAATTGATTCAACGCAAAGCTCACAAAGGCTTAATCTGGAGTTTGGTATTAATTTTTGCCGGAGGGCTAGGCAACTTGATTGACAGTATTTTTTATGGGGCGTTTCTTGGGCTTGCCACCCTCGATGCTGCCACTCCTTGGTTACACGGGCAAGTGATAGACATGCTTTTTATAGATGTAGGCCCTATAGCTTTACCCCATTGGGTGCCTAAGTTTGGCGGACTTACCGTATCGGCGCCTATTTTCAATATTGCCGATATATCGGCTTTTGTGGGCATTGTAATGGTGGTGATACTACATCGACGGTTTTTTACCACTGAAGAGTCTTCCCCCTCTACACCTCCACCTGCTACAGATCTTCAGCAACAACCCAAATAGGCTTTTCAATAAAAAAAATGTCTAAGAATTTGACAAAAGCCCTGGTGTAACTCACATCAGGGCTTTTTGACTGCTTGATTTGTCTCTATGTGTTGTTTTTAATAATCTTAATAGTTAAAAATTTTAATCAAAATGTTTTATTTATTAATTTTTTTAATTCTTTTGCATTTCTAAAACAACAATTAGCCAAGCAATATGTCCAAAAACCTGATATCAAAAGGTGTAGCTAACCACCTCATTGAAATTGCTGACGACCAAAGACAAATTACCTATTTGCACCAAAACAAAAAACGGAATTACACTTATCCTGAAGAGCAAGTGCAGGCGGTTACTTTTCTTAAACTCATATTGATTTATGGTTACCCAGTGGAGCAAGTAAGGTTATTGGTACCCATAAAAATCGGAGCAGGTAGAAAAAAAGAGGCAGATATTGTGGTATACAGCGATGCGGCGTGTACTGTGCCTCATATAGTAGTAGAATGCAAAAAAGCCGATGCCTCGGAAATGGAGTTCAAAGAAGGGGTTGCTCAAGCCTATAGTTATGCTTGTGGTATATCAAAAAAACCAATGTATACCTGGATCACTTCTGGTACTAAAAATCAAGCCTTTTTTATCGGAAACGAAAACACTGTGATGACCACCAAGCCCGATATTCCCCGGTATGGCAATGTGGGGGTAGAAGCATATAAATATGCCAAAGGTGGGCGTAAAGGCAATGAAGACGCGCTGGGTGACAGTATCAAGCAAAAGTTTTTTGACATTGAAACAGTCAGTGAAAGTGACCTTACCCGCCGTTTCAAGCTGGCACATAATGCTTTATGGGCAGGAGGGGAGCTCAACCCTTCTACAGCATTTGACGAACTCGATAAGTTGATCTTTTGCAAAATATGGGATGAACGCAAACTAAGAAAAAAAGGAGAGGCGTACGACTTTCAAGTGTTTAATACGCCGTTGCCTAAAAATGCTACTCCAGAGCAAATTACCCGTGCTGAGCACAAAAATTCAAATGAGTTGTTCGCCCGGATTAAAAAACTATATGCCGAAGGTAAACGTCAAGACCCAGAAGTATTTAAAGACGATATCAGGCTCAAACCTGCTAAAGTAAAAGCAGTGGTAGGGTACCTTGAAGGGGTAAACCTGAAAGATACCGACCTGGACAGCAAAGGAAAAGCATTTGAAACCTTCATGGGCTCTTATTTTCGTGGCGACTTTGGGCAGTACTTTACCCCTCGCAACATTGTTCAGTTTATTATCAATGTATTGCCCATTACCAACCACTCGCGGGTGTTAGATACATCGTGTGGCAGTGGAGGCTTTTTGCTGTATACCCTTGAAAAAATAAGAAAACAGGCAGATGAGTATTTTGAAAATCAAAAAGGAGACCCTGAAAACGACATTGCCGAGGGAGCAGACCATCATCGTTACTGGCACGACTTTGTGTCAAAAAAACTGTTTGGGATAGAAATCAATGAGCAAATTGCCCGCACTGCCAAAATGAACATGATTATTCATAACGACGGGCAAACCAATGTGATAGCTGCCGATGGTTTACTCAAAGATGAAGCCTTGCGTCAAAGAAGCCATAATCGTGAATTTAAATACAATAGTTTTGACTTTATTGTAACCAATCCACCCTTTGGAAGTGTAGTAAAACAGCTCGAAAAAGCCTACTTACACCAATACAAGTTAGGCAATAAAGACGTAAGCTGGCTGGACACCAAAAACTCAGCCGTGCAGGGGCGTGCCAACCAAAGCACCGAAGTACTTTTTATTGAACAGTGTTGGCATTTCCTCAAAGAAGGTGGCACGCTGGCTATAGTAGTACCCGATGGCATACTTACCAATAGTAGCCTGCAATATGTGCGCGATCGTATAGAAGAGTGGTACCGTATAGTGGCAGTAGTATCTATGCCACAAACTGCTTTTGCGCATACCGGAGCTGGGGTGAAAAGCTCAGTGTTATTTCTAAAAAAATGGGACAAAGCCACTACCGAGTCGTTGCAAAGTATAAAAGATCGCCTTAAGAATAATATAAAAACTACTCACCAGTACGAGGCTACTATTGAACGTCTCGAAAAAGAAAAAAAGGATATTATCAAAGCGCATCGGGGCTTTGATAATACCACTTCCGAAACAGACAGAAAAGCCATAGCAAAAACACCTGCTTTTAAAGCTTGGAAAAAAGGCATTCAACAAAAATACACCCATGCTATCAACCAACTCAAAACCAACTTACACGATCAATATATGCAGCAAAAACAAATTGTCCTGCCCGATTACAGCATTTTTATGGCTATAGCCGAAGACATTGGCTATGATGCCACTGGCAAAACCACCTCCAACAATGAGTTGGTAGCAATTGGCGAAGCATTGGAAAAGTTTATGGCGACTTTATAAGATAATCAACAAAAAGTATATGAGCAATTTTGTATTAAGCGATCAAGTGAATCAGGAAAAAGTGTTTTTGTTGCGATATTCACAGGTTATAGGACGGCTCGATCCTGTTTATTATCAATCTGTAGATAATTTACCCCTTGTTAAACAAACTGTTTACCCTGTGTATAAACTATCAAATGTTATAACAATGCAACGGGGAAGGTTTGGGCATAGACCCAGGAATGATCCGGCGTTTTATGGAGGTAAATACCCTTTTATTCAAACTGGTGATATAGTGAAAGCAAGCCAAAGCGATGGTAAAATAGTTTATAGCCAGACTCTAAACGAAAAAGGGGTAAACACAAGTAGGTTGTTTCAACCAAATGTGTTGGTAATGACAATTGCCGCAAATATTGGAGATACGGCTATTTTAGACTATCCAGCTTGTTTTCCTGATAGCCTAATTGCGCTTTACCCAAAGGACGAACGCTTGAATATAAATTATTTAAATATTTATTTTAAGTTTATTAAACCATACCTCGAAAAATTGGCACCACAGTCTGCACAAAAGAATATCAATATCCAACAACTATCGCCTATGCCTATTATAGTTCCTCCAGAAGACAGGCAACGGCAAATATGCCTGAAGTACGATAAAGCGGTACAAATAAAGCAACAAAAGCTAGTGCAAGCCCAGCAACTATTGGCAGGTATCAATCACTATTTGCTGAAAGAGTTGGGCATTGTATTGCCCAAAAAAGACACCTCTTTGCAAAGCAGAATATTTACTGTGCCTATACGAGCGGTAAGCGGAGAGCGGTTTGATCCTAAAAGATATGATAAAAATGTAAAAGATCTTAAAAGAGCCATTGAAGGTAATAGGTTTGATTCTACAAAACTCAAAACACTGATTGTATCCAGTAGGGCAGGAGATTGGGGGAAGGATGACAATACAAATCTGGGTAATGAGTATTGCAGATGTTTGGTGGTTCGGGCTACAGAATTTGACAATGTATACAATTTGAAATTAGAGAATAATAGAGTAAAGCATAGGCTTATACAGCAAAAAAAACTTATTGATATAGATATTCGTCCAAATGATTTATTAATAGAAAAGTCTGGGGGGAGTTTGGATCAACCAGTAGGGAGAGTAGCCATTCTCAGGGAAGAGTTATTGACAAAGGAGCCAATATGTTACAGTAATTTTATTCATAAAATAAGAGTCAATAGCCAAAAAGTATTACCTGAGTATTTGTTTTGCTTTTTAAAAACCGTACATCATATCAAATTAACCGATGCTATGCAAAGTCAAACCAATGGAATTAGAAACTTGATTATGCCTGATTATTTAGAGCAAACCATTCCCCTGCCTCACCTTGCCAAACAAAACGAAATAGTAACCTATATTCAAGACCTGAGAGATCGGGCAAAACAGCTACAAGCTGAGGCAAATCAGGCATTGGTGCAAGCCAAACAAGAAATAGAACAGATGATATTAGGAGACAACATGCAATAATGGCAAAATAAAAAGCCCTGATGTAGCATTACATCAGGGCTTGAATTGTTATATGAATAAGTTTATTTGCTTTTTCCTAGTACCATTGTCCAGTAATTACCAGTGGCAGATCTGGCAATGCCTATCTCGTTAGAGTTACCGTTCATTATGTTGTTACAGTGTCCGGTGCTTTCTAACCAACCTTTAATTACTGCTTCTTCACTACCATAACCCCAGGCAATGTTTTCACCCGTGGGGAATCCTGTATAACCAGCATCTTTGGCGCGTTCACTAAATTTAGAACCGTTTTTTCCTGTGTGGCTAAAGTAATCCTGCGCTTGCATATCGTTGCTATGGTCTAAAGCTGCTTTTGCCAGCTCATCATTCCACTTAATTGCTGTTACTGGAGGCTTTGCGTTACTTCCGCAAGTAGTCCCTTTGGTTCGGGCTTCATTTACCAAGGCCAATATTTTGTCCTTGTCCAGGTTTAAACTGGTAGAGCCAGACGAACCACCACTACTTCCACCATTGTTGTTGTCATTATCATTGCCTCCACTATTATCGTTGTCATCAGTGCCGCCATTGTTTCCACTATTGGTAGTGGTATTATCTGGCTCAACATCTTGCTTGATACAAGAGGCCGTCATGAACATAATGCAAAAAATAAGCAGGGTAGTATAGTTAAGCTTTAACATAATAGAAAGGGTTTAATATGTAATTTAGATACACAAAAATATACGTTTAAATCGTTTTTTGGATTCGCCATGTACCTTTATTTGCATTAAACCACTGTAGTAGATGTTCAGGTTTCTAATTGTGGGTTCGCCGACAAGTTATTGAGGTACTTTTGTGGCATTTGTGCCCAGCTGTGTTGATTTGGTTTTTTGTTTTTGAGCATTTTCAGCAGAGAAGCCATCTCTTGCTTATCATCTTTGAGCAAACTGGTAACCACCAGCTTATATTTATTGCTTTTGGCAGGGTTTAAGTCTTTATAACTGTTTTTCAAGCTACTCAAATACTTTTGTCCCTGTTTGGTTACCCGATCAAGCTTTGCTACGTGTGTAATGAGCATCATACCCAACATACCCACAAGCAACAAACTCCAAATACCTGTGCGGGCTTTTTCGGTTCCTAATAAGTAACGATAAGAACCTAGGGTCAGTGTAAAAAGAATAAAAATACCTCGCAACTTATTTAGCCGATTGAGCACAGGCTGAGGGTAAAGTAAGTTAAAATTGGTCAATTGGGTCTCCAGGGTTGCTTCGGTTTTCCACAAGTCTTCGTGTAGTTCCTGGTGATTGATAATCTTATGCCATGACTCGTTTGAGGCAGCATAATGAAAAATAGTTTGTTCGGCTTTACTCAAGTCTTTGACTGGAGGGTGTGTAGCAGTAGCTTTTACTTTGTAGCTAAACCAGTGCCTCTTGGGTTTGGTAAGGTAGCCTTCTTGTATCAATTGGAACAATACCGTACGAATATAGCCAGGCAAGCCATTGTTTAAATAGGCTATTTGTAAAGGGCTTGAAATTTTGATTTGTTGTTGAGTTGCTTTCTTATAGTAATTTTCTTTAATTTTTTTGCTTACGATTATAAGCAAAGAAAGCATTGCCAGAATGGCAAGTATATACAATGCGATAAATTTATAGAAAGATATCGATAGTATATTGTTATCGAGGGTTAATATTATGTTTGTCATCACTTACTTATTTTGGTGTTACTACATCGAACGCGAATTTACCCTCTATTGTTCCTGTTTTTGACTGTTATTCCAAATAAAAAAATGTATATGATTGTTTATGTGTTTTTTATTTGGAATAATTGTATTTTTTGGAATAAAATTTTATTGCATAAGCAAACTAATGCCCTTATACAAGGCATAAAAAAACTCACAACCTTGGTTGTGAGTTTGTTCCCCCGTAGGAGGGAGGATATTTTTTTGGCAACAACTAATTACGACGATTCATTTCATCACGAATTTGGGCTGCTCTTTCGTAATCTTCATTTTCCAGGGCTTCATCAAGTAACTCCTGCAGTTTGTCGCTGGTGTAATCCTTGATTTGCTCGGTAGACGATAGTTCGCTTACTTCTTCTTCCTCTGGTATGATTGAGTCTTCTTCGCCTTCTTCAGATTCCGACAATACAATGCCTGCTTCTGACATAATGGTTTCGTAAGTGTATATAGGTACACTAAACCTTAAGCCTATAGCGATGGCGTCTGAGGGGCGGGCATCCACTTCTACTGTTTGAGTGCCATCCGTACAAACAATTTTGGCATAAAAAACGCCTTCACGCAGATCGGATATGAGAATTTCTAATACTGAAAAGTTAAACGATTCAGCAAATGATTTGAACAAGTCATGGGTCATTGGACGATTGGGAACGATTTTCTCAATTTCGATGGCAATGGCTTGAGCTTCGAACATTCCAATGATAATAGGAAGGCGTCTGTTTCCTTTAGACTCTCCCATAACCAAAGCAAATGAACCAGATTGTGATTGACTAGATGATAGGCCAAGAATTTTAAGTTTTATCTTACTCACTGTGCTTGAAAACGGCTTTAGTATTTAATCGAATAAATTTCAGGTGTAAAGGTATAAAAACTTACTACAATAATTATTGAATACCCTTGAATTTTCAGGAAGTTAATTGAACATTACTGTATAGGATTAACCTCTGGTAAGTGGAATACCAAACAAATATACAAGAAATTTGTCCCTAATCAAATTTAAGCAATTTTGTATGCGTTTTTTACAAAATAAAACCTCTTGACAGTCAGCTAAGGTGCTTTTCGTCAAGAGGTTAAAATATTTAAAACAAGCTATAAAGCCCTTATTTGGCTGATTTTACTGCGTCAATCAACTTAGGTACTATTTCAAAAGCATCGCCTACAATACCATAGTCTGCTGCTTTAAAAAATGGTGCTTCAGGGTCTTTATTGATGACTACAATGGTTTTAGAAGAGCTTACCCCAGCAAGGTGTTGGATGGCTCCTGAAATACCCACTGCAATATACAAACTAGGAGAAACCTTTACTCCAGTTTGTCCTACGTGCTCGTGATGAGGTCTCCAGTCCATGTCAGATACAGGCTTAGAGCAACCAGTAGCCGCGCCTAGTTCGCTGGCAAGTTCTTCAATCATTCCCCAGTTTTCTGGTCCTTTCAAACCACGTCCACCTGATACTACAAGGTCAGCTTCCGGCAATAAGATTTGCCCGGTTACTTTATCGGTTTTAGTGATTTTTACATTAAAGTCCGCCTCGTCAACATTCACAGTAGTATCTACTACCTCGGCAGTGGCATCAGTAGGCTCAGGTGCATAAGCGCCTTTTTTAAGGGCAAGGATTTTCTTGTCAGAAGCCATGTTCGTAAACTGGAATGCTTTACCAGTATATACACTTCTTTTTACTTTAAATCCAGCCGATGTATCTGGCAAACTTACCACATTAGAAGCCAATCCTGCTTTCAAACGAGCGGCTACACGTGCCGATACCGCATCGCCTAAAGACGATTTGGCAAGTACAATTACGTTGGCATTTTGTTGCTCAGCTACTTGATGCATTACGCTGGCGTACGCCTGAATCACTCCGTTGTTCAAACGCTCATCCGAAACGTTTAACACTTTGTTGATTCCGTAGTTTCCTATAGTAGCCAATTTATCTGCACCTACAGTATTTCCCAATACCAAGGCGTTGGCTTCTGTTCCTAACATTTTGGCTACTTCGGCTCCGTAACCAACAGCTTCAAGTGATGAACCTCTTAGTTCACCATCGGCAAGTTCTACAAAAACTAATACTGACATATATTTTTATTACGTAGTAATTTCTTTATTTAATTTAAAAAATAGCTTTAAGGGACAAGCTACAAGTGGCAAGAAACAGGTATAAAGTTTTGTCTAAAGCTTGTACCTTGCGGCTTCTGGCTTGTTGCTAAAGTACCTTATATAACTTTAGCCTCGTTTTTCAACAAGCTTACCAATTCAGCAGTATTATCTGCATCAATTAGTTTTACGTCGGTACGAGGAGCGGGTAATTCGTAAGACTCAGGAGTTGTAAGGGTGTCGTTATTGGTAGGAGTAATCACCTTAAGGGGCTTCTTACGGGCACCCATGATACCTCTCATGTTTGGAATCTTCCATTCAGCAATTGGTTCCTGACAACCCAATACCAACGGAAGCGATGCTTCTAAGTATTCTTTTCCACCTTCTATTTCACGGGCCATCTTAGCCACTCCTTTGTCAATGTCCAGTTTCATTACTGGCGAAAGTGAAGGTATTCCCAACATTTCGCCTACCATTCCGTGAACTTGTCCTCCATTATAGTCACTAGACTCTCTACCCATCATGATTAAGTCATAGTTTTCTGCTTTGGCTACTTCTGCTATTTGTTGGGCAACAAAATAAGCATCTGTTGGCTCAGCGTCTATGCGAATGGCATCATCGGCACCAATAGCCAAGGCTTTACGGATGGTGGGTTCAGTCTCTTGTTGTCCTACATTCAACGCCGTTACTGTACCTCCCAATTGTTCTTTTATTTCAACTGCGCGAGCCAGTGCATAGTCATCATAAGGACCAATCACAAACTGCAATCCACCTTTATCAAGCTCAGTGTTGTCGTTAGTAAAAGTGATTTTAGAAGTTGTATCGGGAACATGCGTAATACAAACTAATATTTTCATTCGTATAGAAATTTTAAAATGTTGATAAATCCCCTCACTTACCCCTTGCTTCAAGTTGTTACAAAAACAAAAGAAGTATCAGTACGATGAGTAAGGGTAAAATGGAAACATTCAGATAAATTTTTTGTTCAAGCCTTATGTTATACCTAAAACTAAAAAATTACCAGGCGTTTCATTTATATTATGTTTTATTGTATTAACTGTTTTAAATTGGTGTGAATTTAGGCAATATTCCTTGAATAATATAGGTAATCATGGGGTAATTTTAGTATGCGTGCATACCTTTTTTTGCATTGAAAGGACTAATGGTAGTTTTAGTTGTACAATTCAATGGATTAGGCTTGTCTTAAGTGATTTTCTTAGGTTTCAATAGACTATTTGGTGTTCTTTATTCTTGTTTGTTTTACTCCTAATTGTGGCTGATGTAAGTCAAAAAAGAGTGGCAAATACCCGAAAGTAGCGATATAAGATCAAAGATGACCATTTATGATGAGTACATAAGCTGAAATTTAGTTTAACTTAATATTCTAAAAACAAAATTTTATATGTCACAATCTCGCTTAGAGCAATTACTTGGTTTTCTGGAAGAAGAGCCCAACGAGCCGTTTAATATATATGCTATAGCTTTGGAGTATACCAAGCACAAACCTTTGGAGGCGTTGATTTATTTTGAAAAGTTACTGCAAGACCATCCTGGTTATGTGCCTACCTATTATCACGCAGGCAAGCTTTATGAAGAACTTGAAGAGGAAGCAAAAGCCGAAGCTGTATACAAGAGAGGGGTAGAGGTAGCTACTGCGCAAAACGAGACCTTAGCGTTGCGTGAATTGCAAAATGCCTATCAGGAGTTTTTAGACTTTAAAGATATGTAGTGACTACAAACAGGCACATTATTTACCAAAAGGCAATAAAAAAACTCCCTGAGTTTTCAGGGAGTTCATTATATTTCTTACCGTAAACGTTTTGGATTATAATTTAATTACAATACCTATATTAGCCACAAGCATATCGGTGCGAGAGTTGCGAGGGTTTCCTCCATTGTTAAGTTGTGCCTGGGCATTGTCAGGGTTGGTTGTCAATGACGAAGTGTCAAAGGTAGCAGTCCATTCATTGATGTCTTCGCGAGTGTAGTATTGAGCAGTGCCACCCAATAAATAACGAGCTCCCAGGTTTAAGCCAAATTGCCCGCCCCCGAACATAATATGAAAACCAGCCCCAAAACCATAACTAAGGGCAGTGCTTGATAAGACAGTGGTATTTACCTGCGAGTTTTGTCTGAGTTGGTCATAGTTAATATTAAATATATTATTCCCTATACCATCGCCTGCTCTTACATCGGTAAGCGAAACTCTGGTAGAAAAGCTTTTGAAGCCCACCAAACCCTCGAAGTAAGGTTGTACCAGGGGTAATGGAATTTTGGTTCTTAATATTACATGTCCATTAAAAATGTTGTTGCGGGTCTGGACATCAAAAAGAATAGGAAAGTTAACAATAGTATTTCCTAAACCATCCCTTAATATCAGGTTTTCTGTAATAGTGTTGGTACGTGAACCATTGCCCATAAACCCAAGGTCTAGACCTATATACACTGGTACTTGAGGGGCAAAAGGAAAAAAGGCATTCAGGTTTATGCCTACTCCAGTATTGGGGTTTTGTGCTTGAAACTCATTCAAGGGAAACCCTCCTGAGACATCAAATCCAAAATGAATTTGTGCCTGCGAAGTGTTGGTAGTGCATAAGGCAAACAGACCTAGTAAACACAATGTGAAGATACTTTTTCTCATAATGTCGTTTTTAATTTGTAAGGTATTGTAAAAAATTTGTGAAATAAAATCATTTATATGAAACAATGTGACGTATAAGGGAGCAATTAAAAAATAGGATACCCTTTCTTTGCTAGCTATCTTATTCTGAGACGCGGCACTTTTTAAAGTCATAGCAGAGCTACGGCTGCAAACCGAGGCTACAGCTTTGCTGTGCTGAGCTCTGCCAAAGGCTAAAAGTAACAAAGCCTCGGGGCAAAAGAGTAGCTACAAAATGGGTAGGTGATTTCTTGTTTGCTCCCTAAAAAAGGCTCAAATATAGTGCCCTCAAACCTCCACCAGCAGTCTCTATATTTTTTTTACTTACTAACTGGTAGTAAACGTTTTAAATATTATACAAACCCTGGCTGTGGTTATATTTTTCAACTGTTTTATGTATTAGCAAAGTTAGCATAATATGCCAGATTTCCTCACGTGAGTTTATGAATTGCCCTCATGAGTTTACTAACTGCAACTATTACTTAATAGTGATCATTCTGGATTCGGGAATTTTATCAAATTTATACTTTGAATATTTATCGCCTTCTCTTTTATACCTGCCTACTGCTGCCCGCCTTATATTGAAAGCTTTGATGGGGTGTACATAAAACTCTTTTTCGCTACCATACGATACATCGTTTTTGCCTACCTGGTGGGCGTGGTAGTAAAACTTTTTTCCCGATACATTGAGCCATATCGACTTGCCTTGTTTTACCTTATACCAGCCTTTGCTGTAAAAACAGCGCCCGCCCATGGTGCGGGGGTCGTTGTCGTAGTAGGCCACTGCCACATACATGTCTTTTTCCGATTTGTTTTTGAAAGTTACTTTATAAGTTTTGCCTTTGAGACTACCACTGGTAGTTTGTTGCATGATCTTGCCCCCCTTTTTTTGTGCTTGAGCGGCAAACACCGCCCACGAAAAAAATAGCAGTAGGAATAGTGTTTTTTTAGTTTTCATAATTGTCAATGTTTAGAGTAAAGAAATGGTTGAAAATAAAGAAGCGTCAAGGAAAAAGGCCACCTTTAAGCTTGAAAGTTACTTTTGTCCATTCCTTAGAGAGTGACTGCAAATAATTACTTTTGTACAATGAAAAAAAACAGTGGTGAGTAGGACACCCTGCGTTACAAGTAGCCATTAATTTTATAGTGCATTGGTTTTTAATGCTTTATAAAATTCGTGGATGTACGTTAAAATGAACTATTTGCTACTCATTGGTAAAAGTTGAGACAAGTCAAGTATTACACCGTATACGAATTGACCCCTTTGGGGAGCGAAAAATTGGTTGAATTTTTTTGAATAAAGTACTTATTTTAGTGATTAAGTAGCAATAAGTGGTTACAAGTGTACTTAAGCTACTCATAATAAATTAATTACCTGTAGTAATTAGATGTATTTAATTGTGACTCAGTACTTAATTAAAAAGAACTGTTGCTGAGCGGGTCACCAATCTTCGTCACTGTCTTGAGGCAGTAATCCTTCAAAAAATGCTTCGAGGTCAATTTCCTGGAAAATGTGCACAAATCCCTGATGAGCAAAGCGATTGATGCGGAGCAACTCCTCATAAGTAGGTATGTGTACATCTTTGGGCACTTTACGCAAGCGAGGGTCGGCTTTGTCAAAGGGACTCTCTACCTTAGAATCGAACAACATGTTCCAGAGGGTAATGGATGCAGCATAGATAATTCGTTCGGCATCATCTGCTATTTCCCAGTCGGTTATTTTTTGATTAATGTCTTCAAAAAAATCTACGGTATTTTGCAGGCGTACCCTTGAGCCATATTTAGATTTACCTTTGGTTTTGAGGTGGTTACCCTGAAACTTTCCTTGTTTTTTGCGGATCATGTATTTACGTATGACCTTATGATTGATCATTTCGCCTTCTTCAAAATACCCCAGGGCGGCATTGCCTGCCTGAATGAGCAACATCAAATAGTTGGGAATGGCTGTAGATACTTTCTCGAAATAAGTTTGGGGTGTTTCTGCTTCACCCAGTGTGTTTTCGGTAATTACTGGATAAGGCAAAGGAAAACGAAACTCAAAAATAGGGTCAAAGTGATTGTCTAGAGCGATCAATGCATTTTTTTTGACGTTTAATTGCAGGCTTAAGTCATCTCTTTCTCTGAGCAGGTAGTCAAAAAATTGATACGCCTGATTATAATTTAGTTGGTGGGGTTTGTCGTTGGTGAGTTCCATGAATATTGCTTAATTTTTTTGTGATGATTGATTTATACGATCTTCACGAGAGTAAAATTTAAAAAAAAATGAAAAAACTTTTGATGTTGATTATTGCTGGTTTGATTGTGTGCCCAGGCGTATTGGCCCAGCTCCAAGTGGCCATTACAATAGATGATGTGCCCAATACCAAAGCCTATGATGCTTCGCTGAAATTGGTACGGCAATTAGACAAGATGAAAGTACCTACAGCTATTTTTATCAACGAAAGTAAACTTCGGTTTTCCAAAAACCAAGGTTTTTTTGCCAATGTAGGCTTGCTTATGCACTGGGGCAAATCACCCTACAATACTTTAGGCAATCATACCTATAGTCATTTGCGGTATTCGGCAGTGGGGTATCAGGCATTTACCCAAGACTTATTAAAAGGGGAAGAGTTTACTGAGAAGCTTGCCAAAAAATACCATAAAAAATTGCGTTACTTTCGATTTCCTTACAACGATTTGGGCAAAGACTCTAGCCAACACTACCAAATTGTACATTATCTGCAAGCCAATGACTATATATTGACTCCTTTTACTGTAGAAAGTTCCGATTGGATGTTTAATTATTTGTATGAACACTACCAAAAGCAAGGCAAGCCCAAAGAAGCTCAACGCATAGGTAATTTGTATATACAAAAGACCCTGGAGTATTTTACTTTTTTTGAAAAAATGGCAATGACTCAATACAAACGTCCGGTACGTCATATTTACTTGTGCCATGACAATCCCCTCAATGCCGATTACATAGGCTTATTATTGAGCAAGTTGCGTCAACGGAAGTACAGTTTTATTAGTTTAACCAAGGCAATGCAAGACCCTGTTTACCAACAAACCGATGTTTACTACAAAAAATGGGGAGTGTCTTGGATGTACCGCTGGATGAAAGATGGCAAAGCACGTAGTCAATGGATGAAAACCGAACCTGATATAATGCCTGTATACCGAGAATATCAAAAGGTGCTTAAGGCAAAACATTAGTCGGCAAGTAGTGACAAAATAAGTCCCAAAAGTATTACTCCTCCCCAGATGATCAAATATACTGTCCAAATATTTACTTTTTTGGGAGGGTTGTTTATTTGAGCACCCACACCTGCCAGGTTTTCAAAACCTAGCAGGTGTAAAAAGCTGTTTTATTTGTTACTCTTTTGCGTAAAGCAAGAGAATTGAAACTTGCCAGGGGTGTAAGCTTTGGTTTATATTGAAAATGAATTTTGGCTACAAAAACAGGCTACAAACTACCAACTAAAATCCTACATTTGTATTCAACTAATTTAAAAAAAATATGCCACATTTTGTGATTGAATGCAATCAAAGCATTATAGAAAGAAAAAAGCCCGAAGAGGTAATCCAAGCCGTGTTTGATGTTGCTAATGCCAGCGGCTTGTTCGATGTACAGAATATCAAAGTAAGGCTCATTCCTTATCAGCATTATATTACTGCCAACACCCAGGCAGACTTTATTCATGTGTTTGCACGTATTATGGAGGGGCGAACCACTGAAATGAAAAGTGTATTGGCTAAAAAAATAACCGCTTGCCTGGTAGAAATGTTCCCCAATGTAGCTTCTGTCTCGGTAGATGTAGGCGATTTGGAGAAGGCAACTTATTGCAATAAACGTATGCTTTCATGAGGTGGATTCCTTACCTTAGCTAAGGGTGACCTAACCGTTGGACTGCTTGCCCTCGTTTATAAAGAGATAAATTAATAGCCTAAAAAGATATGAAACAGATTACATATTTAATAATATGCCTATGGGCAGGGTGTGCCCTGATGTCGTGCAATAGCAATGCTCCTGAAAAACTGGACAAAGAAGATTTTACTCTGGTAAAAATACCAGGTAAATATAGTATACAAATACCCAAATATATGAAACGATCCATTGGGCTCAATCAATATGCATCGTTGCAATACCAAAATACTACCAAAGGGATGTATGTGATTGTGATAGACGAAGATACTACAGCAAAAAAGATATTGTCGAAAGCCATGGAGTTGAGTGGAGGATCGGTATTGAGCTATTACCGCAAACAAAAAATGGAACAATTGGGGAAAGACCTGAAAATAAGCAAAAAGCATAAGGGTAAGCTGATAAAGATAAATGGCTTGGAGGCAGCAACCGTAAACATAGATGCCAGTACTAAAGAAATAGAGACAGATGTAGCTTATTTTTTTACTTTTATAGAAGGTAAAAAAAGCTTATATATGTTGATGGGTTGGACGATGGCAAGCCAGCGGAAAAAGTATCAAGGTACTTTTAGTCAGGTAGCCAAATCATTTCAGGAACTGTAGTTGGTTTGCGCCTGGTTTTTGAAAATTAAGAGCAAGCCTTGGTTCAGGTACCAAGGCTTTTTTATTAGGTTGCAAATACAAAGTGGGTTTGCTATATTTAATCAAGAAATATGATTACAGGTGTCGATCATCAAGACAATGTATTCATTCGTAATTGCTTGCCAGCCAACACCTTTATTAAATCAACCATTTGTGAGAATGAAAAGATACCTGGATTTTGAAGCAGCTCTGAAAGAGGCTGCCATAGTGCAAGATTTGTTTTATGGGCATAAAAAGCTCAAGACATTGGATGATAGGGTGGGAGACTTTCCTGGTTTGCTTAAACTGGGCATTAACCACAATCGCCTCAAAACCTTGCCTGCCTCTTTTGCCCGGCTCGATAAACTTGAATATCTTGACATTAATAAAAACTATTTTGTTGACCTGCCTGATGTATTGTTTGAAAACAAAAGTCTTAAGGTACTCATTGCCAAGCATAACCGCATCAAAGTAGTGTCGCCTAGAATAGCCGAATGGCAGGCGCTCGAAAAGCTCAATTTACGGGACAACTTACTTAAAAAACTGCCCGAAGCGTTGGGGACTTTGCCTTGCCTCAAAGAAGTGATTTTGCAAAAAAATTTTGACTTAGATCTGGAGCAAGCAATAGAGGTATTGTGCCAGCTGTCCCAAGGTTTGCACTTAAGTCTGAACGATTGTAACCTAAGAAAGCTTCCAGCTAATTTTACCAAGTTACAAAATGTAACTTCGCTTGATATTTCATCCAACTTTGACTTGGATTTGGGGCATACGATCAAACAACTGACTAAGTTGAAAAACCTTGAATGCTTGTATTTTTGCCACCCTATGGAGCCTGACGAAAAGCTACCCACACGTTTTACCAAGCTCAAACATCTTAAAGTACTGCATTTGTTTCCAAGCGCCAATATTGCCGATATTTTGCCTGAGTTTACCCAGTTGACAGCGCTTGATATGGCGCGTTGGGGTTGGTTTGACAACGCCCCCAATACTTTGCCTGAATGGATGTTGACATTGGACAAACTGGAATATTTGAGTTTGCACGAAAACAGGTTTATCCATTTGCCGTCTGATATTACTCGTCTGAACCGTTTGCGTTACCTCGATTTAGACGGCAACCTAATGAAAGACATACCCCCTGAACTTGCCGATATTTTTCATCAGTTAGACACGTTGGTTTTCACAAAAAACAGTTCCTCGTATACTAAAAAGCAAGCTTTCTTTCTAGAAGAGTTGCAAGCCCTAAAGCAGCAGTTGTCGCCTGATATAGTAAAAATAGCCTTTTACCTTTACCAAAACCATTGGCAGCAAGCCCAGGAAATGTGCCACAATGTGTATGATCTTATACCTTTACTAGGGCTTAAAACTGCACATGTGGCAAAATATACCCAGACTTTGATAGAGCAATACATCGTGTCACAAAGCCAAGCCCCAATTACTGCCGAAAGTATGCTTTTTTTGGCGGGTAAAGCTACCTTGTACGAAACAAAGGAAGCGAAAAAGGTGCTCAAAGCGCAGCAAGTAAAAATAAGTACCACCTTGCATGCCCAAGTTACCCATGTGGTGTTGGCATCAGGTTTTAAAGACAAAGAAGCCCTGGTGCAGGAGCATCTAAACAAGTACCCACATACACAGTGTCTTACCGAAGGCTTACTAAAACAATGGTATCAGCAGCAAATAGTGGCCTTACCCCCGATGTCTGACAAGAACCTTGAAAAAATCACGCATTTGTTGCTCAGTAGTGATACCAGAAATGTAATGTTGGGTCTTTCGTTGATGCAAAACTTTGTAATACCCCCAGCACTGTATAGCAATCTGGCAGCCCTCTACTTGTACACAGAAAACGACAAGGCATTGCACAAGGTGGTCAAAAAACTGTTTGCCCAATACCTACCCGCTTTACTACAGGCATTAGTGTTGGGGTATGCCAGCAGTGCTTCTGCTTTTGATCAGGCTCGAATCCAACAAATTGGACAAGTGTATGCGTCATTTTCTGTTGAGCGCTTTATAGACCACGCTTTTGCTTGCAAAGAATACGGCAAAGAGGAGATATTTGAACAAGGAGGGCGTTTTTTTTCCAGGGTGATAGAGTGCCTGACAACGACAGAATACAAAAACAATCAGGCGATTCCCTGGCTTACGATTAATTTTGAAGTGGCTAAAGTGGCTGACCAAATCAAAGACATTGCCCACATCCAGCGGCTTAAGTTTGAAACATTCAACAATCAGGCAACGCGTTCGTTGCTTATTCCAGCGGGCATAGAGCGCCTGCCTAATCTTACCCACCTATATTTTACTTATTGGTATAGCCCGCAAATACCCCAACGATTGACCCAGTTCGGGCAACTGGAAGAGTTAAGCATGAACTTTCACCAATTGACAGCCATACCAGCGCATATCTGTAGGTTTATAAAGTTGCGCGTGTTGATATTGTCACATGGGCAAATCAGTCAGATTGCATCAAGTATTACTCAACTGAGGCAGTTAAAGAAGCTGGATTTGATGGATAATAAATTGACTGAAGTACCCACCTTTATTGGACAAATGACTTCGCTTGAATCACTTATTCTAAGAAATAATCAGCTCACCACCCTACCACCCGAAATAGGGCAGCTCACCCAATTGCGTGTATTGAATCTGGGCAATAATCCGTTGATTGCGTTACCCGAAGAATTAGCAAGTCTTACCAATCTCACTTATATAAATGTGTCAGATAAAACACTTGCCAAACAAGTGAAAAAATGGTTGCCCAACTGTAAAGTAAACTAAGTAGCAGGGCAACTTAAACGATATTTTTGACCAATAGTTTGAAAAAATGATCTTATTTTCTCTTTTGGGATAAACGGTTTTAATTGATGTGAAACCTTACATTCTATTTTCCCTTGTTTAAGAGGGAGGGTTTTGGGGTGGAGCGGCAGTTTTTTCATTGATTTTGCTTAAACTATATAAATTTACACAAAGCATCTGAGCTTATAAGTTTGTCTGTAGCGTGTATGGTTATGATGTGGCCTCAGACGTAAGTTTATATGGGTTTTGGTTTGATTTTCAGGGTTTTTTCGGAACCAAAAGCCCTTCATTCCTTTTGGGTGACTCACCCAATCAACCAAGTAAATGTGGTATACATTGCTATGACTCGCAACTAACTGTTAGTCAGTTTTTTATGCTATATTCAATTTGTTACTTAATGAACTTTTACATAACTGTTAAAATCATTACATTGTTATGGAAGTGATAAACAAATTAAAAAAAACACAATTTTAAATATTCACATAAATTATGTAATCTTTTGACCATATATGTTATTATACTATATTTGAAATTAGGAATAGTACAAAATTTTACAATTTATACACAAAAACAAATTAAATTTTTAGTTTATGATGAAACATTTACGTAAACTTCTGTTTTCTATTTTTGTTTGCCTGTTATCTACTGCTTATGCCCAGGCACAAGTAACTTTGTCAGGGGTAGTAAAAGATAACAAGACTGGAGAAGGCCTGGTTGGGGTAAACATTGTTGTAGATGGAACAGTACAAGGAACCACCACTAAGGCAGATGGTTCTTTTAGTATGTCTGTAAGTCAACCAACACCTTTTAAACTCAAAATTTCTTACATAGGTTATGCTAGTCAAACCGTTGATATTACTGGAAGTAATAGTAATATTCAGGTAAGTCTTAAAGAAAGTAACAGTCTTATTGGCGAAGTAGTTGTATCTGCCTCAAGGGTGGAGGAAAAAATTCTGGAGTCTCCGGTAACGATTGAAAAGATGGACATCATTGCCATTAAAAATACAGCAGCACCTGATTTTTACGATGGACTTGCCAACCTCAAAGGAGTACACGTAAATAAGGGTAGCATGAACTTCGCTTCAATTAATACCCGTGGTTTTGCTACTATATCCAACGTGCGTATGGTACAGTTGATGGATGGAATGGACAATGCTGCGCCGTTATTAAACTTCCCTACGGGTAATGTGGTAGGTATTTCGGAGCTAGACATGGAAAGCATGGAACTGGTACCAGGTGCTGCTTCGGCATTATACGGCCCTAATGCCTTTAACGGAATTTTGATGATGAATAGTAAAAGCCCGTTTGAATACCAAGGTCTCAGTGTATTGGTAAAAGGAGGGGTGGCTACATCAAACACTGCCAAAGATGGTGCTACTGCCTATGGCACTCAGCCATTGTATAACACCTCTATTCGTTATGCCAAATCTTTTTTGAAAGACAAGCTTGCTTTTAAGGTAAATTTCTCTTTGTCTCAGGCGCAAGATTGGCGGTCTAACGATTATGTAACGCACCGTACCGATGTAACTACAGTAAGAAATGAAACCCAGCCTACCATTGGCGACCCTTCTTTTGATGGTTTGAACAGTTACGGAGACGAAGTGCCTATCGTAGCTCCTTTTGGAACAGCTTCGTTTGCCAACACGGTGGCATTGGGCATTATTAATAACCCTGCTTTTGCTGCTACTTTGGCAAGTCAGTTTGGAGGTAATACTGCACTGGCACAAGGAGTGGTAGCCAATGGTCTACAGTCTTTAGGAACGGTACCATTGCGAAGGTTAGGCTACAAAGAAGAAGACATGTTAGAGTCTTTTGATGCCCGCAGTATGAAAATTAGTGCGGCGTTGCATTATCGTATCACGCCTAAGATAGAAGCCAGCTTTAGTTTCCGCCGTGGTTCTGGTTCTTCGGTATACCAGGGAGGTGAGCGTTATGCTTTGAGAGACTTTACTCAAACTTATTACAAGGCAGAGGTAAAAGGGGCTAACTTTTTTGCCAGAGCGTATATGTCTGAGACCGATGATGGAGACTCTTACAATATGACGGCTATGGGTCTTTTGACTACTTCTACCCTTGCACCTACTTATATTGGTACTTATGCCAGTGCTTTATTGCCTACATTGCTGGCAGGTGGTACGCCTACTGCCGAACAGGTGGCCGCTGCACAAACGGCTGCTTATGCTGCCGTACAACCAGGTACAAGCAATGGTTTGGCAGAGTCTACTTTGAAAACAGTAAGAGAGGGTGTTTTCCAGAGAGGAGGCGCTGGGTTTATAGATAATTCCCGCCTTTACCATGCTGAGTTCAATTATAACTTTAGTGATATGATTGACTTTGCCGAGATTCAGGTAGGGGGTAACTATCGTCAGTACGACTTGTTTTCTGATGGTACTGTATTTAACGAAAACAGAGGAAATGGCACTTTTGAGCGGATTAAAATTGGCGAATTTGGGGTATACACTCAGGTTTCTAAAAAACTGTTGAAAGATCGCTTAAAAATCACTGCTTCTATTCGTTTTGATAAAAACGAAAACTTTGACGGGCAAATCACGCCACGTGCTTCTTTGGTATATTCGGCGGGCAAAGAACGTGAGCATAACTTCAGAGCTTCGTTCCAGACTGGTTTCCGTAACCCTGACACTCAGGCACAGTTTATTTACTTCCCAAGTACTTCAGGTATTTTATTGGGGAGTACCAAAGCCAATGCCGAACAGTATGGTTTGTTTCAAGGAGGCGCCACAGATAGTAAAGGCAATACTGTAAACCTTGAATTTATCCAGCCAGAACAACTGACTGCTTTTGAAGTAGGGTATAAAGGGTTGATTGCCAATAAGGTATTGATTGATATTAATGGATACTTTAACCAATACAACAACTTTATGGATCAGCAGACAGTGTTTGCTAAAAGTGCAGGTACTGCTCCTACCGGAAGCTGGACAGCTGGAACTGCTTTCCGTCCTTATATCAACTCTAAAGTACCAGTAAACTCACAAGGTCTGGGAATTGGCGTAAGCTACAAATTGCCCAAAAACTTTATTATAACAGGTAACTATAGCGCAGCGCTTTTCAGTGCTGATATTGACCCTGATGACGAGTTTCAGATTGCGTTTAACACGCCAGGCGATCGCTACAAGTTCGGTCTAAGCAACCGTGGTGGTTTGGTTAAAAATTTAGGTTTTTCTATCAACTACCGTTGGCAAGACCGTTTCTTGTGGAGATCTGCCTTTGGTCACGGGTATATACCTGCTTATGGAGTGTTAGATGCTCAGGTAAACTACAAAATCAAGTCTTTGAAGTCTATCGTGAAGTTAGGTGCATCTAACATTGGCAACAATGATTACCGCACTAGTTTTGGCGCCCCTTTCATTGGTCAAATGTATTATTTGTCTATCACGTTCGATCAGGCGCTTAACTAACATTATGCCTGCCAAGGGTTGCCAGTGTTTAGTGTTGGCAACCTGCCTTTCAATTATTCAGATTCAAAAACATTCAAAATATATTAAGATGAAAACAATGATAGTTATGAGAAAAAACCCTATCATTTTAGTTCTTATCGGACTATTGTTTATAGGCTTTACCTCATGCAAAGAGGTAACCCCTTCGCCTACGCCTACATTGCCTACTGCGGCATCGGCGGGAACCGCTGATTTTAGCAAATACATTGCAGTGGGTAATTCTCTTACCGCTGGCTTGACCAATGGTGGATTATACAATGATGGTATGCAATATGCTTTTCCAAATTTGTTGGCAGGGCAGTTTGCCCAAGTAGGTGGTGGTGCTTTTGTACAGCCTACTTTTGGTACAGGCAAAGAAAACGGCTCAGGCTTTTTGAAGCTTACCGATCTAAAGCCTACCATTGTAAACGAAACCAGTAGCCTGGCAATCATAGGAGTGGGCGCTGATGGTAAAACCAATTTATTAGAAAAATATACTGGAGACTTGAACAACCTGGGCATACCAGGTATTAAGGTGGCTGAAGTGACTACAGCAGGTTATGGTTTTAACAATGCAGCTGGTTTTAACAACTACTTTGAGCGTTTGTTGGGTACCAGCGATGCTACCAGCAGTTATGTAGATTTTGTGACGGCTAAGGCTGCAGGGGTTACATTTTTTAGTTGCTGGATGGGAGGCAATGATGTGCTCAGGTATGCAGTAGAGGGAGGAGCTACCCCAGAGTTTATCACTCCTACTACGGTGTTTGAAGCAAACTACAAGACTTTACTAGACAAGTTTGGGAGCGCCAAAGGTATCTTGATTACCATTCCTAAGCTTACTTATGCTGCTCATTTTACCACAGTAACATTGGTGAATCTACAGGCTGCAGTAAAAGCAGGTGGAGGACCAGACAATGCTGATATTTATATTACTGAAGGCACTGGGGCTACGGTGCGTAAGGCTACTGCTGAAGATTTCTTCTTGTTGGGCAAACAAACCAATTATGCGTCTTTAGGTAAGACAGATGCTGGGGCAAACAATGGTTTCCCTTATGGGTTACACCCTAACAATCCTTTGGGCACCAACCTGGTATTGGATAAAACAGAAGCAGCTGCTTGTAATACTGCCGTGGATGCATACAATGCTGCGATCAAAACAGAGGCAGACGCCAGAGGTTTGGCTTATTTAGACATCAATACTATTTTGGGGCAAGCCGCCACCGCTAACGGAGTTACCCTCAATGGGATTACTTACCGTACTGCTTTTATTCAAGGAGGTATTTTTAGTTTAGATGGTATTCACCTGACCCCTGCCGGAAATGCGGTAGCTACCAATGAAATGATCAAGGTGATCAACGCTAAATATGGTTCTACTATTCCAGAGTTGAACAACGCCCTATATAGTACTTTGATTTTGTCTAAGTAACAGTTGAAAAATAACTTTTTTAAAAAACTACCTGGGTTGTCGGTAAATCATCGACAACCCTTTTTTTATTTTTATACATTTGCAGCCACACATATCACCTTGACTTGACATTTATAATAATGTGAATATCGAGTTGAATTTTGTACAATTTCAATAAGAGGGCACTCTTTATTGTACTTTTTAAAGATTTGCAA
>NZ_CANLRP010000043.1 GCF_947493425.1 uncultured Microscilla sp. | reverse complement strand
TGGTTGGAGTAATGAATACCTAAGGCAATTGCTTGAAAATGCCAAGATTATAAAAAAAACATAGTGCGTTTAGTCTGTGGTAATGGTTGGTATGGCTCTTTTTTTATTGCCCTTTTGAGAGGTAGCTCCAAGCGACAAGGCGAAAGCAGGTCGATAGTTGGGAAACGAGCGTCAGTAGAGCACCATCAGTAGAGCACCATTTACCCGGCTTTAACTTTAAAAAACACTTGACTGTTTATGAGACAGCCTCAAGCTTGTGGCTTGTCGCCTATACCTTGAGGCTGTAGTTAAAACTTTGCTACTTCTCTACATTTTCGCCTGCCATAATAAAAGACTCGGCGCGCTCTACCATTTCTTTTGACCCAATGTATAATGGACAACGCTGGTGAAGCTCGGTAGGCTCTATCTCTAAGGTACGTTGTACACCATTTGATGACTTTCCTCCTGCCTGCTCTGCTATAAAAGCCAATGCGTTGCACTCATACAACAAACGGAGCTTGCCATTGGGAGCACTTTTGGTAGACGGATAAACATAAATGCCTCCTTTGAGCAAGTTGCGGTGAAAGTCTGCCACCAAAGAGCCAATGTAACGTCCTTTGAACTTGTTCTTTTTACAATCGCTGATATAGTTTTTCACTGCTGGACCAAAGTCTATGGCTGACCCTTCGTTGATAGAAAATATTTTGCCCTTAGCGGGAATTTTCATATCAGGGTGTGACAATAAAAACTCGCCCAATGAAGGCTCAAGGGTAAAGCCATTGACCCCATGCCCGGTAGTATACACTAGCATAGTAGACGAACCATAAAGTGTATAACCAGCTCCTACCTGTTCGGTGCCTTTCTGGAAAATATCTGACTCCTGCACTGGAGAACCTACTGGAGACTGTCGTCGATAAATAGAAAAAATAGTTCCGATAGATACATTTACATCTATATTAGACGACCCATCCAAAGGATCCATTGCAATGACATATTTGCCCTGAGGGTTTTGGGTATCAGTAATATTTTCATCTTCTTCCGAAATAATGGCGCAAACTTCTCCTCCATTGCTCAAAGATTTTATAAATAAATTATTGGCTATTACATCCAACTTTTGTTGTTCTTCACCTTGTACATTCTGAGCCCCATGTTTACCCAATATATTGGTCAACCCGGCACGGTTTACCTCACGGTTTACTACTTTGGCTGCCACCGAAATATCCCTCAGTAGTTGCGACAGCTCCCCACTTGCATAAGTAAACTGCTCTTGTCGCTCCCTGATAAATCGACTAAGAGTAGTACCAATGGGTAAAGATAATTTTTCGCTCATTGCTTCATCATTTTTTGTATAAGACCATAGATATATCTAGTATTGAAACTTAATCGAAATTAAGTGTATGCGCTTTGGATACTTTCCCATCAATGGGAAGCCAGCAAACACAAGTAGCACACTCCTTCAACTTCTTGTATTTACTGAATAATTTGGTTGTTTATGAAAGTTTTCAAATTTGGTGGCGCATCAGTTAAAGATGCCCGGTCGGTAAAAAATATGCTGCATATATTAAAGCAACAGGCTGCCGACCAACGTTTGGTGATTGTTATTTCGGCGATGGGTAAAACAACCAATGCACTGGAACAACTTTTTAGTCTTCACTGGGAGCAGCAAGACTATCAGGCAACGCTTGAAAACATCAGACAATACCATTGGGACATTGCCCAAAATTTATTTACAGATCGCAAAGATAGTATTTTTTCGTTGCTCGAAAACCTGTTCGAAGAATTAAAGCAGCAATTAAGCAGCGTGAGCCACCACACGGTGTCATACGATGAAGCCTATGACCAGGTAATTTCTTATGGTGAAATCATTTCTACCCAACTGATTAGCAAGTACTTGCAACAAGAAGGACTTGCCTGTCAATGGTTGGACGCCCGCCAGGTATTATATACTGATGCCGAGTGGCGCGACGCACAAATAGATTGGGAAATTACTGAATCACGTGTTAGGCAAAAAGTCTTGCCTATGCTTGCCCAGGGGCAGGTAGTCACCCAGGGGTTTATAGCTGGTACAGTAGGTAACAAAACCACCACATTGGGGCGCGAAGGGTCTGATTTTACCGGGGCTATTTTTGCTGCCAGCCTGCAAGCTACCTCACTTACTATTTGGAAAGACGTGGATGGGATATTGAACGCTGACCCCAAAATAGTAGCCAATGCTCAAAAATATGCTTATTTGTCGTATTGGGAAGCAGCCGAAATGACCCAGTATGGTGCAAAGGTGATTCACCCCAAGACGATCATCCCTTTAATGAAAAAAGACATTCCATTGCATGTCAGGTCGTTCATTCACCCTAAGCAAACCGGTACTTGCATAAGCCATACTGAGGTAGAAAAAATGATTCCGGCCATTATATTTAAAGAAAACCAAACCTTGATCAAACTGAAAGTAAAAGGGGCAAATTTTATGACCAATCAACGTTTGATTGAGGTACTACAGGGCTTACAGGCTTTTCATATAGAGGGGCACTTTATCCATAAATCGGCATTGGGATGCGAAATATGCGTGAGTGGTCGCCCTCATCGTACCCAAAAATTTATTGCTGCTTTTAATCAACAATACCACATCTGTACTCAAACTGATTTACAACTGGTAACTATCAAAAATTATGACCTTGCCACTATCAAGTCATCTACTCAGGACTGGACAGTACTTTTGGAAGAACGTAACGGCCAGGTGTACCAAGCAGTGGTAGAGGCACAAATTAATGTAAACAAATGAAAGAAATTACTCCTTTTCTCAAAGAAATTTTTGACTTGCTGAGCCGGGGCAACTTTATCAGCGCCAACAGTAAGGTATACCGCCATCGACAATTGTTTAATCAAATAGAGGAGCACTTTGAAGAGATATTTGATTATTTTGGTGCCATTGGCTTTACCCTTGAGGCTGGAAATAACTATTACTATTTTTCGAAAGAAGAAGCCAACTATATACTAGAGCGTAAAATAGAAACTTTTTATAAATACATTGATATTTTAGCCTTCTTTGCTGATTTTGACAATAGTTTTGGTGAGGGTTACCAGTTTAGCATGACCGACATTGAGCAAAAAAGCAAGGTGGATACTAACCTACAACAACAATTGTTTGAAGTAACCCGAGATATTTCCGAAAACTCAAGCTATTACGAAAGGGTAAGCCACCTTGTACGCAAAATGACCAAAGAGGGCTTTTTTGAATGTGAAGACGAAGAACGCCGCGATTATAGGGTGTTATCGGCCTACAACTATTTACAAAACATTGTCAAGAGTATTGACATTGACTATGAGGAGGAAGAAGAAGTATAAGGTGTGTGCATTTTTTATGATAGGAAGTTGGGGCGAAAGCCAGGCTCTTTTGCAGAAAATAGTGTTATAAAACCGCCCATTGGTATCACGCTCTTTTTTTTAGACAACAATCCATTTGCATAGCGCAAGTGGATTTTTTATTTTGATAAAAACAATATTCAAAAAACATTCGTCTAAAAATTCATGAGAAACCATGTAAATCGACAAAGTATTTCGCTGTACACCTCATTTATTGTAAGTAACCTTTTACTCTTTGTATATACTTCAGGCATTGCTCAGGCAAAGGTAAAAGCAAGCGATAAGGTAACAGCCTCTGCCAAAAAACGAATTATTGGGTTCAAAGCCAGCCGAAAATACTCGGTAAAGCAATTAAAAGCCGATTTCGATATCTTGTTTAATGCTTTCAAGGAAGCGCATCCGGGATTTTATTGGTATACCAGTAAAGCCGCATTTGCAAAAAAATATGATAGCCTCAAAAAACACATTACTCGCCCTATGACCGAGTTAGAGTTTTACCGTTTGGTGCGCCCCCTGGCTGTGCAAATCAACTGTGGGCATACTCAACTATATACCTCAGTCAAATTTAGAAATCACTTCCGTAAAAAAATTAACTACTTTCCATTGCATCTCAAGTTTATCAATGGTAAAGCCTACATTTATCAAAACCATAGCCAGGACTCTACGGTACAGTTAGGACTACAGGTAGCACATATCAACGGGCAACCTATACATAAAGTCATTAATAAACTATTTAGTTACACCCCCTCCGATGGATTTAATACTACTTACAAATATCGGATTCTCGATCAGGATTTTCCTTTGTTATATCCTTATTATATCAACGCCAAGGTAGATACATTCAACATCCAATGTATTGAAACCCAAAGCAAACAGCGTGTTCACTATCGGCTTGCTTCTCTCTCCCGCAAAGAATACCGAAAATCGGTACGTAAACAAAGGCAAAGCGAAGCACCTGCCCTCCAGTTCAAAATGATAGGCAACCAAGACGATGAAAGCGCAGACAATACCCGCCCAGCTACCGAACACCCCCTCAAACGTGCCAGAGTAGCCGTGCTCAAAATCAAATCTTTTCAAAACAATACCCTCCGCAAGCAAGGCTTTAGTTTTAGTCAATATATACGCAACGTTTTTCGTACCCTCCGCAAAAAAAGGGTGAGACACTTGATATTAGATTTACGCGAAAATAGTGGAGGAACAGTTCGGAATGGTATCTTGCTTTACTCATACCTTACAAAACGCAGGTTTAAATACTTCAATTACGAGAAAGTAACTACTAATCGCCCTTTCTCTTTTATGCGGTATGTTAACTCTTACCGAAGTCGCATGGTCAACAATAAACTCTTGGTAAAAACTGACTCAGGGTATTATGTTTCCAATAAACTACACTACAACCTCAAAACTCACAAGCCAAGCAAATATAACTACAAGCGTAACCTGTATATATTAATTAATGGGCGTAGCTTTTCGGCCACTACACAGTTTGCTTCTTTGGTGCATGCCAATAAACGAGGTTTTTTTATAGGGGAAGAAACAGGAGGAGGCTACAAGGGGTGTACCGCAGGACGTATCTGTTACGTAAACCTACCTTATACCAAAATGCGTCTCAAAATTCCATTAATTAAATACAGCAATGCCATTGCATCGGATTATAAAACTGAGGGGCACGGTATTATGCCAGACTATAATTTACAACCTAAAATGGGAGATATATTGAAAGGTGTAGATACTGAAATGGAATATGTACTAGAGATGATAAGAAAAAAAGAGGAAGAGTGATCACTTTTTCCTGTATTTCAACGATAAACTATTTGTCTCAATGCCTTGGTGGTTTACCTTGGGCAGAGGAGGTATATAGTTTTTCAGGCGCAGGTATATCACCTTCGTTATTTAGCAAGCCCTCGGTTTGGTCATTTCGTTGTAAAAACAGACGATCTACTTCGAGAGGTGCTTCTTCAGTATGTTTTTCGGTGTGTTCAAGCGGTGTTGTAATGGTCTCCTTGGCATCTGATTGGCTCAGCTGAGTTTCTTCTTGACGACTGTTTAACCAAGCTTCATCCCTGGCTTTTTGTTCAGCTTCGTATTTCTTTTTATAAAAATTAAGGCGTCGTTGAAACTCTTCGACACTAATGGTATCGCGATGTGCCTGTACTTTGCTGGATCGCATCCCAAATTTAAAGTTTTCATATTCCATAATAAATATTTTTTTGTGGTCTTAGGAACGGTGTCAAAATAAATTTACATTCTTAACCTCATCTTTTTTGGACATGCTTCGTTAAAAAAACTTGCCATAGCTATGGCTATGCCGCGTTTTTTGACCTCGCCTGACCAAAAAATATTTCCTTAAACTATAGAACTTTATTTTTGCATCGTTCCTTACTATTTTAATAAGCATAGTCTTTGACGTTTGTAATGTGTTCGCTGGCTATTTTTTATAATTAATTTTTGGTGAGCAAGGTGAGGCTTCCATACTTTCGAATATTCTCAACAGCATCAAGCAAAGCCTATTCAGATATTTTTGAAAAAGAAATTGATAACAAAAATATTCAACAAATGCTTCATAAGATCGAGCATTGCTTAATGTTTACAGTACAAGTACAAACTCATAAACACAAAAAGTTGATTAAAATGCGTGAAATTCTGGTCATAAGTATTTTAGTATTGTTAGTTGCTAATGCCAGTGTTCAGGCACAATCAATCCCCCTTGATAGCTTACAAAAAGAGTATTTAAGCTTAAAAGTCGATACTCAAAAAGCCCGGTTTTTATTGAAGGTAGCCTCTGCCTACGAAACCCGCAAACAACACTACAAGGCAGACTCGCTTCTGGGAGAAATGCTGGAAATAGCCCACAACAAACAATTACCGAAGTACGAAATATTGGCATTATTAAAAAAAGGTAGGTTTTGGCAGGAACGTAGCAACTATAAAAAATCGTTGAAATATTACCACCAGGCGCTGGACAAAATGAAGGCGACCTCCTACCCTTTGATCAAGGCAAGAGCTTTTCAACTATTAGGTTCTTTGTTTGCTGAGCAAGGCAAACTTGAGGAGTCGGAAACTTATTACCAAAAATCACTTGATATTTATGACTCTACCCAAAACCTCAAAGGCATTGCACAGTCATACATAAGTTTGGGGCGGATGTTTAAGGGAAGGCGACAGTTCGACAAAGCCTTACAGTATTATGATAAGGCAATCAAGGCATTTAAGCAGCAAAACGACCCTATGACTATTGCTCTTATTTATCGCCGAAAGGGGGTCATTTATCGCATGCTCAAAAAATACAAGCAATCTGAGGCTTTTTATAAAAAAGCCCTAAAAATATACAAAGCCCAAAAATCAGAAAGAGGAATTGCCAGCACCTTATATAATCTGGGCTTATTGTACGCCTACCAAAAAAAATACCCCAAAGCCATAGAGTTTTCTTTACAATCGCTCAAGCTCAAACAAAAAGTGGGTACTCAACGGCAAATTGCCAATAGTTTTACCAACCTGGGAGAACTCTTTGTCCTTTCAGGCAATCTGAACCGGGCAGATACCATGCTTAAAAATGCCCTAAGTATTACCAAAAAACAAGGGATGAATGATTTGGTCATGTATAATTACCAAAGTCTGGCTTTGCTCGATTCGGCCAGGGGCAACATGATAGGAGCCTGGAACTACCTGAGAAAATATCAAAAGGTAAATGCCAAATTATATGATCAACGAGGCAAAAAATTACTCACCAAGATGCGGGCAAAGTATGATACCGAGCGCAAAGAAAACGAAAATGAACTACTGAAGCAGGAAAAAGCGATGCAGTTGCAAAAACTGAAAACCCAGTATTTATGGTTGATTATTATCAGTGGTGGTTTTTTTGCAATGGTGCTGCTTGCCGTAGTGTTGTACAGGTATTATCGTTCAAAACAAAAAGCCAACTTACACCTCAGCAAACTCAACCAAGAGTTACACCAACAACAGGAAGAAATCATTAGCCAACGTGACTTTATAGAAAACCAGAATAAGTCTTTGTCAGAAAAAAACACCATGATCACACAAAGCATCAAAGCAGCTAAGAACATACAAGATGCTACGCTTCCTTTTACCTCAAGGGTAGATGCTTTTCTTCAAGAGTATTTTTGTATTTATCGACCTAAAGATATTGTATCGGGTGACTTTTACTGGATAGAGAAAATTGACGAGCATATATTTATAGTGGCAGTAGATTGTACTGGGCATGGGGTACCAGGAGCATTTATGAGTATGATTACCAATACCTTGCTCGATCACATTGTGAAAGTTCAAAGGATCATGCAGCCTCAAGAAATCCTAAGCGAGCTAAATGTAAAATTTGGCTATGCACTCAAAAAACAAGAAAGCAATACCAATAGCGGTATGGACGTGGGCATGTGTAGGCTTAGCTCTACAGACAATACTCAGGTTACGAATGTAGCTTTTTCGGGTGCGCGTCGTCCTTTGTATTATATCACTCCCAAAAGCAATGAGTTGATCGAGGTAAGAGGAACCCGGCGGTCTATAGGCAGCAAAAGGCGTGAAGATTTGGAGTTTGAAGGCCATCAACTACCTTTGCCTCAAGGTAGCATGTTGTATTTATCGTCGGATGGTTATGCTGACCAAAATGATGAAAAACGCCGAAAAATAGGGACAGCATGCCTCAAACAATTATTGTTTGACATTTCGCCATGGCCAGTTGCCAGGCAAAAAAAAGTATTATTAGATCATTTGAAAAATCACATGAAAAACACTGAACAAAGAGATGATGTTTTATTGTTGGGCGTCAGACTATAAATACTTTTTTTACTAAATCTCACCAAAACTTACATGAAAATTGTTTGCTTTTTTTGCGGCTAAATACTACCTTATAGCATTTTACTTGTCTTATTATCACAAACTTATTATAAATCACTTAGATTTGTCTGAAAAATTAATCCAATTGGGCTACCCAAATTTTTAGGTATAACAATTGTTAAGTGATAGTATTACTGTGAACCAAAATAACACATCAATGCGCAAACCTTTCTACTATTTGTTTTTTATTTGCCTGTTAGGAGCATCAGGAACATGGGCGCAAACTGCAGAGGAGTATTTTGACAGCGGCAATCAAAAGCTAATGAAAGAAGATTACGACGGAGCAGTGAATGACTATAACAACGCTATAGCTCAAAAAACCAATGTTGCTGCATTTTTTGCCAATCGTGCCATCGCTAAATACCGATTAGGTCGTTACCTTGAGTCAGTGCAGGATTGCGATATTGCGCTAAGACTAGAACCTAACCAATCGAAGGTTTATAATAACCGAGGGCTCGCAAACTTTGGGCTAAAACGCTACAAAGAAGCAGTGAGTGATTATACCAAAGCAACCGCTTTAGAACCTACTTTTGCCAAAGCCTACAATAACCGGGCGTTTACTTACCTTACCATGAGGGTTTTTCAGAGCGCTATAGATGATTATGACAAATCTATTGGGCTAAAAATGGCAGATGCTGCTTCATATAATAATCGTGGGTGGGCCAAGGCCAAACTAAAAAGGTTTACCGAAGCCGAGCAAGACTACAACAAGGCCATTGCTATGGATCCAGAATACGCCATGGCATACAACAACCGGGGCTATGTAAGAGCTAAGTTGGGCGACTACACCAATTCGGTACGCGATTACTCAAAATCTATTATTCTAAACCCTCGTTTTTCTGATGCTTACTTATGGCGAGGCATTACTCATTACCGTTTTGGCAACCAGGAGCAAGCTTGTAAAGATTGGACAAGTGCGTTGCGCCTAAAAAACCAAAAAGCACAACAGTGGCTAGATGACTTTTGCACTGGTGACGGTCCCGCCAAGACTGCTGATGAGTACTTTGCTGATGGTGACAAAGCTTTATTGAACGAAAAGTGGCAAGAGGCCATCAGTGCTTATACCAAATGTGTACACCTAAAATCTGACCATTACATGGCGTATGGGCACCGGGGTAGAGCCAACCGTAAGGCAGGTAACCTCGATCAGGCAATTGCTGATTTTAGCAAGGCCATAAAAATTAACCCTGAGTATGACTGGGCGTATGCCAGCCGGGGCTATGCCAAAGTGGTGGCCAAAAAATATGCAGAAGCCTTGCTTGACTTTGACAAGGCCATTGCCTTAAAACCTTCTTATCGCTGGGCGTATGCCCACCGCGCTCGTACCAAGTACTACCTGGGACGTTATAAAGATGCCATAGAAGATTACAACAACGCCTTGAAGATAGATCCAAACGATGGATGGTCTTACCGTAATCGTGCCTTGGCACGCTACGAGTTGGGTGATGCAGTAGGCACTTGCGCAGATTTGAAGAAAGCCAAAGAATTGGGTGATTATAAGGCAGAAGGCTTGATGCAGGAGTATTGTAAAACAAGGGGCGGCAACAATCAACGCACCAGTAATACAACCAACAAGTATAATACAGGCTTATCATCGAGCAATGCCGAAGCAATTCAGTTTTATAAGCTAGGTAATGAAAGATTGGACGACGAGGCTTTTTATGATGCCATTACACGCTATACCCAAGCTATTTGGGCAGATGCCCGCTTCAAAGAAGCTTACATGGACAGGGGGCACGCAAAAATACGATTAAAAGACTACAGAAGCGCAATCAAAGACTTTGATAATGCCTTGCTGTTGGATATAAACTATTCGGAAGCTTATTATTTAAGAGGCAAGTCTAAGTGGTTGCTCAAAGACAATGAAGGAGCAAAAGCTGATTGGCTCAAGGCTAAAGCGTTGGGCAATACCAATGCAAAAAATATGTTGCTCCTTAACTTTAGCATCGGACAAGACCAGAAAAAATAAAAATAAGTAATTAGTCTATTTTACCTATATACGGTCTACCGACTCTGGACTAATAAAGCTCTAATGGCTACCGACTACGGTCTACCGACTCTGGACTAATTCTACCCAAGCCACCTCTGAATACAGGGGTGGCTTTATTTGTATAATGCCCTAAACACTTTGGGAAATAGAATAATCTTGGCAACTTGCGGCATAAATTTATGTATATGCAAGACACTAATAATACCCATAATACTCCAGAATCAAACAAGCAGCAAACCAGTAAATCACCTCCTTATTTGAATAAACAAATAAATGATCAAGAGTCCAGCTTTTATACCACACAATTTGGGCTGCTTTGCCTAAGTTCATTTTTATTTTTTTCCAGTTTTTCTATGATCTTGGCAGAGTTACCCTCTTTTCTTACCTCGCTAGGAGGCAAAGAATACAAGGGGCTTATCATTGCCTTATTTACGCTGGCAGCGGGTTTGTCACGACCATTTAGTGGCAAGCTTACCGATACTATAGGGCGTATTCCTATCATTGTATTTGGTGCAGTAGTTTGTTTTCTTACTGGTTTTTTATACCCCCTGTTGCTCACTGTAGGTGGCTTTTTGTTTATTCGCTTTGTCCACGGTTTGTCTACCGGGTTTACACCCACTGGTACAGCAGCCTATGTAGCCGATGTAGTACCTATACGTAAAAGAGGCGAAGCTATGGGAATTTTTGGTTTGACCAATAACATTGGCACTGCTATAGGGCCTGCTTTTGGTAGTTATATTGCCTTGCATTACCCTATTCAGTATATGTTTTATTGTTCTTCAGGATTTGCTATTTTATCTATTCTTATCTTGATCAAACTTAAAGAAACCTTGCCCGAAAAGCAACGCCAGCCATTTAGGTGGAGTTTGTTGAAAATAAACCCCAAAGATATTATAGAGTTGAGGGTAGTTGCTCCTTCTGTAACTTTGCTGTTGTCTGTCTTTTCGTTTGGCATTATCCTTACCATTGTACCCGATTTTAGCGACCATCTCGGTATTCAAAACAAGGGCTTATTCTTTACAGTATTTACTTTAAGTTCGTTGGGTATCAGGTTTGTTGCAGGCAAAGTATCCGATCGTTTTGGCAGGGTACCAGTGATAAAAGCAGGCGCTATCATTCAGTTAATTTCTATGGTAATCATTGGGCTGGCTACTACCCCGCTGACATTGATGATAGGTGCGGTATTTTTTGGGATAGCGGTGGGCATTATGTCCCCTACTGCTTTTGCCTGGACCATTGATTTGAGTCAAGATCATGCCAGAGGGCGTGCCTTGGCTACTTTGTATATTGCCCTGGAAGCAGGCATTGGCATAGGGGCGCTTGTATCGGCTTGGGTGTTTGCCAATAATCCAGCAAACTTTCCGTGGACATTTTGGTTAGGAGGGTTTTCGGCACTCGCCGCATTTTTGTACTTGCAGTTTGGAGTAAAACAAGAACACATGACCTAAATACCTGTTGTATGGCGCAATAACTTAACTATCTGCTTGCCTGACTATCAAACTCTTGCTCTCTCTGTTATAGGTATTTGTCATTGAAATAAGCAAAACCAACACTAACAAAATCATTTTAATATGAAAGAAACTATCAGAACTTTATTTTCACGCAAACATGATGTAGTCATCCCCAAACAAGGAGTGTTTTTGGCAGGACCTACTCCGCCCAATGGTGCCATGACTACTGGCTGGAGGCGAGCAGTGATAAATGCGCTCAAAGCTGATGAAAGGTTGCATCCTGGAATGATGGTGGTGTCGCCTGAACCTGAAACAGGTAATTGGGCAGACATTGACAATGCGCACCCGGCTAACCAGACTGAGGCCATTCAAGACAAACAAATACCCTGGGAGTGGCAATACCTGAACTTATGCGATATTACAGCTTTTTGGTTACCTACTTATTGGACCCAGGAAAAAGCAGGGGTATTTGCCCCAAATATAGGTCCTACCAGTCGTTGGGAGTATGGCTACTTTTTACAAGAATATGTCAAAAACCCTGATAAGCGGCGCTTTATTGTGGGCAGCCCCGAAGATGCTGACAGCATAAAATGGGCAAAAAAAATGGCAGATGTCAACGGCGTGCCCTGGCACACGCTTAAAACTGAGCATAAGTCTAAGTTGGTGGCCGATTCATTTGTAAAAGCGATTGCTGATGCTTTGGTAGATGGACAATGGGGGTATTGACCAGTGAAAATGGACTTATCAAACGAAGTATTACTAATCCCCGAAAAGGCAGACAAAGAACGAGATGCCTTGGCGCTGGTATGGCAACAGTACGGAGGCAAAGTAATACGCATTGGCAGGTTTTGGCATCCACCCAAGACTGGCAATGGTCGCGTTAGTATTTACGGTAACGATACTTTTGCCTTGGTGTTGGCTCAGGTATTGGGGCGTACTTTACTATCGCCACAAGACGAACTCGTTGCCCAATTGCCTTATCGCTGGGTCAAACGGAAGTTGGGCTTAATAGTCGCGAAATATTTTGCAGCAGACCAGTTGCCCGTATTTATAAAGTCGGTGAAGCCAAAACTATTGGCTGCCAAAGTAGTTCGGCTGGAAAATGAAGTGGAAGCAATACAAGCATTGGACAACGAAATATTGATTTGCTCGGAGGTGGTTGACCTGGTGGCAGAAGCACGCGCATTTGTGCTAGGCAAACAAGTACAAGACCTGGCTTTGTATGAAGGCAACGCTGATCTTGAAACTGCCCAACAGTTTATCCACCATTTTTTGCACGCTGCCGAGGCTGCGGCTCTCCCCCACTCATTTGTGCTCGACATAGGCTACAATAAAACAGGAGGTTGGTGCATTATAGAGTTTAATTCCAGTTGGGGTGCAGGGCTCAATCACTGTCGTCCCGAAAAGGTGCTTGCTTCCATTCGAGCGGCTACGATATAGGAATGTTTGATCAATATTAGTTGTATAACTTTAAATTATGTTAAGTAACAAAAATTTTATTCAATGATAAAAACTGAAACTATCACTTATCAAGATGCTCAAGGCAATGATTTTGAGGGAACCATTAGTTGGTACGATACTACCCAGCAAAAGCGCCCAGGTATACTGGTAGTACATACCTTTAGAGGACAAGGCGAGTTTGACAACCAAAAAGCAGTTGTTCTTGCCAGTATGGGGTATGTAGGCTTTGCTATAGATTTATATGGCAAAGGCAGGCGTGCCTCAGTCAAGGAAGAAGCCCAGGCTTTGATGGATGAACTAAATAGTGACCGTCCACTGTTGCTGCAACGTATGGAGTTGGCGTTAGATGTGCTCAAAAAACACGCTTTGACAGATACTGAGCAATTAGGAGCCATTGGGTTTTGTTTTGGCGGCAAAGCGGTACTTGACCTGGCACGTTCGGGGGCACACCTCCAGGGAGTAGTAAGCTTTCATGGGGTATATGATGCTCCCGCTATGTCTCACCCTACCCCCATCAAAGCGGCGGTGTTAGTACTACACGGTTGGGAAGACCCACTGGCTACCCCTGAACAAACGGTAGCCTTGGCCCAGGAACTGACAGAGCGCAAAGCCGACTGGCAAATTTTGGCTTTTGGCCATACCGGACACGCTTTTACCAACCCCAACGCCAATCAACCAGGGATGTTTTACCAACCTGCTACCGACCGAAGAGCCTGGCAAGCAATGAAACAGCTCTTTGAAGAAAAATTCCATTGATGAGAGAAGGGGGCTACCTCAAGCTAAATGTTTACGCATTTTATGAGGCGGCACCCTATTTTCTTTATTTTTTTGGTCAAAGGCTTTGTAAAATCACCCGTTGGCAACAGAGTAAATATCAACGAACCAGCTACCCTCAAATGACTTACTAAACCAACTGGTTTATTCGATAAGCAGAGGGCGAAACTCCATATTTTTGTTTGAATAATTTGGAAAAATGGGCAACATCGTTGAAACCACAGTCCAGAGTAATTTGGGTAATACTTAGATCTGAGGTGGTAAGCAGTTCTTGAGAGCGCAGCAGTTTTTTATGGCGTAGATAGCTGGCAGGGCTTTCATTATACACCTTTTTGAACATTCGTTTAAGCGATGATTCACTCAAACTGGCAAGTTGGGCAAGCTCTTGCAGGGTAATATTGGTATACAAATTTGCTGCTACCAACTCTTGAAATGCAAAACTGGTGGGCACAAACAAGTTTGACAAGACAGCGCGTACCTCTGGCGAGTGCTGGGTAGCGCTCAATATAGTTACCAGTTGTTTTAGTTTAAGTGCCATTAGTTCCTGGTTTGCCTTATCAGGGTTTTCAAAGCAAGTAGCAATGCCTTCCATATACCGTTCAAGGCCAGCATCAGACGGTAACTTGGCCATACTTTGCTTGTTGAGGTGAGGAGTTGTCAAACAATCGGGCAAAGTATATTCATACACTTTGTTAAGCACCTCAGGATAAAAATGAACTGCTATAGCCTGGTATTCTGTTGTGTGTTGAGACGCCCCCAGAAACCTACCTGCATAATGGCCACACTTCATCAATACAGCCTCTTTTTCCTCAGTTTTTACCGCAACATCTTGGGCAAAAGTATGGCAAGTCCCCCAGGTAATATATAAAAAACAAGCTTCCTTATACAAGGTCAATTTCTTTTTAAAAGGAGCCTGCAAGGTAGTACGTTCAAAAACTGGTTTACCAAATAAATCCAAGGTTTCATGTGCTAATATCATTATTCATTCATGTTTTTATTAATATTTTCAAATAAGTGTAATATACAACTATTTTCATTTAGTCAACAGACTAACACCGTTAAACAGCATTGGTTCACAGATAAAAGGCTCATTTACTCTTGTCTCCTACCTCCCCCAACATCCATTTATTTTACAATTTATCACGATCCTTTTGGACACTAGAGTATCGGGGTTTAACTTTGTTGGCAGTACTCTATTTTTTATTTTAAACAACAAACTCAGGCCACAATGTATGCGCCTTGTACTTTGTAGCCTATACTCGTAAGTTTCTTTATGAATACAGTAGAACAATATAACTTTGCCGGAAAAAAAGCACTTGTAAGGGTTGATTTTAACGTACCTCTCAACGACCAATTTGAGATAACTGATGACACCCGAATAAAAGCGGCAATGCCTACTTTGCAAAAAATATTAAAAGACGGGGGCAGCCTTATCTTGATGTCACACCTGGGCAGACCCAAAGATGGGTACAATGAAAAGTTTTCACTGAAACACCTGGTAAAACCTTTGAGCGATCGTTTGGCAGTCACTGTAAAGTTTGCGGCTGACTGCATAGGCGATGAAGCCGAAAGACTGGCAGCAGGATTGCAAAGGGGCGAAGTGTTATTGTTAGAAAACCTCCGGTTTCACCAAGAAGAGAAAAAAGGAGATGAGGCTTTTGCCCAAAAGCTTGCCAAACTAGGCGATGTTTATGTGAATGATGCCTTTGGTACTGCCCATCGTGCCCACGCCTCTACTGCAGTAATTGCCCAATACTTTGACGAAAAAGTAAGTGGCTATGTAATGCAGGCAGAGCTCGACAACGCCCAAAAGGTATTAGAAAAAGCTGAAAAGCCCTTCACCGCAATTATGGGAGGTGCCAAAATATCAGATAAAATTTTGGTAATCGAACAATTGCTTGACAAGGTAGACAACTTGTTGATTGGTGGGGCAATGGCCTATACATTTTTCAAGGCGCAAGGCGGCAATATTGGCAAATCTTTGGTAGAAGAGGATAAACTGGAACTTGCCAAGGAGTTGATAAACAAAGCCAAGGATAAAGGGGTTAATCTATTGTTGCCCGAAGACTCGGTCATTGCAGACGACTTTAAAAATGATGCAAACCGAGAGTCTGCCGATAACATGGCCATCAAAGAGGGTTATATGGGGCTGGATATTGGAGAAAAAGCTTCGGCTAAATTTTCTGAAACCATCCAAAACTCTAAAACTATATTATGGAATGGTCCCATGGGGGTTTTTGAAATGCCTAACTTTGCCAATGGAACCATTGCAGTAGCCAAGGCAGTAGTAGAGGCCACCCAAAACGGAGGGTTTTCTTTGATAGGTGGTGGCGACTCTGCCGCTGCGGTAAACAACCTTGGTTTTGGCAAGGAGGTTTCTTATGTGTCTACTGGAGGAGGAGCATTGCTTGAATACATGGAAGGAAAAACTCTGCCTGGTGTGAAGGCATTGGAAGGCTAAAAATATATTTTTGGGCATTGACAATACTTGAGCAGTGCCCAAAATTTTGAAAAAAATAAGTTCTTAAATTATTAATTATGGATAAAATATTAGGATGGCTGCTGTTGCCTTTTTTTGCTATTTCGTTTTTGGGTTCACTAGTGGTGTTTGAAGTCATCCAGCGAATTGCTTACTTTGGATTTGGCTACAAAGCACACAAAAATACGGTAGATATATTACAGCTATGTATTATGAACTCGCTCAGACTGGGAGGCACTCGTTTCAAAACCTTGCGCTCTGCTCAGAAAGTACCCACCGACCGCCCCATCATCATTATATCAAATCACCAAAGTATGTTTGACATTCCGTCAATCATCTGGCTATTTCGAAAAAATCATGCCAAGTTTGTGGCTAAAAAAGAACTGGGTAAAGGCATTCCCAGCATTTCGTTTAATCTAAAACACGGGGGTTCGGTATTGATAGATCGCAAAGACCGCGAACAAGCCACCCAAGCCATAGAAAATCTGGGGAAGTATATAGAAGAACACAACCGGGCAGCTTGTATATTTCCTGAAGGCACCCGTTCTCGTGATGGAATGCTTAAACCATTTAAAACTACGGGCATCAAAACTTTGCTACAGCATTCTCCCTCGGCTTTGGTAATACCTGTAGCCATTTCAGGTTCCTGGGAGTTGCTCAAATACAAACTCAAACCTATTCCTTTTGGAGTAAAATACAAAACGCAAATACTGCCTCCTATCGAGCCTGCCAACTATTCTGCCGATGAGATAGTACAAAAAGCAGAAGAGCAAATACGAATGGCTTTGGGACAAGAAAACACTGAAATATAAAACAAGCCCCACTAATACACTTTATTAGTGGGGCTTGTTTTTGTAGTTCACTCTGGGCTACCACTATTTAAGTTATTTCTGGTTCAAGGCATTAAGTTGTTCTATAGTGTCTACCGTAAACCAGTTTTTGGGATAACTGTCTGAACAATACAATTGTTGTTGGGCAATGAGCTGCTGCCATACGGCATAGAAATCGCCTGTTTTCTCCGTCAATTGATTGATCTTATAAGGGTTGAGCATTTGAATGCCCGAACAATAGGTTTTGGCCTTTTTCTGACGGTTTAGCTCATACACACAGTTATTGGTGTGGTGTATATAGTCACCCTCTAAGCCCTCGATAGGCAACACTGGCACTACCATACAGGCAGGCTCGTTGTATTTATGATACTCTTCTGACAGTAGGTCAAAGTCAAGCTCCGTAATATTGTCTGCAGTAAGCACAAAAACAGGCTCGTTCAAATGTGCCATCATTGTGTTATAAATCCACCAGGCATTGCCTTTACCCTCGGTGTTAAATACAGAATGTACTCCTTGCTCTATTACATGTTGGGCAAGCACTGCTCCTTTATAACCCACCGTAATATGCAAATAGTCAATGGCAGGCGTTACTTTTTTGATGCCTTCAGCTATCAGTGTAGACCCTTTGTAAGGCGCCATAGGTTTAGGTATTACATTGGTAAGAGGTAGCATGCGGGTACCGCGTCCTGCTGCCATAATCAAGGCGTGTCGTATTTTTCTCATTAGTACAGGTTTTTTTATAACTACAAGTTTTTGACGATGGTTCAGGGGTTCGGGTTCATACCTGCTCTGAACACATGCTATGGCAACTCATTGTCTCATTTAGTTTACCTCCTCTGCTGGCGGATTGTCTATAATTGCCAGAATTTCTTCTTCGGTCAGCTTTTCGGTATTGGCAGACGACAATCCTACTGATACTGGGTT
This sequence comes from uncultured Microscilla sp., assembly GCF_947493425.1. Classification (GTDB taxonomy): domain Bacteria; phylum Bacteroidota; class Bacteroidia; order Cytophagales; family Microscillaceae; genus Microscilla. The sequence goes on along the minus strand of NZ_CANLRP010000043.1, from coordinate 32,645 downwards.
GGCTACTTTTTCATTAAACGAAATTAAGTAATGAGTAATACCATCATATTTTAGTTCACGGGTAAACGGCAGTTCAAGTTCACCTATCAAGTACTCATCTATACGTTCTCCAGGTCGTCCATCTATTTTTTCATACTTTCCGCCTTTGTGTTTTACCCAGGTTTTCAAAATATCTTCCATTTGGGCTGCTTTCATCATTCGCGACAATACCTTACCCTGAGTTTCATCTATGTTGTTCAAGGCAGCAATCACCAAATTTACAGCTTCGTCAACAGTAAAAAAGAATCGCCTCATTTCAGGACCAGTGGTGCCCATTACTCCGGTTTCTTCGTGCATTTTTTTCCAAATAGTCAGCACCGATCCTGTAGACCAAGCCACATTGCCATAACGCACACAAGTAAATTTAGTATCAGTTTTGCCATTCATTGAGCAATACACCCTTTCCATTACCGACTTGCTCATTCCGTAAGTATTACGTACTGGAGGCGAGGCTTTGTCAGTAGAAATGCCCACCACTACTTCTACGTTTTGGTCGATGGCCATGCGCGCTACATTTTGCGAACCTACCACATTGACGTCAATACATTCCATGGGATATTTTTCGGCAAGGTCTACAAATTTGGTAGCGGCCGCATGAATGACCACATGAGGTTTAAACTCTCTGAAGGTATCTCTAACCGACTCTATACTAGAGATATCCATTGGGGCTACTTCACAACCCGTAAACTTTTTAGCCAATAGGTTTTGCTTATTATTACGTCCAGTCAAAACCACCTTGTACTCATCTTTGAGCGCCAAAGCCAAACGTTTGCCCAAAAAACCTGTACCTCCAGTAATTAATAATGTTTTTTTCATAATTCTTTTTAAATAAGCCATTCGGCAACCTATTCAAAGCTGCTTAGTTCTTAAAATAATTTCTTTTTGATATAGTGATAATTCAAACTCTGAAAGTTTCTTCGTTTCCAAACCCCTTTATCAACCTTATAAGCCTCTTTGATGTAATTTTTCATTTTCACCAAGTCATTGGCATCTTTGGCCATTCCTGCCAAAAAGATATATAAAGTAGCTTTTATTTTGTTCAAGTATTTACCAAAAAAAGCATACTCTTTGTCTTCGTTGAGTTTTTTTATAAAATACTCAAACCGTTCTTCTGCCTTGTGTAATTGTGCCGTATTTATAGTACGCGCCGGATGGTCTAACACCCCATTGTTAAACTTATTGATTCTACCTATAGCCGGAAAAGCCGCCACCAGTCTCAACGCAAAGTCATAATCTTCTGAGCCTGTCAACACAGGGGTTTCATCCCAGGATATGTTTTGATAAATATCACGGTGAACAAATACCCCTATACAAGATAAAAAATTGCCTTCACTAATCTGCCTCACCGGATCGGTAAGCGGCTGAAAATCATACTTTGACAATACTTTTTTATCTTCATCAACCAGTTCATACAAGTTATGAAAAACTTTTTTATCAGGGTGCTGTTGCGCATAATTATAAGCATCCAGAAGATTATCTGGATACATAAAATCATCTGAGTCTAAAAAGGTCAAGTACTCACCTTGGGCGTTTTGCATGCCCGTATTGCGCGACTTTGCCCGTTCATAGTTTTTATCATGTTGAATAAACCTGATCTTGCCTTCGTCTATCAGAGGCTGCAGTGCCTCTAATGTATTATCTGTGCTGCAGTTATCTACCACAATCACCTCATAATCAGCATATTGTTGATTAAAAACTGTATCGAGCGTATTCAAAATAAAATCAACTCGATTGTAGGTAGGAATAATAATACTAAAATAAGGGGGTGATGTCATATGATTTACTTATTCAGGCAATGCCAAAAGGTTAAACTGAGGGATTTGATCAATGGTATTTTGAAGGGTGGCAATATCTACAAACTGATGCCCGGTTTCTACCAAAAGCCTATAGCCCTCTTTGGTCAGTTGCTCAAAAATAAACTCTTTGGAATAGCCATTTGCCTTGAACCACTCATCGGTAATTTCTATATACATGGCCGGGCGAAACTTTTGAATGGTTTGTTTAGCTCCCAAAAAAACAAAAGGCTCGTAGCCTTCTACGTCTATTTTTATAAAACTAATGGACTCTAATTGATGCTCTTCCACAAAACTATCAATCGTTTGTACAGGCACCATTACCTTGCCCTGCTCACCTTGTGCCATTACCCTGGCGCCACCAGTATTGGTACTACTAAATGCCATTGGTGCTGTAGTATTGTCTGCCCCCAATCCTATGGCGTGTACTTTCACCAAAGCTTGAAGGCGTGGATTAAGCGACAGATTATGCTCAAGTTTTTTTACAATATAAGGGTTAGGGTCAAAGGCGTGAATGGTTGTCCCTTGTTTTTTTTGTCGATAGGCTTCTTCTGCCAGCTTTAGGCTAAATGCGCCACAATTTGCCCCTACATCTAATACATGGGCTTGATCTTGTAAGTATTCAGCCGCTTTTTTCCAGGAGTAATCGGGCAAATGAGCAAACACGTGCCACTGCATAAAGTCGGTCAATGTCAAGTTAAATTTTACTCCATCTCTGGTCACTGTTCTCTCTGGTGCAGTCTGATAAGCTTCAGGGTGAGGAATAAACTTGGTAAAAGCAGGAATATTTTTACCTAAAAAGGCGAAGGCATTTTCTAACCCTAAATTCAAAACCGTTTTATGAACTACCTGAGTGAGCCGCTTCATATAGTATATATTTTTTTTAATGCCAAAATCATATTTTCCAATGCAAACCTTTGTTGTACATCTTGTTGCCCCTGTTGTATAAGCTTTTGGGTCAGCTCTTGATCCTGCAAAAGTCTGAGCATTTGCGTATAAACTGCCTTACTGTCTTCAAAAGGAACCACCAAAGCATTGTATTCATGCTTAATAAATTCGGGGGCAACTCCTGACAGGCTAAACACTGATGGAATGCCTGCCGCAAGTGCTTCTACATAAGTTTGTCCAAAAGCCTCCAGGTCTTTATTGATAGGCGTATGTACATACAAATCAAACAATTGATATAAATGATAAATGTCGTTCTCGAAGACAATTTCAGTAAAACTCTCCTTGGGCAATTGTTCCAATAACTCATCAATTTGGCGTTTATAGTCACCCTTGGCGTTGGCAAGAATCAAATGTGCATTGGGGTATTGTGTCAATAGTTCAGCAAAAGCAGGTATAATATGCTGAATGCCCTTCCAATAAGTTTGTCGGGCTATTACCCCTACTACCGGATGTTTGCCCACAATGCCATACTTTTCCTTGAGGCTGGCAACCTTTGTTGGGTTTACCTGAAGAAAACCTTGTAAATTAAAGCCATGATGAACCAAATGTACTTTAGACTGGGCTACCTTTTCCCGCTCAATGAGTACATCTTTTACAATGCCCGAAATCGCTATGATATCAGTAGCAAACGAATGAATTAATTTGTCGTAATAAACAGCCCTGGGAAAAAACTCGTGGTGTAAAGTACCGTGGTGGCGGGTATAAACGCGTTTAGGAATTCGGGCAAGCTTTGCGGCCAGCAAGCCAAACATAGAGGCATCAAACAAATGAGTGTGAACAATGTCCGTTTTTTCAGCCCTAAATACCTTCCAAACGCTCCTTATTGCCTTAAAAGCATCTTTTTTGCCACGGTAATCTATCCGATATACTGGTACATCATTTATTTTTAGGTAAGTTTCCAATTGGCTCTCGCCTTGGTTGAGCAAGACAAAAGACAGGCGAAACTCTGAGTCTCTCAATGCTTGCTCTATCCACTCAAAGGCTATAGCTTTGTCTATGTCAGACAGTATGTAAGTAATGTTTGTAGGCAATGTATCAGATTAATTGAAGTTGTTGGGCTATAGGCTCAGTACAAATCAGGTAATTATAAAAACCGCTTTTTTGAATACGGTCTACTTTTCGAGGAGGGTTTTTCTCATCCAGGTCAAAATATAAATACCCTTTTCCTTCTACCAGTTTTTCAACCTTTTGGGCTACCTCATTGGTCAAAATTTCAATCAACAATGTAGGGCGCATTGTGTCCAGGTATTTCCCCATTCCTTCCAGCACTTCGGGTTCGTGAGTTTCTACATCAATTTTCATCAACCCAACTTTAGGCAGCTGGTGTTGAGTTATAAAAGTATCAAACCTTATAATATCAATAGAAGTGGCAACTGTATCAACTCCTTTTGGGCTCAAATCCTGACCCACTGTTACCGAATAAGTATGTTCGGTGTCCTGGTCATATATGGTGGCTTTGCCATCACTGTCCGACAAAGCCAACTGATATGCTTCAATATCAAACTGATTAAGTGCGATGTTTTCCTGAAGTTTTTCAAACACTCGTTTTACAGGTTCAAAAGCCACCACCTGAGCAGTTGGCCGAACAGTTTTGGCAATAAGTGCATAAACTCCTGTATTGGCACCTACATCTATAATGCAGTCATTCATGGTACACAATTTTTCCCATAGTTGTATTGACTGTTGCTCCCACCCCCCTTTCATTCCTTTCCAGAACAATTCATTTTCAAGCTCAAAACCATAATGATACATTTTAAACTCCTGATTACCAGTTGTTTTCACGTTGATTTTCCCTTGAAAATGTAAATGCTGATAAACCCGGTGTGGAGGAGACCATACCCCCCGCAAAGCTACAAAAATGGCTTTTTTAAAAGGTAATAGCTTATAGATGCTTTTGATTAGCTTTTTTAACATCAGATTTTTTTATTGATAAAATACACAGAGTATCCAGTAAGCACAATATTATAGATTTTATACCGAACTTTCTTAGGCAATATACGGAGCCAATTGAATTTATCAATAGACCACAACCAAAACTTTTGACTAAAAAACCAATAGATTGTTTTTTTCGCTGTACCAATTGGGGCAGGCTCATATTGAACGAAATGCTTGTATAAATCAGGTTTAAGCGTTTGTAGCATAAGGTGGGATTGGCGGTATTGTCTGTGGCGTTTTATCATCAACCTACATGTCACAAAATCGTCGTGCCATACCACGGCATCTTTATTAAAATAAATAGGTACTTGTTGCTGCACTGCCCTTACCGCAAGGTCAAAATCTTCAGCATCATTTAGCCTTTTATCAAACCCACCCAATTGATCAAATAATGATTTGCTTAAAGAAAAGTCAGCCGCCGTAATAAAAGGTTGAGCGTTAGGAATAAGACCATACCCTTCTGCCGGCAACCAGGTACGACTCAGGTAAGCCCTAAACAATTGAAAATCGGTTTTCATTTTGCTTATCTCCTCAAAAGGAGGACCAACCAAAATTGTATGGGGCTTGGCAACAGCATGTTGCACATGCAACGCCAAACACTCAGGGATTGGTCTGACATCATCATCGAAAAAAACCAACAAATCGCCATGAGCTGCCTCAACACCTGCGTTACGCGCTACCGCACGTCCCCCGTTTTGACGGTATACCACATTTAAGCCTTTTAATTTCCATTGTGTACCCTCCAACACCTCACGGGTATTGTCAGTAGAACCATCCACAACTACTACAGTTTCAAAATCCTGTATGGTTTGGGCTTCGAGTGCTTTTAGAATGTTCGGCAATTTGTGTGCACCATTGTAGCTAGGCACGATAACACTTATTTTAGTTGAATGCAAGGCGTTGGAGATTTGTTATTTACGAATTTTAGAAACTGTGTTGCGCCAAATGTTCAAAATTGGTTGCGGAATGTATTTATTTCTAAACTTGAGTTTTTTCCAAAGCTTTTGATCATCCTCGGCAAGCAAGTCAACATTGATTTGTTCTAATAAACGTTGCGCTTTTTGTGGTTCATTTTGCGCATAAAACTCATTGGCACGCAAAAACAAGTAATAGTTAAACACCTCTTCCAACAGATCTTCATCTGGTTCATAATCATCTAACTGTACCGTAAAACGCTCATCTACTGTGCATACCTCTGCTACGATTTCGGCATATTTAGAAAGTTCATACTGGCGGGCAAGCGCATAAAAATAAGTATCATGTTCTACCTGAAACCCATCGTTTTGCGACACCGTTTTAGAATCTTCGTGCAGTCTGAAATTTACCAAGATATCAGGCATTTTTACTACCCCCTGTAGCCCAAACAACAGCAAATACTTGATCCACCAATCCCGGTCCATCAAGTAATGCAAACGATTGTCGAGCAATCCCATTTTTTTGACAACTTCAGCCTTAAAAAAAGTTTCAGGTTGATCTATCCGCGCCCAACCTATAGTTTTGGCAAGGTTATCTGTATATACATCGGTGCCATTCGAATACTTCACCGTTTTTTGTCCTTTAAAAAGTCGGCTCCTGCCACACACCACTTTCACGTGTTCGCCTCGGTTAAACGCTGTCGCCACTTTGAACAACGCGTGGGGCTCATAGTAATCATCCGAATTAAGCCAGTTAATAATTTGCCCAGAGGCTTTGTCCAGCCCTTTGTTAATGGCGTGGCTCTGTCCTTTATCTTTTTCGCTTACCCAATAAGTGATATGCTCCTCATATTTTTTTATAATATCTACAGTATTGTCAGTACTGCCTCCATCTATGATAAAATACTCTAAATTGGGGTATTGTTGCTCTACTACTGACAAAATAGTTTGCTCTATAAAGTGCCCCTGGTTGTAAGAAGGGGTGATGATCGTTATTTTTGGAAATTCATTCACACGCAACACCTTTTATCTGGTTCTGAATCACAAAACTAAATAAATTTTAATAAGACTTATATGGTTTTATGTTTAAAATACTTTTGACCACAGGGAGTGGGCTCTGGGTAATTGATTTTTCTTATTGACACTTGTTATCAATAGTTTCTAACTTTGGTAAACCTGCTAAAAAGGCATTCCAGCAGTTATCCACTTTCTAATAACAGTACGCTCACAGTCAGGCAATTGATCACGGTTGCGAGGCATTGGACTAAAGCCATTTTGCCACTCTATAGCCCCCACTAAAGCCCCACTTGCTGCCACCTTTTTTACTTCATCAAAAGTATCCAGTCTTATGTTATCGTTGGCAGTATTGGCATTATGGCACCCTACACATTCTTTGTCCATGATAATGCGCACCACCTCATTGTAAGTAAACTTTGCCGTATCGCAATTAAAAGCCACCCCACCACAACCTGTAGTATTTTGGGCTCCTTGTAATACCCAATTTTGAATCAACTCTACCTGAAGTGGGTCAAGGCTTACCCCTTGGTGGCTCCCCACCTTTACTGTATTGTACAAAGCACTCTGATCAAGGTTGTTAGGGCTTACATGTGCTCTTATCGTCGCATAATCCTCCATTACCACCCCATTGGCAGCGGTGCCAGCATCATGGCAACCCGACTTGGCACAGTTAAACCTAAGTAAAGGCAACAAATCGGCTTCAAAACATATCGTGTCGTTGGTGGTAGGCGTAGTGGGGCTGGTAGGCTCCAGGCTACGCTGGTTGCCACAGTAAGTAAGCACCCAGGCAAATTGACAAATACTCAAAAGTAATAAAAATCTTTTCATAAAGGTTTGCAAATAAGTAAGTTGAAAGCCCCGACAAGGTTCTAGGTATACTTTGTTTCCTAAGTAGCTACGCTTCTTATATCACGTTGATTTTCAGAAACTTACAAAAAACATAGTTAAAAGAGACATACGACATTTTTCGATTATGGGGACACAAACCGAAGCGATCGCGCCAACTTTAGCCAAAATGAATAGCATGTAAAAGACGCTAGCCCTACACTACAAGTCTTTGTACTCGGTATATTCGCTAAACTTTTCGTAGTCAAATTTGCTCACCGCTATTTTTCTGATTTGGTTCGACTCATAGGTAAATTGTCCGGGCAATTGTTTTTTGGCGATTTTTTGCATAAACACTGCCACCGTTTTAACCTTGATACTTTTGTATTTGGCCGGAATAAACGAGTTAAACGCAGCACTGAATACACGCCCCAGATCTTCCATAATACGCACCTCGTTACGGTTGCCCACCAAGAGCGAAGGGCGCAAAATATGGATTGATTTGAAAGGCAGTTTTTTAACCGCATCTTCTATGCGTGCTTTTACCCTTGAGTAATGGTAGCGGCTGTCGGCACTGGCACCAATGCTTGATATAATTAAAAACTGGGCGACATTTGCCTTGGCAGCAAGCTGAGCAAACGCATGACAATAGGTAAAATCAACTTTAGTAAGTCCCTCCTTCCCCATTTTTTTGGTGGTAGTACCCAAGCAACAAAACGCTTCGGTGGCACCCACAAAAAAATCCTGATAATTGTCTAGCTGATCAAAGTCTACCAACAACTCCTCTATTTTTGCGTGGTCTATGCCAATGCTTTTTCTACCAATTATTTTTACTTGCTGGTAATCATCGTCTTGTAGCAACAATTTTACTAACTCGCTGCCCACCAGACCAGTAGCCCCGGCAACAATGGCTATTTTATTCATACAATAAAAAGTTTAAATATGATATGTACCAAGACAAAATTAAATATACCTAATATGCAAGTATAACTATCATATTATGAGAGAGTTATATTTGCTTGTAGCTTATAGCTGATTGCTTGCTGCTACTTACTATTTAAAAGTAACAAGCCCTGAATAAAACGTAGGCACACTTGGTTTAACATTTACAAGGCAGATTATGTTCTATAATACTCCACAGTGATTTTAGTCAAAGTTGATTACTGATTACCTTCGGTGAACACCTATATACATTGGTATCTAAGGACTCGCCAAAGGCTCGGTTATCAAATGTTTATAAGTTTAAAAACTATTTAATTACGTGTTTAGACGTAAAACTGAAACCCTTTGAAAAATAAAGCAAGTAAGCAAATTTAATATACGCCATTGGTGTACAATGATTAATAGGGTAAACATTTACTCAAATCCGCTATGGACTACGGACTAAATGCTATAGACTATTGGTTCTATAGCCGTAACTTAATTCAACAAACGGGCTTCAAACATCTGCACAAACAAGTTTACCATTGTTTTTTGCAAAGGGTTGGCAGTATTTAGGGTAAGGTGATTAGGCAACATTTTGGCTATTTGATGGCGTGATTGTCTCAACATTTCGAAATGCTCTATACGCGCATCCGATACATTTGGTTCGTTTTCGCGGGCGCGCAAACGCTGTTTAATTTCTTCATCGGGAGCAATTGCTTCAATAAACACCACCCTTAAAGGCTGTGCCTCACGAACTTTTTTTAACAACCTCTCTAGCTTGGTAATATCCCGAAACGTGGCATCTAATATAGAGGTTCCCTCCTGAAAAGCACAATTGATCCCTTCCTCTATCAATGTTTCGTATACTTTCTCAGTCATTTCTGTAGAATAGACTCTTTGCAAATCTTCGCTGCGGGTGCGCTCATAAGTAGGAATACCCGCCATTTTTTTCCTGATCAAATCAGAGTTGAAATGTTGGATATTCATATGTTTGGCTATTTTTTGCGCCAAGGTAGTTTTGCCAGTGGCTACTCCACCATATACCACTACCAGGGTAGCTTCTGAACCTATCAACGCATACTTTAGTGCCAGCTTAAAATACTTTCGGGCACGCTCAGCACATTTATGGCGTTTTTTGGCAGGCACCTCCAGGGTGGTAGATGTAAAGCTCTCTACTTTGCCCTTGACAAACGCCCGAAACGACTTATAAAAATCAAACAAGTCTTGGTACTCCCCAGTCTCTAACTGGTTGGTTACCTGATTTACAAAGTAATTAGACAAATTAAACTTACGCCTAAAATCAAGCTCCATGCTCAAAAAAGCAATGTCGTTTAATACATCAATGCAACGATAACGCTCGTTGAACTCAATACAATCATAAATATTTACTTGCTGATTTTCTACATGAATATGGTCACACTTAAGGTCTCCGTGACACTCTAGTATTTTGCCCTCTGCCACTCGTTGGTGAAACCATGGCTTGTTATTTTCTAAAAAATAGTATTGATAAGCCCGCAACACCCTAAACTCTATAGTTTGAATGGTATTATTCACAAAAGGGGTGATTTGCTCAAAATTTTCGTCTATAATCTCACGCAAAAACTCAGTACGTCCCCATTTACTCTTATGTGCATCTACGGGTATATGCTGATAAAACCGGGCAAGTTTATTGGCAATCAAGTTAATATTTTGCCAATCAAAAGTATTCTTTTTGAGTAGTTCATCTAAAAAAAACTCATGCGGCAAGCGCTTCATTTTCAACGCATACTCTACCACCACATCGGTAGATTGTTCACTCGTAAAACTCAAAGCCCCGTTGTCAAGACGGTAAATAGGCACCAGATCCAGGTATAGGTCAGTGGTAAGGCGTGAGTTGAGTCTTACCTCTTCTTCAAGGTAATATTTGCGGTCTTCCAGTTTCATAAAGTTTAAAAAACCAAAGTCAACCGCTTTTTTCACCTTGTACACCACCTCGTCTAACAGAGACACTATAGAGATGTGGGTTTGTACAACACTTACTTTTTGGGGCCTTTCGGCAAATACTTGTGGAGTAGATAAAAACTGGAGAATTTCATCAGTAAGCATTGAGGCTGTCTCTGTCATACAATAATAGTAATCTGTTTTTTGTCAGTGAATAGTTTTTTGTCAACAGTCCATAGCGCCCACAAGGGCAAGTCTCTAGATGCCGATGCATATCGGTGCTTCAGGTTAACACCTGTTCTATTGGCAACTAATACTTTAGGGATTAAATAATTTGTGCATTGATTTGGATGAATTCTGTTCTCTGACAAGTCGCAAATATGGCGGATAGCCATAGCTATCTAACTTTTTTACGAGGAAGTCAGAGGGCAAAAGCTCATAGTCCCGAACTTGATTCGGGGACGCCAAAGAATGTACAAGGAACTTAGTACCCAGAGCACTAGCAAACTCATAAATCGCGTATTTTAAGCACCCTTTTTTCAACTGGTTAGTGAGGAGCCTGAGAAACTTCTTACATTTGCAAGTTTAATAGCGTTTTATACCTGCCAGGTTTTGGAAATCTGGCAGGTATAAAACGCTATTAAAAGTCTACCGACTGCACTAATAAGCCAAAGGTAACATGATTTATTTTTTAAGGGCATCCCACCATACCTCTACTGGGTGCAAAGCACGACGTTGGGTACCGTCTTTGATCTGATGACGACAACTTGTGCCAGCAGCTACAATTATTACCTCCTGGGGTTGTTGGCGCACCGTTGGAAACAACACCAACTCGCCAATCTGCATCGACACTTTGTAATGCTCTTGCTCATAACCAAACGAACCTGCCATACCACAACACCCCGAACGAATCAAGTGCACCTCATAATTTTTGGGCAAAGAAAGCATCTTTTTGGATGGGGTAAGTGATGATAAAGCTTTTTGCTGGCAATGTCCATGCAATTTCAGTATTTTTTTATCTTCTGTAAAACTATTTGCCTTAATATTTCCCCGATCTATTTCTCTGGCAAGAAATTCTTCCATTGTCAACGCATTTTTAGCCAGTTTTCGAGCTTCCTCTTGTGTATTGCCCCTTACCAAGTCAATGTACTCGTCCCTAAAAGTCAAAATAGCCGAAGGTTCTATTCCCAACAAAGGAGTTTCATCGCTTACCACTCCTTGTAACAAGGCAATGTTTTTTTCGGCAATGGTTTTGGCCTTTCTAAGCAAACCTTTCGACAAATAAGTGCGGCTACTCTCAAGGTGTTCAGGAATAACAACCTCATACCCCAGTTTGGCAAGCAGTTTTACCGTTACTATGCCCACATCGGTATCGTTAAAATCGGTAAACTCATCACAAAACAAGAACACCTTTTTGGTGGCACCTTTGGGGGCTATAGCAGTATAATGCTTTTTATACCACTTGCGCAACGTAGTTTTATGTAATTTAGGGATGCTTCGCTCGGCAGCAAAGCCTGACATTTTTTTGCTCAGCTTACTCGTTACAGGGTTTGTAAACGCCCAGTTATACGCCCAGGGCATTTTAGCCGCCAGTTTGTTCAGGCGAGTAAAATTAGCAATGAGTTTAGTTCTAAAAGGCACTCCGTTGGCATCGTAGTACTGTTGCAAAAACTCCGCTTTCATTTTTGCCATATCCACATTTGAGGGGCACTCCGACTTACACCCCTTGCACGACAAACACAAGTCCATCACTTCCTTGATTTCTTCGTGGTCAAAGCGATTTGGTTTGTCCGAACGGGTCAGGTATTCACGCAAAATATTGGCACGGGCGCGGGTGGTATCCTTTTCGCTACGGGTGGCCATGTAACTTGGGCACATGGTTCCCCCACTTATTTCGGTTTTACGGCAATCGCCCGACCCATTGCACATTTCGGCTCCCCGCAATATGCCTTGGGTACTACTAAAATCCAGCACAGTATCAAATGCTGGCGTATCTTGCCCGGCATCATAGCGTAGAAAGGTATCCATTGGGGGCGTTTCTACAATTTTGTTGGGGTTAAAAATATGCTCAGGGTCAAATATCTGCTTGACCTCCTTCATCAACTCATACCCTTTTTTGCCTACCATTTGCTCTATAAACTCCCCCCGCAAACGACCATCACCATGTTCGCCACTAAGTGAGCCCTGGTATTTTTTCACCAACGTGGCTATTTCTTCAGCTATCAGCCTAAATTCTTTTTGTCCCTGCTCAGTTTTTAGGTTAATGATGGGGCGCAGGTGTAGCTCTCCCGAACCAGCGTGAGCATAGTGCACTGCCGACATATTATTCTGACTCAGAATTTCATTAAAATCTTGAATATAGGCAGGCAAATCTTCTATAGTCACCGCCGTGTCTTCTATTACGGGGGCTGGCTTGGCATCGCCCACAATGTTGGAGAGCAACCCCAACCCGGCTTTACGCAAGTTCCAAACTTTACGGGTATCGTCGCCATACACCACCGGAAAGTGGTAGCCCAATCCCTCTTGTTCCATGGCTTGTTGCATCTGTTGCGCTACTTCGGCTATTGCTTCGCGGGTATCTTTATTAAACTCTACAATAAGAATAGCCTCTGGGTCGCCTTTTACAAAAAACCGATTTTGACGATGCTCTATGTTGGCTTTAGTACATTCGAGGATATAATGATCCATCAATTCACTTGCCGAAGGACCATATTGTAGCGCAATGATATTGGCTTTGAGAGCATCGTCTATAGTATTGAAGTGTGCACACACCAACCCGGTTTCTTTGGGGGGTAGAGGGTCTAAGTGGAGTTTTATTTCGGTCATAAACATAAGGGTACCTTCAGAGCCACACAACAATTTACAAAAGTTGAACGGTTCGCCTGTCGGGGTGAAAGGCTCAAGGTCGAGCAACATATCCAGGGCATAACCAGTATTGCGCCGGGGAATGGCACGTTTAGGGAAATTCTCTCTTATTTCTTTTTGGTGGGTCTCACTGGCAAGCAATTGATCAATTTGACGATAAATCTTACCTTCGAAAGTATTTTTCTCACTTTCGGCTATTTTTTGTTGGTATTGTTGGGCGTTCAAAGCATTAAAAACCACTTCCGACCCATCGGCAAGCAAACCTTTGATCTCTAGGGTATGTTCACGGGCGCTGCCATACACTACCGAATGCGTTCCGCAGGAATTGTTGCCTACCATCCCCCCTATCATGGCTCGGTTGGCTGTAGAAGTTTCGGGGCCAAAAAACAAGCCATAAGGCTCCAGTACATGGTTTAGGTCATCGCGTATCACTCCAGGCTGCACTCTTACCCACTTTTCTTCTGCGTTGATCTCTAGTATCTGGGTCAGGTGTTGCGACACATCTACTACTATGCCATTGCCCACTACTTGCCCAGCCAGAGAGGTACCTGCTGCCCTCGGAATCAGACTCAACTTTTGCTGTCGGGCAAAACTGATCAGGTGCTTAATGTCTTGACTGGATCGGGGTACTGCCACGGCAGCAGGCATTTCACGGTAAGCAGAAGCATCGGTCGCATACAAAGTACGCATGACATCATCGGTATGCAGCTCACCATCTAATACTTTTGCCAACGGCTGCCACTGAACAGGCAAAGAGGTGTTTGTATTGTCCATGTATAACGCTAGTATCGTTCAACTTAAGGGTAATGACTTACAAATATACAATTCAAGTGTGTATTTTCATTTTTTGCCTGCCAAATATGTATATTTATACAATTCTTACATTAGTCAGTCGGCTACTTATCAACTTATTTTGTAACTTAGGGTTATCATTATATTGAAATCAACCACTTAATACTCTACATATCATTTATCACGGTCCTATGAACTTTAATTTTGAAGATTTAGCCACACACTATTTGCACAATGAGCAACTGATAAAATATGACCAAATCATTCAACTGCTCAACAACGAAGAAAAGTTTACCCGCAAATCTCTCCAAAAATCCTACAAAATATTCATAAAAGCCCTTCAAAACCTCCAAAACTACCTTGAAAATACACAAGAGTATTATACATCGGGCAACAACTGCCGAGGAGGATACTGGGAAATTACTTACGATATATTTGCTACGCTTAATCGGGAGTGCCCTAATGAAATGAAGATTATTTATTCGGCAAGGTCGGAAGAATTCAACAAAAATCACGTGCGCATTTATTGGGAAGGAACTCAAACTTTGCCCGAAAGTTTAATTGCTGAATTTAAGAATTGGGCATAAAATTATAATAATGCTTTAAATAGGTCTATGTACTTTTTTTTGAAAAAACTCATTTTTTATTAGACTTTTCTTACCTTCAACTTACTTTATCACATATTTTTTATCCTTAACTCTTTACACAATCAGTGATTATGCACTTCAGTTTGTCCAATTTATTTTTCACCCCAAGCTCTTTTTACCCTTTCCTTTACTCTTCTTCTTCCCAGGCTTGTTTTTATCTATATAAGACTTAAACCTTTCATAGTCTGTATATTCTTGCTTGTTGAGTTTTAGCTTACCATTGTCAAACTCCAGCAGTAGTTCTTTATACTCATCATTGAATGTTTTTATTTTTTCTTCATTGACTAACTTAAGTTTGGTCAGTTCATAGGTTTTAGTACGAAAGAGGTAAGGTTGTTTTACAAATAGTTTACCTTTACCTACTGTAATTACCTTGTAGGTCATAAACATACGCAAGTTTATGATCAGTCCCAATACAGTGACCAATGCAATGACTACATAAATAAAAGTAGTTTTGGTGGCTACCGAAAACAACAATAAACTGACAGCATAACATATCACGGCAAACAAACCGAGCGATACAATGGCTTTTCCTTTAGGTTTACATTCAATCATACCATTATTAAATTTATTCGGGCTGCAAACCCTCACTTCTGGAGTAATGAGTTTGCTCATCAACATTGAATTAGGCGCAAATATATACAAACGATATAGTAATCAGCCCATTAGCCTCACTTTTTTAGTACAGCATAATTTTATGTAATCGTTGGCGGGTCTACAAAATGTATGTTAAGCTATATCATTGCTTAGCTTAAACCCCATTACCAGCATGTCATCAGTTTGGCTTCTCCTGCCTATCCAGGCATCCATTGTATCAATTACAAATTGTTTTTGCTCTGCCATAGGTTTCAAGTGGATTTGTTTGAAAAGTGATTTTAGTTGACTTACCATAAATTTTTTGTCTGCTTCCCCTCCAAACTGGTCTTGGTAGCCATCCGAAAAAATATAAAAAGTAGAAGGTTGATCTATAGCAATGTGGTGGGTAACAAAAGGGGGAAGGTTGTGTGCCCAGGATCCTATGCTTCTAATGCTGCCTCTGATCTTTTGCACTTCGTTGTCTTTGATATAAATCAGTGGGTTTTTGGCTCCGGCAAACGATATGCGTTGCTTTTGCTTATCAATTACACACAAAGCAACGTCCATGCCATCGCGGTTTTCGACCTCTTCGTGCTGCAGGCTTTCACTCATTACCTTGTCTAGTTGCTCCAGAATATCGGCAGGGTCATCAGTGTCAGATGTTTTCACTACTTCTTTTAGTAAATTGCTCCCCAGCATTGTCAGCAGGGCTCCTGGCACTCCATGCCCAGTACAATCGGCAGCTACCAAAAACACCTTGCCCTGCTTTTCGTGCACCCAATAAAAATCTCCGCTGACTACATCCTTGGCTTTGTAATACACAAAAGATTCTATGACGTGTTTACGCATGGTTGCCTCTGAGGGCAAAATGCTTTCCTGAATCATTTTGGCATACTGAAGACTATCGAGCATGTTTTTTCGCTTATCAGCAATTATTTTATTTTGCTGAATAATTTGTTGGTTGATCTCCTGAGTACGAGCTTTTTCCCACTCCAGCTTTTTCTCTTTTTCGTTTACCTTCCGGGTAAGCTCTTTGGCAATCTTATCGCCTTGCAATAATAAGTCTCGCTCCAGTTCTTTTCTTTGCGAAATGTCTTGCACCATTGCCACCACTACTGGTTTTGTTCTATAAGAGGTAATGATCAGGCGGAGGTTGGCAGCATACAGCGATTGGTCTTGCCGACGCAACTGCGCTTCAAACTGGATGTATTCTTTGTTAGATTGGCTCAAAACCTTGATAATTTCTACCAAGGCGTCTTGGTTAAACTGGGGCAGCAATTCATCAAAACGTTGCCCTTTGAGTCCTTTCAAACTAAATTCAATATTCGTTAAAGCACTTTTATTGGCATATAACACCTCCAAATTGTGCATATCAAAAATAAACACTTCTTGCATGGCATCATTCAATACCTCAAACGACAACTCGGTGTGTTGGTGTTTTTTGTTGATGATGCTGTACCCAAGCAATTGTACCAAAATAGAGTCGCTTTGATGAGGTACTGCTATTTTGGTAAAATGGAACTTGTATTTTACTCTGCCTCCATATTCGCTTGCCAACCTCAGTAAAGTAATCTGGCTGTTGTGTTCAGTTTGCATCAGTTTATTGATGACCAACTGCAAGTGTTTATGATCTGCTTCGTCTGCCAAATGCTTAAAAAAACTGGGCAGTGCTTCGGACTTACCCGAATAGTCCAATAGTTGAAAAAAAGCTTTGTTGGCATCCAAAATCTGTCCTTGCTGATCGAGCAAAGCAAGGGCTTGTTGGGTATTGTCCAAAATATTTTGATGTCGGTCTTTGGTTTGCTGCATCTCATGCAGGCTCGCCTTCAAACTGGTTTTATCACGATACATCTTTAGGGACAAAGCTACAGAATCTTGCAAATCGGCTATCAATGCACGTTGTTGTTCAGTTAACGCTTCAAGCAAATACACTTCCACCACCCCCAGCACCTCATTCTGATAGGTAAAAGGGTGTATTAACAAAGTTTTGGGCACTAGCTGAATATGTGCAGCCGCTTGTAACACTGGGGGGTTGGCAAGCAATGGCACTTCATAAGGCTCTTTAGTTTTAACCACATGTTGCAATAATGCATTTTGACTGCTTGCCAAGGTCTGACGTGAGCGGGCACTAATAGCAAAACCGCTGATATACTCCAAGCGATTGGTATTGTTATCTGTCACTATGTACATAGCAGCTTGCACTCCTTGTATTCTGGGTACCAGTTTAGCCATCCAACCATCTGCCCAAACTTCCACTGCTTGCCCTGGCTTACGAGTAAGCAAAGCTTTTATTTCTGTAAGATGCTGTCCAAATTTTTCTTTTGCTTCCTGGTCTTTTTTAAAAAGTCTCAGCTGTTTTAATTCTTCCTTTAAAGCCTCAATATCCTGGTCTGAGTATTCATCTTCACCCCCATTGTTTCTATTTACTTTCATAGTGGTGTTTAAAAAAGCACGATTCTTCATCACTACTATTTTACTCGTTATGTGGTATTTGTTTCATCAATTTTTCTCTGGCTTCCATTTCTTCGGTAATATCAAACCTAATGGCAATATAACGCACCGGATCTCCGTTTTTATCCAGCACTGGGGCTATAGTAGCATCTACCCAATATGTACTGCCATCTCTTGCCTGGTTTTTGTATTTTGCATTGAATACTTTGCCACGTTGAATGGTTGCCCACATGTTTTTGAACACCTCTTGGGGGGTATCGGGGTGGCGTACAATGTTATGAGGTTTGCCCACCAGTTCTTCCAAAGAGTATTGCGCTACTTTGCAAAATTTTTCATTCGCATAAGTAATCGTTCCATACAAATCTGCTTCTGACACTAAAGCCGCTTTATTTAGTAAATTATCACGTGCCTCAAGCGCTGCTTTTACCTCTTGATTTTCCTCCATTTGCCCCTCAAGGTTGGCTTGCATGGCCTGCAGCTCTTCCATATTTTGTCGTAACTCTTCTTCTGAGTTTACCAAGTCAGACTGTTGTTGTTGCGATTGTTCAAGCAAATGTTGCACCTTATTGCGTCGCTCCATCTCTTCGGTAATGTCAAAACGAATCGCAATATATTTAATCAGATTACCTTGAGCATCCAGCACTGGAGCTATAGTAGCGTCTACCCAATACTCATCGTTGTCTTTTGTTCGGTTTTTATACTTGGCATGAAACACCCTCCCATCTTTAATGGTTGACCACATTTCTTTAAAAACTTCTTTGGGTGTATCAGGATGGCGGATAATGTTATGGGGTTTACCCAACAACTCGTCAAGGGTATACCCAGATACTTCACAAAATTTCTCGTTGGCGTAGGTAATCGTGCCGTATAAGTCTGCTTCAGACATCAGGGCTGCTTTATTAAGCAGGTTTACCCTTGCCTCCAGTTCTGCTTTTACCCGTTCGGTAGCACGCATTTGTTGCTCAAGGTTGGTTTGTACAGCCGTGAGTTCTTCCATATTTTGCCTCAGCTCTTCTTCTGAAGTCACCAGGTCAGATTGTTGCTGTTGAGACTGCTCCAGCAAGTGTTGCACCTCTGCCCTTTTCTCCATTTCATCAGTAATATCAAACCTGATGGCAAGAAAACGCACTGGCACGCCTTCGTCGTTGAGCACTGGAGCCACACTAGCATCTACCCAATAGGTAGTCCCATCTTTTGCCTGGTTTTTAAACTTCCCTTTAAATATTTTTCCACTTTGAATCGTATCCCACATTTTTCTGAACACTGCTGGCGACACCTCAGGGTGGCGTACAATATTATGTGGACTGCCCAACAGCTCTTCAATGCTGTATTTAGATACTTTAGAAAATTTTTCGTTGGCATAGGTAATGGTGCCATTGAGGTCGGTTTCTGATACTAAAGCAATTTTATTCAATAATTGGTCACGCACCAACAGTTCTTGCTTCATGGCGTTGGTTTCCTGCACTTGCTTTTCGAGATGCTCTTGGGTGGCAGTCATTTCTTCCATATTCTGGCGTAGTTCCTCTTCTTGAGCTGCCAGATGGGTTGCCTGCTCTTGCGATACTTCTAACAAGTGTTTGGTTCTGATATTGCTCTGAATGCTTCCTAACATAGACGCAATATTTTTGCTCAACCGTTCAGAAAGCAGTATAAATTTGTCAGGCAGGTCTTCAACAAATACCAGTTCGATGGCTCCATAAGCCTCTTCGTTAAAAATGAGGGGTACAATAAGCAAAGCTACGGCAGGCACTTGCCCCAGCGACGAGTCAACCGTAATGCTGACGGGCGGCAAATTGTTCATGTAAAGGGTTTCCTGAGTTTTTACGGCTTGTCCTACCAAACCTTCCCCCCAATAAAATTCTTTTTTGGGCAAATGTTCTGGCCTACATGCATAACCTCCTGTAGCCACCAACAACTCTTTGTCAATATCGGCAGTAAAAAAAGTACCACGTAAAGCCTGGGTTATTTTAGCAAAATGATACAATATCGCATCAGCAAAATCTTCTATAGATTTGTCGTAACTACCTCGCAGTATTTCGTCAAATGACTGAAGGGTAGCATCTAGCCATAGTCTGTCTTGTAATGTTTGATCTTCTGTTTTTGCAAAGGTGTTTTTCAAATGATTTGTGTGCTCAATATTTTTCATAAATTTATTCTAATAGTCAACAAGCTTTCCCCCTCTAAAATAGTCCCAAACTACCATTAAAACAGGGTATTTGTCTTTTAATAAAAAAATCAAGGGATTTTACTTTTACCAGATTAGGTATACTTACTTAGTGTTTGTAATCAATACAGTGTTTGTCAGAACATGAGGCGCTGTGATATATTGTTTTGCAGGGGTGGCAAAACTTTGGCAAAGCATACATCTTGCAGCAACTCATATATTTAGCTAATATATTGGTTATCAGCATATAAAAGTATTTTGCTTCAAGCATAAAGTTAAAGGACATGTTTTTTTATTTATACAAGCAGGCACAACAAAATGCCTGAAATAGTGCTTCAGGCAAAAGGTTAATTATTCAACGCAACAATCAAGCACGCTTCACTGACCAAACTCTAGCATAAGTCGTTCCCGAAACTTCTTATTTTGTGTGGCAAACTCTACCATAAAAGCCTTCAAATCTTCTTTCGACAAATCCGCCAACATTCCATCTACCTCATTGCTTAGTTCAATAAAATCCTCCTCAGTTTGCAAGCGATCTTCTTTGATATGATACAATACAGCCACTACATGCTTGCAAACTTCACCCAGGCAACCGTCAGAACAATCACACTTGAAATGCTCTACATAACCATTACCAATTTTTATCTCTACATCATACAACTGTGAACCTTTTACTTTGGCTGTCCACTCTTTAAACTCTTTTAAGCGAATATTTGTAATGTGTCCGTAAGCATAATAACGATGTCCACTAGAGGCTACTTTGGTGTCTATTACTTGTTCAAAATTTGGGAATGGTAACATATTTTTGTCTTTTGTGTATGGTGCTAATTCCTTTATAAATACAGTGTTATGTACGAAAATACGTGATTATGTTTCTATTCCAAATAGATTTACCAAATTTTGCTTTACTACAGCTTTGAGTTTAGCCATTTCCAGTGGCTTTCCAAGCTCTTTTTCTATAGAGGTGACCCCTTTGTCAACAAAGCCACAAGGGTGTATAAACCCAAAAAAATCCAGGTTTGTATTTACATTCAAGGCAAAGCCATGCATAGTAATGCCTCGGCTGGCGCGCACCCCCAGCGCACATATTTTCCTGCTTTGTTCCACCCATATTCCGGGGGCGCCCTCTAGCCGGGTGGCGGCTATACCAAAATACTGCAATGATTGAATAATAGCCTCCTCGATTAGGTGCACATATTGCCTAATGCCCAAGCCAAGGCGCTCAAGGTCTAATATAGGGTAACCTACCAACTGCCCCGGCCCATGATAGGTAATATCTCCTCCCCGATCTATCTGATAAAATGCAGCGCCTTTGCTTTGTAGTTGGGCTTCTGACACCAACAAGTTTTCAGGCTTGCCGCTTTTTCCTAATGTGTATACATGAGGGTGTTCACAAAACAACAGGTAGTTATCAGGCGATACCAAGCTTTGTTTGGGATGATCTTTGGCGTTTTTTTTATACGCCACCAACTGTTCAAATACCGTTTTCTGATAGTCCCAGGCCTCTTTATAATCTATAAGTCCTAAATCTTGAAAAACAATGGTAGGCGATGTAGCCATTTTTTTATCCATGCGTTAAAATTCAAAAGTCAAAAAAAGCGAGAGATTTGCATCCCTCGCCTTGTGATATATGGTTTAATTAATAGCAAACCATTGATAATAAGTAAATTACCCTCTAAGTTAGGTGTAATTTTAGTGCACATGTTTTTCAGCGTGGTATGAGCTTCGCACCATTGGTCCACTCTCTACATGCCTGAAACCCTTCTCAAGTCCTGCCACACGGTAACGCTCAAATACTTCGGGCTTAATGTATTCATATACTTTGCGGTGGTCTTTGGTAGGTTGCAAATACTGCCCAATGGTAAGTACTTCTACACCGTTGGCACGCAAATCGTCCATTGTTTCCAATACTTCTTCTTCGGTTTCACCCAAGCCTACCATCACTCCCGACTTGGCACGAATGCCCGCCTCTGCCACAAACTTAAGCACCGAAAGGCTTCGGTCATAGTTAGAGTTACGACGTACTTCGCGGGTAAGACGGCGAACAGTTTCCATATTGTGCGAAATCACTTCGGGTTTTGCGTCTATTACTAATTGAATGTTTTCGGGCTTGCCCTTAAAATCAGGAATCAATACCTCCATGGTGGTTTCCGGGTTGAGTTTTTTGATCGCCTGAATGGTAGCTTGCCATACCGAAGCCCCGCCATCTTTCAAATCATCACGGTCTACCGATGTAATCACGGCGTGCTTAAGCCCCATCAACTGCACCGATTTTGCTACCCGCATGGGCTCTTTCCAGTCTACCGTGTCAGGTCGCCCGGTTTTTACCGAACAAAAAGTACAAGCACGGGTACATACATCACCCAAAATCATTAGTGTAGCAGTACCACTTCCCCAACATTCGCCAATATTAGGGCACTTACCGCTGCGACAGATGGTATGCAAACCATGGTCTTCTACAATTTTGTCTACTTTTAAATACTCTTTGCCTGTGGGTATTTGAAGTTTCAACCATTTGGGTTTGCCCAATTTGGTTTGCTTATCCTCAACGGGTGCTTTTAAGGGAGCCTTATTTTGGGTTTCTTTCATATCTTCTCATCTATTAATGTCAGGCGTTGGTTCAACAATTGTATCGTTTTTCAATGCCTTGTTTGTCTTGTTAATACATACTTATAAGCACATTTGGGGTTAAAAAAGTCATTCTTAACCTACAAAACACGCTTTAAATATACTTGATATCCTGTTTATTGCTGTAAAGGAATGGCATTATTGCCAAACTAACAACCATTTGCAGGTTCTGGTTTTACAAATATAAAAAAATATTCCAAATAAAATTTGGTGAACGCCTACAGGTTAAATTCAGACAAAAACTGGTTACAATGATCCAATACGATTGCCAAAAGTTTTGAGTAGGTGCCTATTAGTTTGCCCTTGTTGAAAGTGACCACTAAAAAACCAACGCAATGCCCAAATCTGTAGCTTTTACTCAAAGCTGGGGCGATTTCTATTGACAGAAAAGCTAAAAATATCGGGGCGGTAATAATGCCCTGAGGTGTCCAAAGTCATTTTTTCGTAATACATTTCCTGCAAGTCTATTTCGGCAGTAACAATCTCCTCTTTGTCGAACACAGGCGGAACAATGTACCTGCCATCAGGAGCTATGATACAGCTTCCTCCCCGCAAAATATATTGTTCAGGGTTGGTAGCAAGGTTTTCGGGCAAGGTAAGCTCTTCGGGCAAATCTTTAGCTTTGAGCATTTGTCCGGCTGCCAAGACAAAACAACGCCCCTCAAAGGCATATTGTCGACTTGCCACCTGATGCATTTCATGTACATTGGGCCACATTGCCACATGAATTTGCTCAGCGTCGTTGTGCAGTGCCTGACGATTGAGCGGCATCCAATGCTCCCAACAAATCAAACCTCCCACCTTGCCCACTTTGGTATCTTCAGCTTTGAGCCCGGCAGCATCACCGTGGGCATGTACAAGTTTTTCGGTAAAAGTAGGTACTAGTTTACGGTGGTGGTTTACAATGATGCCGTTGGCATCTATCAACACCAGACTGTTGTATACCGACCCAACCCCTACGCCTTTTTCTACCCGCTCGTTCATTCCAAGACTCAGCACTAACTGATGCTTTTTTGCCAGCGCACAAATATGCTCCATCTCCGCCCCGTCTATTACTACACTATTTTCGCGAAAGCGGGCATATAGTTTTTTAGTAGGTAAATGATTCCAAAGGGCTGCTTCAGGTACATAGTCAAACCATACCGGATAGCCAGAGAGCCATCCTTCGCCTACTACTACCATCTGAAGGTCTTGTCGGGCAGCTTGCTCTAGTAATGTGGTGAGTTTTTCTACACTTGCTGCCAGGTTTTGGTGCACTGAGCTATGCTGAATAATGCCTACTTTTATTTTATTTTCTTTCATTGGTTTATCGTTGGGTACTTGTAATACAATAAAATATGGAAAGAAATGGTTCTCGTCTGTTGGTTAAAAACATTTAACCAGGCAAAGCAACACTTATTGTAACTTACCCTTCTCTTTGTCAAAGTTTGCCAGGTTTTTGATACTACTATAAAATCCAAACACTTTTTTTTTGCGTAGGTGTCATTGTTCCCGCGAAGGGAAAAGTTACAACTCCACCAAAATTAATAAGGAATGGTGTAAAAATAAATTTCTATAGTTTAATAAAATATTTTGTTGCTAGACGAGGCAAAAAATTGGCTAATAGCAGCGCTATTCGGCTATTTTTTAACAAAGTATAGCCTCAAAAGATGAGATTAAGAATGTAAATTTATTTTGGTACCATTCCTAAGCACCTACTCTTCAGCAAAGCCAAGCATAAAAAAATATAAACCCTGACAGTGCCTATACATACCCTCACTGTCAAATAAACATTCATCATTTATTTTATGAGCAATACATCCAATTTACAATCGCAAAATATCCAATGGAAACAAGTGTGGAGTCTGATCGCCCTCAACCTGGCAATTGTCATTAGTTGGGTAGCCTACAACAAGTACCAACCAGAACTACTTACTCAGTTTAGGTTTAGTCAATACGTATTTGAACTAGCCATTGTGCAAGGACTTATTTTGTTTGTAACCCCACCTATTGCTGGTTGGTTTGCAGACAAAGCACGCCTCAAAGGTAATCGTACCATACCAGTAGTAGGCATAGGAATCAACTTTGTATCTATGGTTTTTATGGTAGTAGCGGTTACTGTATGGGCAAACCCTGGTGGCATTATACGTATGTTTTTCCCACTTATGATTGTGCTATGGCTGGTGTTTATGAACGTATTTCATAGCCCGGCTATTTCTACCCTGGACATGTTTGTACCTAGAGAAAAGCTGCCCCAGATTATGGCTATTTTTGCAGTAATCACTGACATGGCGGCCTCTATTGAGCCTTCTATCATAGACCTGATTACCTTTTTTGGTGCTCCTATTACCTTTGCTGCAGGTGGTTTGATGGTATTTGGCGCTGGTTTATGGCTGCAAAGCACAGTTCGGAGCTTTAAACCTCTCACTGATCACGATCAAAACACTGACACGCCTCAAGCCTCATCGCGTTTTGGAGTAGTATTATTATTAGGCTTGTTTATGGGATTCGCCACCATGTACTTCTTTGAGCTTTTTCCTAATTTAACTGCCGCAAAGCTACCTTTCTTAAAGTCTACTGGTTTTAAAAGCTCTTATTTTACTTCTATTTTAATTGCCTTTTCTGCCTTACTTTGTTATCCATTGAGCTTATGGGCACAACGATTTTCGGTGATCAAAGCTGCTTGGATTGGCGTAGTAGGTTGTGCAGTCATGTTACTAGGCATATCAGTATTTTCGGGTACTCCAGCACTGGTTTGTTTTATCTTATATCCTATTTTTTATGCCCTTATGTCGGTTACATTTCTTCCATTGGCTTTTGTCAACCTTTCATCTCGACAAAAAGTACTGGGCATTGGATTGTTTTTTAGTGGGGTACAATTGGCAAGTAGTGTGGCAGAAGCATTACAAGCGGGTAAATTTATATAGATTATCCCTCTTATAAACTTGTTGAAACAGGTTTATTTTCCTATTTTTCCTTATACTTTAATTACAAACTAATCAATTAACTGAAAGTAGTGTTTTCCGAGCTTGATCTAAAGTTTTGCGGTCACAAATACAGTGCAATTAGCATATGATGAGTGAGTGAGCGCTACTTACTAAAACACACTCTTTGAAGCTAAAGAGGTATTATAAGGTTATGTCAAAAACAATTATCAAAGAAGTAAAGACAGGTCATGGGGCTTTTAGTGTTCGCGACAATGAACAAGATGGACTTGTAGTGGTGCTGTTGCACGGTTGGCCTGAAACTTCTTATTGCTGGGAAGCCATGCTGGATTATTTACCTAAAAATCACCGCTTAATTCGCCCTGATTTGCGTGGGTTAGGCAATAGCGATCGTAGCCTGGCGCGTCCGGCTTATCTGAAAAATGAAATGGCTACCGATATATGGCGTATCCTCGATAAACTGGAGGTCAATCAAGTAGTTTTGGTAGGGCACGACTGGGGCGGAGCTATAGTACAGGAAATGGCCATAAGTCAGCCTAAACGGGTGCAAGCAATGGTTTTAATGAATATTTTGTTAATTAATAACCTCAAAGGAAATCTCAAAGCAAGAGAAGCGCACCTGCAGCACGACAACCAGCCTAATTGGTACCATTTGTTTTACCAACAAGAAAACCTTCCCGAACGCCTCATTGAAGGGAATGAAGAAGTATGGTTGCGTTATTTTTTACGTATGTCAAAGCAAAGGCTTTTTCCCGAAGAGGCTATAGAAGAGTATTTGCGTGCTTTTAAAATTCCGGATACACCTACTACCAGTGCCTACTACTACCGCACCTTGCCCAAAGACAAAAAACGCTGGGCAACTTATGAGGGACATAAATTTACAATGCCTTCTTTATATGTTTATGGCAAACGCGATTCCGTCATTATTCCTTCTTTTCTGGAGCACATCGACGATTGTTTTGAGCAAATCGCGGTCAAAGAGTTCGATGCAGGGCACTTTGTACACGAAGAACTCCCCGAAGAAGTAGCTCACGCTTTGAATGATTTTTTAGCAGAGATTGAGGGCTAACCTGCTGGTGCACTAGAAAAATCTCACCCGTACACCACCGTAAAAATTAATAGTAGCGCCTGGCTCATAAAAACGTTCGCCAAAAGCATTGATTCTCAGGTTACTTGTATACTTCATGTTTAATAAATTATTTACCCCGGCAAAAGGCTCAATTACCCAGTTTTTCCATGACTTTTTCCAACCTGCCCTTAGGTTTACCAACTGATAACCAGGGTCAGACAGGCTATTGTCATTGTTGGCAAACATACGCCCGTTAAACCGGGCATTCACTGCCATATAGCTCCCATTGGGGTGCATGTACCGCGCGCCCAGATGCCCCATGTGTTGGGGAATTCCTGGCAACAATTTACCTGCATAGTTTTGACCATCAGCTACAAACGAATCAAAAACAAATCGAGAAAAAGTGTAACTGCCTTCCAGCAAAACTCCAGGTACAAACTGGTATTTTAAGCTGGTTTCTATGCCTTGGCGGGTAGAAGCGCCCGCGTTGTTGTAAAAAATACGCTGAGGAAAAGCTGCCAACTCAAAAGGAAGTAGTTCGTTTTGTACCCGAATATAAAACAAAGCAGCTGTATAGCTTAGCTTTTTGTGTGCTAAACCCTTGACTCCCAACTCATAACTGATCGCTTTTTGTGGGGTGAGTTCAGGGTTAAAACCGCCTGTAGCCTGAGGATTGGCAGATAGTTCGCTTAAGGCAGGTGTCTCAAAACTCGTAGATAAGTTGGCGTATATCCGGACAAGCGGGGCAAAGCTGTATACCACACCCAAGCTGGGGTTAAACACCCGAAACGATTGATTACCCGAAGCATCGCCATTGCTTAAAAAACGGTCGGTTGCCCTCACCCCGATAAAATCATACCGGGTTCCTAAATTAACTTTAAGTATAGGGCTTAACTCAATATCTTGTAATACAAACAGACCCGTAGTGGAAAAGCCTTCTATTTGATACAGCGTTTGCACCCCTCTACTGCCCTGTAGATTTTGGTAACGCTGCCGATTATCTCGCTGGTTTTCAATGTCTATACCTGCCTTAATTCTATAATTATTTTGTTGGTTTTGGTAATAGTAAGTGGCGCCTCCTCCAGCATAAGCCCGCCGGAGCTGAACAATGCCCCCGTTTTCAAAAGGAAGTCGATTAGAAAAACTACGGTCCAAGAAAAAACCCTTGAGTTGCAAACGCTGATAAGGGCTGAACTGGTGGGTCAGTATTGCCCCCACTTTTCCTTGTTCTACTGCCTCTCCGGTAGCAAACATCACGTTTCTTTCACGAGCTGCCCTGCGTTGGTTATCAGCCTCTGGGCGGGTAAGTGCACCAGGATCATCTGCCTTGGGCGAAAATACATAATTATAAATAAGTTTTAGGCGGGTACGAGCGCTTAGTTTCCATTCTAAACGATTGTATAGCAAAGTGCTTTGCATGGCGCTTTGCGACCGATAGCCCTTGGTTTGGGTATGGGCTACGTGCAAAAAACCTCCCAGCTTACCTTGCTGCCAGCCGGTTTTTAACTGGGAACGCTGTAAACCAAAAGACCCTGTAGTAAGTCCTAGCTCCACATAAGGCTTGAGCGGCAGTGCTTCACTGTTAAAGCTGATCACACCTCCTGCAGCATTGCCATAGAGACTGGAGCTTGCCCCCCTGATTACCTCCATTTGCTGAAAAGCTCCCAAATCAAGGTTATCTACTTGAGCCTGCCCGTCGGGAGTAGATTCGGGCAAACCGTCTACCATAATTTTGATACCCCGGATACCAAACGCTGCCCTTGCCCCAAAACCCCGGATAGATACCCGCAAGTCTTGGGCAAAGTTGTCGGGATTGAGTGCCACCAACCCTGGAATGTTTTGCAATGCTTCGTTGATAGACAATTGACGTTGCCCGGTTTGCATATAAAACGCATCAGAAACTGTCAAAGCATAAGGTACTTGTTGTTCAAGACCCGTCATACGCGACGCAGTTACTATTACACTATCTAAAAGCCTGGTAAGCGAGGTATCGACAGGTATTTGCGCAAAACCAAACGAAATGGTAAATGATACAGATAAAAAGTAGAGAGAGAAAAAACGAAACCGCGTTTTTTTTGACATAAATTTTTGTTTGGGTGATACAACTGAGGGGCAAATGTAGGGGTAAATGTAGGGGTAAAAAAATAAAGAATTCAAATGAGGAACCGCAACATTTGGAAACTTTTATGTCCAAGTAAAGTTTCTTGATGTATATATCTTTGCATTGACAAAAACCCCTTAAATTTTATTATTATTAAGTTATTAATTAATCAAAACCCAACTTGTATGAAGTATACCTATCATTTCATTTTTATGGCGTTTGCCTTGCTGCTGATGACAGCTTGTGGTGGAAGTCAAAAAGAACAAAGTACGGACAGTGTAAGCAATGATGTAAACAAACTTACCGCTAAAGTCAATGCTCCTTCGGGGCTTACCCTAAGAGCCAAACCCAATAGCGACAGCAAACAAGTAGCCTTGTTGGACGACAAAAGTGAGGTTGAAATTTTGGATAAAAATGGTCCTGCCGAAACCATAGAAGGCAAAAAAGGCAATTGGTACAAAATAAAAGCGAAAGGGAATGAGGGGTATGTGTTTAGTGGCTTTTTAAGTCTCAAAGGGAAAGAAAACGAAAGTGAAGGCTCGCAAGAAGCAGAGCAAAAGCCTAAAAAGAAAAGCATAGACTTAAATAAGTTTACCCGCCCTACCAACGACAAAGAGGCTTATGTGGCGGCTCCTTCTGGGGTAAGGTTGCGTAGCAAGCCCGATATTGGATCAGAAGAGGTAATAATAGCGCCCTATGATGCCAAACTAGAAGTGTTAGAAAACGTAAACCTACAACAAAAAGCCAAATGCATAGGCGGAATGATAGGAAAATGGATCAAGGTAAAGTACCAAGGCAAAGAAGGGTACACAGTCAATGCTTTTGTGCGAATGTACGCAAGCTCATCGCGTCCACTTGAGATGGAGGTAGCCACTCCGTCGGGAGTAACATTAAGGGATACACCCTCTAAGGATGGCAAGCAGGTAGTTTTAGCGCCTGCTGGGGCTATGCTAGAGGTAGTGAACGAATGCGCTACTTTGGACAGGTCTAAGACAGTGACAATTGGCGATCATACGGGTACTTGGATTCAAGTAAAGTATAAGGGTAAAGTGGGGTACGTATTTAACGTATTTCTGATGCCCATTATGACTTAGTAAACGTCGAGCAAGTGTATAGAACCCGGAAAAAGAACCCTATCAATGGTCTTCTTTTTCCGGGTTTTCTTTAGGTGCACTGGGTGTAAATAATCTGCGTATGAGGCAAATGTATTTTTTTTTCCCCACCTCGTTCACCTTTAATATAATACAGGTCTAGTAGCTCAAGTGGGACTATTTTTTTAAATGTGGCTTTGATTCTGGCGCACTTCTCGTGAAAAGAGTTTTCGCTGCGATCTACCAGGTTATGAATACTTTTTTTCATTGCTTCAAAGTCGTTTCTACGACTAATCCGTTTATAAATAAGCATTAAGTCTTTTTCGTAAGCATGTAAGTCATACAAGGTAATTCCCTGAGGGTGTTTTAGGAACAAAAAATAAAGCGCCTTGCACAACGGGCTCATTCTCACTTCTACCCGAGTGCTTTTTTGTTGCAGACAGATTTTATACTGATTTTGATCAATGATTAAAACAGGGATACTTGTTGGTTTAGATGGATTCATAAAGCCTGTATTGAATAATGTACGAAAAATAATCTTAGTGATCTTTCATAAATAAATTGAGCCATTAAAGTGTATCTATGACCCTCATGCTACTCAAAACAAAGTTTCATAGCTTTGGCTATGCACCGTTTTTTTTGAATCGTCTGAGAACAATATATTTTCTTGAATTGGCACATCTTATTTTTTTCAGATCACTTATTGTAACTAGTCGTTACCAGAAGAGGAAAAATGTTATAGGTTTGAGGCGTTTTTTTTGGTAATACTTTAATTTTTTTATTATTCAACTATTGATTTATGCCGCAGGAAGAGAATTATGAGAGGTTTATTGAAAAACTAAAAAGAAAAGATCAGGATGCCTGGGAAGAGGCTTACGAACTATATTACCCCAAAACAGAAGCGTTTTTACGCTCTATTAAATACCCATCTGCTACATTGAAAGAAGATGCTAAAGATATTTGGCAAGAAACAGTCATTGTGTTGTTTATAAACTTGGCCAAAGGCAAAGTAATGGAAGATTTGGGTGGGTATATTTATGGCATTATCAAACGCAAGGGGCTAAAAAAACTGAAAGAGAAAATGAAAAAAACTGAAATTAAAGATAACAATATGATGCCCGAAGAGAACGAGTACGAAAGACTGAATACTTTTAATGAAATTGTACAGGATGTATTCAAAGATATGGCAAAACAAAAGGGGCTGAAGCATTGTATTGACATCATTCGTATGTTTTTTTTGGAAAGGAAAAGAGACCGTGAAATTGCCGAAAAAACCCAGCTAAGTGAAGCTTATATCAGGGTAAGGCGAAGCAAAGTGTGTTTGCCCTACTTTAAAAAGCTTTTGCAAAACATTATAAATTTCCTGACTT
The DNA here is from genome assembly GCF_947493425.1 of uncultured Microscilla sp. Lineage (GTDB taxonomy): Bacteria > Bacteroidota > Bacteroidia > Cytophagales > Microscillaceae > Microscilla. The sequence goes on along the minus strand of NZ_CANLRP010000043.1, from coordinate 1,652 downwards.
ACAAAACTAACCACTTACCCTACTAAACCAACAATTACTTGCTAAGGAATGGTGAGAAATTAAATTACCATTCTTGAGGTAGAGGTTTTGTTTTGAGACGAGGCTATTTTTTGCGCCCATAGCAGCGCTACGGGCAATAAAAATAACGAAGTATCAAGGCGAAAAATCACCCCTTAGAGTGTAAATTTATTTTTGAACAATTCCTAAGGAATGGTACCAAAATAAATACGCATTCTTAATCTCATCTTTTGAAGCTATACGCGGCAAAATATTTTAGCGTTACTATAGAAATTTATTTTTACACCATTCCTAACGATATATTTACACCACAAAGCTTTTAAAAATGGATAATATTACAAGAATTTTAGCCTATTTAGACGGTAAGCTGGAGGGGGCGGAAAAAAAATCATTTGAAGAAGAACTCACTACGAATGTCAACCTGAAACAAGAATTGGAATTTTACCAAAACCTAAGACTTGTCGGCGAGGTATTTGGCAAAGGGGGCGTCAAAGCACAATTAGAAAATGTATGGGCTACCAAACAAGCAAGCCAAACCAAGCAAGCAAACAGTACCTGGCGATACGCAGTGGTAGCAATTGTATTGATAGCAACGGGGGTGTGGGTGGTTTGGCAACTGAACCGTTCGAAAAACTGGTGGCAAAACCAGCAACGATACGCTCAAGTACTGCAACAGCAAAAAAAGCGATACGCCCACCAACGCCTGCCTGCACTTGATGCACAAATGGCTCAACAGCGAGGTATAACAGCGCCTCAAAAAAACCTACCTGCCATAGATACTTTGCTCAAGGCAGGGCAAGAAGTGGTATTTAGTTGGAACAGTGCCTCCTTGAAAGGGCAAAAACTTGAATTAGAAGTGTTTACCAAGGCTACCCAAAGCCAGCCCAAACGTTGGGATTTGCCCAAAAGTAAGGCAGTTTTTAAAACATCACTTCCTCCAGGGTTTTATTACTGGCGACTCAACATCAAAGGAGAAGAAACTGTTGGTTTTGGAAGGTTTTATGTAGTGAAGTAGCTGCTTAGGAACGTGATCGCCCCGTAAGCGGGATTTCGGGCGTAGCCCTCAACAATAACCCCGATAAAAAATTGAAACTGTCCGGTTTAGAACATATTACCTTCGCAGAGCTTGAACTTCGTTCTGCGGTTCTCTTTACTGACTTTCGTTACCCCGACAGTTCCGCCGGGACTACAAGATTTTTTTCGCCGTAGCACCGTCCCACGGTCTGGCTCAACATCCTCCGGATGTTGCCATAGATGCTGCCTTGCTGCGCTGAGCTCTGCCAAAGGCTAAAAGTGCCTCAGTCAGCCTCGAGTATACGCCCTCAATCTCGACACTTATTTTGAACATGTTCCTTCACTTTTAGAAGTGCTTGATCTTGATGTGTTAGGAACACACGCGGGGACGAGTGCGCCAGCTGTTGGTTTACGGACTACCATCTACTCATTTTATAAACCGCTCAGAATCAACAAGCCATAAAGCCGGTAACACGCCTGCAAACCAAGGGGCTGTCTCATAACTCAAGTCTTGGCAAATTTCCTTAAAGGAAAAACAATTTTTGGTAGTTCTTTGAAATGTATGATGATTATGAAATTGACAATGAGGGAGTTATCTTTATGAAATGTGCGAAATAACG
>NZ_CANLRP010000042.1 GCF_947493425.1 uncultured Microscilla sp. | reverse complement strand
GGGCAATAAAAATAACGAAGTATCAAGGCGAAAAATCACCCCTCAGAGTGTAAATTTATTTTTGAACAATTCCTAATCATACAACACGCCCATTTTTTTCAAACGAAAATAAACGGCTCCTTTAGTTCGCTCAAAATAAGACGCCATATCTTCTATCGACACACTTTTGTAATACATTTCCAACAACTCGTTTTCTTCTTGGTCTGTCCATTTTTTATTAGCATACGAAGGCTGACTTTTGCGGTAAGCAGGGACTTGTTGAGGCGCTTTTTCCGGGTTCTTTTTGGCAGGCTTTGGGGTTCTCATCACTTTTATGTGGTGAGTAGGTGGCAAGTCAAAACCACGGGGCAATAGCTTTTCAGGAATATTGAGCTTATTTTTAGTCCGGGTAACCGCCACATACAACAGGTTGATCTCTTCTGAAATATAATCAGCGATTGTTGTACCTTCCTCGTTCCAAAGCTTTTCTATGGCATCTTGAGTAATAAAATCATCCAATAAAGTTACCTCATCGTATTCCATTCCCTTGCAACGGTGCACTGTAGAAAAAATCATATCCGCTTTATGTTTTTCACTATCGGGTAGGTGACGCTCTTTGAGTTCTTTGATCAGGTAAGGTAATTTTCGGCCATATTTTTTCACAATTTCTATGATCGTCTTCAACTCTACGTCGTCGGTCTTATCAGCGTAGTCTTCCAAATCATCCAGTCCCGACATAGACTTGATGAGTTTGTCACGAATACCCTGTTTATAGTCGGTATACAAGTTAAGCACATCATAAATAGAGCCTCCATCTTTGGCATAAGTATACGACGAAAAATTACCCTCAAAGTATACATTTTCTATCTCACCATTGTCTACCAACATATCTATCGACTTTACCAACAAGGCAAGGTTGGTTCTTCCTATGGTGGCCTTTACTTTGCTGGCGCTGTGGGTGCCTATGCCTTCTATAGCAATTTTGAGCTGGTTTTCAAACAAATATTTGTAGCCAATCACCGCTTCGGCGAGCTTGCTCATGTGGGTGTTGAGCCTAAAGCTTTTGGTCAGGTAAAAATCGTCAAAATCGGGCACTTGCTCCAGAGAATTTATTGCAAACCGCCAGCGGTAAATTTGTTGGTGGGTATCACCCACAATAACTCTGGTTGCGTGATCTTGCTGCAAAAATATATCAAGCATTGCAGGAGAAGCATCTTGCCCTTCATCAAATAAGATACAATCGTAGGGCAAAATAGGGTGATGGAGTTGAAATTTTTTGAGGTAAAAATCGTGGGTAATTTCTATTTCAGCCCGGTTCATTTTTGCCAATAAAACCCTGGTTTGGTGCAAAACCTCGTCATAATATTTATTTACAAACTCCCTTGCCTCTTCGCCCGATACAATAGAAAGGTAGTCAAGTTCCTGCACCTTGGCTTTGTTGCTATTACAAAAAAAACTCATAAAACGACCAATGTGTCCTGCCATTACAAACTCTGACAAGGGTTCTCCATAAGGTTTCAGGTTCAAAATATCCTTGATCTGATAGGTAGTCAGGTCATATTGTTGAATGCGATAACGCCCACTGCGTACTACTGCCCGGTAAGCCAGCGAGTGAGCTGTTTCTATCTTCACGTGATCGCATTCAGCGTCAGAAAATTTACGAATAGCCTCTAATTTTACCGATCGGTTAAAAGCCAAATACAAAATTTTTTCTTTGGGGTGGGCTTGAGCGTAGGCAATCAAGGTAGAGGTTTTGCCTGAACCTGCCACTGCATTAATTTTTATATTCCCCTGACTCCCCACAATGGCAGCCTGTTCTGTTGTCAGTTTCAATGGTAGCTGTTTTTGGTTGTTTTCAATCTAATATTTTACCTAAGGAATGGTACCAAAATAAATTTACATTCTTAACCTCATCTTTTGAGGCTATACTTTGTTAAAAAATAGCCGAATAGCGATGCTATTAGCCGACCATCCCTCAAGCTCGCTCAATATCCACTGGATATTGCCGTGCCGTGTCTAGCAACAAAATATTTTAGCGTTACTATAGAAATTTATTTTTACACCATTCCTAAGCTCAAACAACAGCATAGTTATCCTGTTGCCCTTTCACTCCAAAAAGCATCTTTGTCCAAAAACGTAAAGTTTATTTTTAACCCATTGACCACCCAACACATGGCAATAAAAACTTTGCTTGTTGGGCATCAACACAGGGAGGTGTTATAAGCTGTTGATTAGTATTCAATCAGCTCAAATGGAAGCTTTGAAAAATTCTTAAAATCTTCTCCAGAATCCCGCAAGTCTTCATCGTCATAATACCAAACTACTTTCACGTTGGGCAAGCTTTGTAACATTCTAAACATAGAAGTAAGCGACTTGCTGTTGGCAGTACTAAAATACTCCAGTTTTATCACTAAAGTAGTACTTTCATTGGGTTGGGTAAGGTACGATTGCCACCAACGCATAATAGGACTAAAGTAGGCATGGCTATCTAATATAATTAGCCTACCCGACATAGTAAAAGTACCCTCATTTGCATTAAAAATCACCTCAGGTGTGTGTTCTGTGGCTTCTAGTTTCAGTTCTTTCATGCTTTAAGTTTTGTGAGCAGTGAGCTACATTAATAATTTCCCTTTACAAATCTACAAAAGTATATATAAACAATTCCTCATTCTTTGACATATCCATGATATTTTCAAGAACACCCCCTCTACCTTCTTATTGATTACCAACGAAAGTAAAACTCAAAAGGTACCTTTACCAATTCGGCAAACTCATAACCGGTTTCTTCCAATTCCTCATCGTCTAGGTCGAGATGCCATACAATGACTGACCCCGGAATAGTCTCTAGCCGACTAAACACATCTAACAATAACTTACTCGACGAGGTATTCCAATAGTGCAAATCTACATGAAAACGAGTTACTTGGTTAGACGCTTGCTGGTACTGTGTCCACCAATCGAGGGTAGGTTCATAAAATACCAATGCCTCTTCCATAATGCTGTTGCCCTTCATCTGAAATGCCCCATTTATTGCATCAAGCAAAATAAAAGGGGAGTCGCTACCTGGTGAATGCCAGTAACGGGGCAAATGCGTGCGGAGGTTTGTCCAACCCAATACCTGACCAGGCAATTGATTGACCTCGTTTTGGGGCACCCATAATTCTTTAACTTTTTTTAAATGCCGCTCTGTCTGAGCATCAAGGTTTTGTAAATGGTTGGCTGATATGTACAATTGCTCTAGTTTAGGCAAATAAGGTAATACATCGGGTAAGTTATCAATCAAAGTTCCGGTTATATGCAAAGTTTTGAGGTGGAGCAAAAACGACAAAACAATAGGCAACTTTTTAAATGGGGTATAAGACAAGTTGAGTTGTTCGAGGCGTGACAGGTGTTGCAAAAAACCAGGTAACGTGGTAAGCGAAGTATACGCCAGTTGTAAATGCTTGATATGAGTAAAGTATTCTAAACCATGGGGCAACGTTTGTAGTGCTGCATCATTTGAGAAATCAAACCCCTGCAACCAATTAAGTTTTGAGAAATAGGGCAAGATATCACTAAATGACAACTTATAATCGCTTACCCCCAACATTCCGGGGGTATTCTGAAAAAGATGAAAAAATCCTTTTTGTAAACAAAGACGGCGAACTTTTACTGGGCGGTAAGAAAGCAATAACCGATGAAGTTTGCGATGATCTGGCAATCCCATCCCTTTGATTATTTGCAATGCCAAATCTATATTAGTTAAACTTTCACTCTCTATGAGTTGAATAAGTTTTTGAATATGATTGGCATCGTTCACTTGCATACAAAATTCCCATTTTATTATGTGAAATATAAAAAGTTAAGGGGAACTTCGTTAATTTTTTAAATAATCTTTACCAAGTTTTTACAATAAAGGGATAGAATTGTGGTTTTGAGCCTAGGTACCACCCTACTTTTGGTGGTTAAATAGTACGCAATTATTTTCCTACATTTTTTATTTCAAAAGGCAAATCAAGGTCTTCGGCATAGTCCTCTCCCATTTCTTTCATATCTTTTCCTCCTTCGGTAGGGTACAACCACACCACACGGGTATTGGGTATTTTTTTAAGGGTAAGAAACAGGTTGTACAAAGTACGTGTACAGTCTGTATTGATGTATTCTAAACGTATAGATACTTTAGTTTCACGATTGGGTCGGTTTCTGTATACACCAAACCAAGCCAGTACAGGCTGCAAAAACTCTTCACAATATTCGGGGTACATACTCCCCATTAACTCAAAAATGCCCTTATCCGCATCTAACTTCACCTCTGGAGTATACTTGGTGGCTTCCAGATATAGTGTATCCATAATTTGCTCTTTTTTTTATAACTTTCTTAAAATATAGAAGAAAATTTTAGGTGAATATAATAAAATCTCTCAATCAAGAATTATGAAATGAGATATTTTGCTCATGTTTTTTTCTTTTTCTCATTCACAAAATCATACGCAATTATCTTACTTTGCAAATAACCACTCTTCTTTTCTTTTTTAATTTGGCGTGTGTGCCTTGAAATTAGTCTTTTTGATTGTTTTATAAAGCTTTTCAACTTTGAAGCATTACTAATTTAAAAAAAGCATGCTTTATTCTCAAAAATGAAGCATTGTTTTTAAAGCCGAAATTAATAAAAGTTACATATTTTTCAATAGTTAAAGGCTTTTTGTACAACACAAATATTTTATCCAAAAATCACATTTTACCTTACAGCAATATTCTATAGCACTACTCTATCACCGCTATTTTAGTCACCAACGTTTCGGTACCGTCAGCATTGGTACTAAACAACAAATAAATACCTGTTTTTGCCCGGTGTCCGGTATAGTCTCTTAAGTCCCAACTGACTGTACCTCCTTGTGCTTGAGTTTGGTAAATCAGCTTGCCTGACACATCTGTAATTTTGACTTTAGCATCATCTACCAAACCAGAAATGCCCAATAAGCCATTAAAGTTGGGACGCACCGGATTAGGAAATACTTTGACCTCTTGGTGTGTTTGTCCACCTGTAGTGGCGGTTCCTCTATAAGACACCAACCCCTTGTCAGTAGCCACAAACACCTCCCCGGTTTGAGGCTGAATAGTTACATCATATATAATGTCTGAAGGCAAAGGACTGTTTTTAGTCGTGAAATGGTGCACCAGTTGGGTACCATCAGGATTAAATAACCACAAACCATTGTTAGTCCCCATCCATTTACGATTGCCCCCGTCTACTGCTATGGTACTTACTTTTTCGGCACGCAACAGGTTTTGTCCATCAAAAATGGGTTTAGAAGCATCGATGGCTGCCTGAAAAGCATCAGCCGGATTAAAAAACACCGTGACCCCTTTGTCGGTACCCACCCATACTTGCCCTTCTTTGTCTTGCACCATGCTATATACCCTGGGGCTGGGCAAGTTGCCATTGTTTACCGTAGTGTTCAGTACTTTACTACGGTTCAACTGTGGATCATACACCCAAATACCCGCACTTGCTGCCGGGCTCAGGCGCATCCACAAATACCCTCCAAAAGAGGATAAAATACCTAAAGGAGCTCCAGTAGCGCTTGCAGGAGCCGATACTACGCTCCACCCCCCTTGTACATCGCGTTTATGTAAAAATCGTCGGGCAATGTCATCAGAAGGGTTCGTAATCCACAGGTTGCCCTCAATATCGGTTGTAATGCCCCCTACCCTCACAGTGTTGTCAGTACTAGCGCGTAAAGTACTGCCAGTAACCGATGTCAACGCATTGTCTTTGAAAACATACAATCCCGATTGAAACGAGCCTATATATAACTGTTGGTCTTGACTATTAAACCCCGCTGTCACCCAATCTTTGACGTTGGCAATTGCCTGAGAGAACAAGGGATCAAAAGCATTGTAGTTTTTCCATTGGGCATTGTCAAACAAATAAAAACCAGCACTGCTATTTAGTGGGGTTTCGTCAAATTGATAACCACCCGACAAAGCCAGTATTTGACTTTGGTAAGCATACAGGTATCTGCTCTCGGCGCTTGCCGGGCCATTGGGAAAAAAAGCATTGTAAGTTGTTCCATTTTTTTGCACCAATCCATTCACCCCATCCCCTATCCATATTACTCCATTAGCATCTGCCAAAGCCACCTGAGGCGAATTAAGTTTACTATTGGTGAAATTAGTTATTTGATTTTGAGCATTCAACAGCAACAATTGATTATCTACGCTGAGCAACAACTGACCATTAGACACTCGCACATCGCGTATTTGCCCAGTATTGGGGGCAACAGGGGCAGGCAGATTTACTTTTGTCCATTGGTTGTTGTGGGCATATTCATACAACTCATAATTGGTACGTCCTACATATACTTTATTGGCAAAACTCGCAATATAGTTAAACTCTAAAGTATCTATGCCAGTGCTGGGTTCAAACCGTTGCCAGACATTAAAATCCTGCAAATTTACGCTTCCGTTGAAAGGCGCATAATACACTCCGTTCCCAGTGGCTATATATACACTGTCTTGCGATAATGTAGCAGCTTTTATAGCAATGCTACGCCCGTTTACCCCCAGGTTTTGGTAGGTTTCTTTTATTTCGTTTTTGCTCAGGTCTAACACCACTATACCAAAATCAGTAGATAGATAGGCATTGTTGCCTTGTATCAGTATATGATTGACTTGCTTTGACTCTGTAATGTTTTTGTTGGTTTTGATGGTAGGGATATTGACAATTTCGTCGCTTTTCAGTAAATCTATGTTCCCGTTTTGGTAAGTAATCACCAAGGTTTTTAGTGCCTCCTGATAAGCTATCTGGCTTATTTCAGTATCACTCAATCCACTTATTTTCGACATTGTATTAAGGGTGTTGTCGGTTTGATCGACATAAAAAAAGCCGTTGCTACTGGCTGCATATACCTTATTATTGCCCAAAGCCAGGCTTTGTACCGTTTGATAAGCCGCGTGGGTACGCCAGGTGCCTAGTGGTATGTTTTGCGCCCCAAGGTGTATACTCAGGCAACAACCTATCAGACAAATTACTGATTTGATTTGATTCATTTTTTAATTTTGTTAATAGTCATTCTTCAATTGAGTGCACAGTTTGCGTGGCAACTTTACCCTGTGTGATTGTTATGTGCTCATATTTGTAAAGCAATAAAGTAATCGTAATTATTAGCTACCATTGGCTATGCCCGGTTTCGTGTTTGTGGTTATTGTCAGTGTCCTGTTTTCATCTAACCAACGAATTCATAACTAATTGAAAATAAATAATATACTATGAGTTATTAGCTACCTGTGAACCGAATCTACAGCAGCCTGCTGTGACACAGCTAAACAGGACGCAACTTGCGACTCGTCACTTAAAGCTAATGACTCAAGTGACCTACCACCTTCGCAAAGAAAACAAGGCAAATTATACCAATTTAGCAGGTTTCACAAACAGTACGAAAAATTTACTCAACACATCATTAAAAAGTTAGCCAAATCAAGGGTAATTTTATTAATTTACTCCCATGTTAAAGAAAACAAGAGGCATAGTCATTAACTATACTAAATACAGCGAAACATCCATTATTGCCAAAATATTTACTGAAGAAATGGGCATGAAAACTTATATTATAAATGGAGTAAGGTCGAACAAGAACGGCAGCAAAATAGCCCTCTATCAGCCACTTACCCTGTTAGACCTGGTAGTATATTATAAGCAAAACAATAGCAATATTCAACGTATTTCAGAAGCACGCTGCCATGTGCCATTTCACAACATTCCTTTTGATTTTCAGAAGTCTACCATCGCGCTTTTTATTGCCGAAGTACTCAGCAAAGCACTGCGCGAAGAAGAAGAAAACCACTTGTTGTTTGACTTTTTGCTCAATGCACTTGTGTGGTTTGATGATACTCAAAAAGATTTCCGGGCATTTCACTTACAGTTTTTGGCAAAAATGCCTCGTTTTTTGGGCTTCGACCCTCAATCGGCTGACGTGATGATAGCCGAAGTAAACAACCAGCATCCTGTATCTTTTCCTTCGACAAAAAGCCCACAAATAAAACAGGTCATCAACCAGTTATTGAGTAGCAATTTTGAAGAAACCATTGCTATAGAGTCTGCCACCAGAAGTGATGTAATTGACTTGTTATTAGAGTACTATCATTTACATATAGGTGGTTTTGGCACACTCAAATCGCTGACAGTACTGCGCGAAATGATGGATTAAAAAAAGGTGGAAATAAACTTTGTGGAAATATCTTTTTTTTTTGCCAAAAAAAAACCTATTTGCTCACTATCAAGTAAAAATTTGGCTGAGCATTCGCTTATAAATTCAACACTTATAAGTGACCTCAAAAAAATTTTAAAAACTCAAAAATTAATTTACTATAAACTATTTTATAAGGCCATAATAACTTATCTTTGGGCTTTATTACAAAATTACAATAATGAATACAGGAACAGTAAAATTTTTCAATGAATCTAAAGGATTTGGATTCATTACTGAAGATGGTTCAAACAAAGAATACTTCACTCACGTGTCAGGATTAGTTGACGATATTCGTGAAGGCGACGAAGTAGAATTTGAACTTCAAGAAGGTAGAAAAGGATTGAATGCAGTAAATGTTAAGCGTATCAGATAAGCATTGAAATTCACGTTACAGCAATGTAATGTCTACATAAAGAATCCAAGCCCTTGTTCTTAAATAGAGTAAGGGTTTTTTTATGCACCCATCTTTAGCTCAAAAACGACAAGTAGTGCCCTACTACCTGTCGCCTTATTGTTTTCTAACTAATAAATTTGATTAGTTGCCAGAATAACAAAGACTACCTAGTACCTCAACCTCTAAATACCTGACACATTATTTCGGCGATATTCGCGCCCTGACTTTACTTCAAAAATATCGCGTAGCTCCGGTTCCGATATACATCGCATGCGTCAAAGCTTAATTTTACGAACACTTAAAATACCGTCAAAATCATCAAAAACGACTCTTTTAGGCGCAACTCCTACGGAGCCGTGTCTCGTTTCGTTTATTTTTTCTACCAAGGTTTCGCCCCACTGGGGCTAATATTCGTAAAAAGTGGCATAAAAACGAGCAAAGAGTTTTGAACGATTCCATAAAAATTGTGATTCAACACAACTTGAAGCTGGTTTTTACAGGCGGAATTTTAAGCCCTGACCAATGCGATATACATCGGAATTGTAAACTAACTCTGCTCAATTTTTGAAGTTTGTCAGAGAACAAATCTCATCCAAAATAAATAGTGCATTTACTTAGAGGATAAGGTACTAGGGCAACCATTCCGATAAATCGAGAACTTCCAGTGCATTACAGCAAGGGATTGCCCCTACACTTATCACTTTAATTTATACATAAACACCTGTATATCAGAGACTTTAAAAACTTCGCACACTGCTAAAATGTATCCGCAGGATGCTTAATAAGAGCCTTTTTTAATTGCTCCCTTATTGAGTTTTTTCATCATTTTACGCATATCTTCAAACTGCTTGATGAGCTGCCCCACTTGTTGTATAGAAGTACCACTACCATTAGCAACTCTTTTTTGTCTATTAGCATCTCTAAGCAATACTGGTTTTTGCCGTTCTTGTGGTGTCATAGAATAAATCATTGCCTCAATGGGTGTAAGCGATTCATTGCTCAAGTCGGTATTGCGTAAAAGCTTGTTGGTACCAGGCAACGCCCCTATCAAGTCTTTGAGGTTGCCCATTTTTTTTATGTTTTGCAGCTGCGCTAAAAAATCGTTATAATCAAACTGATTTTTACGCATTTTACGTTGCAGTCGCTCCTGCGCTTTCCTTTCCTCGTCAGAGTACGCCTCATTTACTAGAATCAAAGCATCGCCCATGTCTAAAATGCGCCCTGCCACTCCCTCTGGGCGAAAAGTATCTAAAGCCCTCATCTGCTCGCCGGTGCCTATAAACTTGATAGGCTTATCGACTACCGCACGAATAGACAAAGCAGCACCTCCGCGCGTATCTCCATCCATTTTGGTAAGCACTACCCCATCAAAATCAATGCGTTCGTTAAAAGCCTTTGCTGTATTTACCGCATCTTGTCCTGTCATAGCATCTACCACAAACAAAGTTTCTGAAGGCTGAATGGCGGCTTTTATTTGGGCAATCTCTAGCATCATTGCCTCATCTATTGCCAACCGCCCAGCCGTGTCTACCACCACCACTTTATAATGATTAGTTTTGGCATGTTCTACAGCATTTTGGGCAATTGCCACTGGGTTCTTATTATCAGGCTCAGCATATACCTCTACTCCTATTTGTTCGCCCACCACCTTTAGCTGTTCAATGGCAGCAGGACGGTATACATCGCAAGCCACCAACAGCACTTTTTTGTGTTGCTTTTGCTGAAGTAAGTTCGCCAGTTTACCCGAAAAAGTGGTTTTGCCCGAACCTTGCAGCCCTGCCATTAATACTACAGCAGGACTGCCCTTAAGGTTCATCTCTTGCGGTTTGCCCCCCATTAGTTCGGTGAGCTTTTCGTGGACAATTTTTATGAGTACTTGCCCTGGTGCTAAACTCTTGAGCACCTTGCGTCCCAAGGCTTCTACCTTAATGTCGTCAGTTACTTGTTTGGCGACTTTGTAGTTTACATCGGCATCTATCAACGCTCGTCGAATGTCTTTGATAGTAGAAGCTACATTTACCTCGGTAATGCGTCCTTTGCCTTTGAGTTTGTGTACAGCTTCTTCTATCCGCTGACTTAATGATTCAAACATGTTTGTTTTGTTTTAGTGAATATACGACCCGGTTGTGCCTGTTTTCGGTTCAACAAACATTGATCAAAAGCTCTTATACAGACATAATGACTGCTTTACTCCGGCATCGCCAGTCAAATAAGCCATTTTGACATATCCCTATCTCTTTTGGGTTGTTTCAAAGGAGGAAGACTTACAACTCTGCCTCGTACTACTGAAACAATCTTGCGGCTTGAAAACTCAAAAATCAATGGTTTTAAGTCGCCCTGCAGGAAGATTTACCACAGCGAAGGAGTTTTTGGTGCCTCTCCCCTACTTTTACTTTGTCTTCACTCACCTCTTCTTTATAAAACACCCCACGATAGCAGTATTTTTCTAATGCAAAATAGCAGTGGTTGTGACATAAACAAACACCCACCAACCCATTATTTTTAGCTTGCTTTGTTCACCATTTTGGGCAAGCAAATCACTTATTTCTTGAAGCTTACGTTTATTATTTTTTAATTTTCAAAATAGATTTGTGAAAAGCTTGTTAAATCTTTCATTTATTTTTGAAAGTACAGAACATCCGATTATATTGTAACTACGTAAGTGTTTATAAATGGAACTTTAGCCGAGCTCCTAAGATTATTTACTCGATAAAAGACAAAGACAATTATGCATAGTACACTTGAGTTTAACACTATAGATAAAGTTTCGGCTAATTTGAAGCCTGTGGCGATCAAATTGACCAAAGACATAGAACAAGCCAATGATTTGATGCAAGAAACATTGATCAAGGCTTTTGTAAATCGCGAAAAGTTTAAAGAAGGAACTAACCTTCAGGCGTGGTTGTATACCATTATGAAAAATATTTTTATCACTAATTATCAACGTGTTGCCCGGCGTAAAACCCTGCTAGACCAAACGGACAACCAACATATATTAAACACCAGTGACAAAACCATAGAGAATAAGGCATACTCTAACTTTGCTATGGAAGAAATAAACGCTGCTATAGATAAGGTGAAGAAGATATACCGGGTGCCATTTAAGCTCTATTTTAAGGGGTTTAAATACCAGGAAATAGCAGAAGCATTGGATATACCCATTGGCACGGTAAAAAATCGTATCCACATGGCACGACAGATGTTGAAGGGGAGCCTTAAGCAATACGGCTACCTTGACAAGTAGTCTTGCAAAAAACTTCTATATTACGTTTACCCAAGTTTACCCATCTGTTTTGGCAACAAGACGATGGGTATTCTACTTTAAGCATCTAATAATCAAACACTTATATCTAAAAACCCCTATTTTACACTCTTTCTTTGTCACTTCTTAAAATACTAGTTTCACTTTTTTGTTTTATATTTTAAGGATTCCTGTCACCTTTATTCAAAAATTTCATTCCCCAACGCTTTACTTTTTAGGTGGTGTTGCCTACTTTCGCGGCGATTATTATTTATAATTAGTCTAAATAAACACAAATGAAGGCAAAAACTACTTATATAACGTGCGTGCTAATGGTTCTACTGTTTGCTCAAGCATATAGTCAAGTGTTGACAGGTAAAGTAAATGACAACAATAGTAAACCACTCCCAGGGGTCACTGTAGTGATAAAAGGAACCACCAATGGGGCTCTAACCAATGCCAGTGGGCAATTTAGTCTTACATCAAAAGCTGGTACACAAACACTGGTATTTTCTTTTGTGGGCTATAAAACCAAAGAAGTAACAGTAAACGTAAGCGGCACCCAAGCCATTGCTGTGCCTACTGTTACTTTATACGAAGGCAATGAAATACTACAGGAGGTAGTAATACAAGGTGAAAGAAGAAATCAATTCTCACGAAAAAAGAGTGCCTATGTATCTAAACTTCCCCTGCGCAACATAGAAAACGCCCAGGTATATAGCACGGTGACCAATGAACTACTCGTATCGCAAACGGTGACCAACTTTGAAGATGCTTTGAAAAATGCCGTAGGAGTAGACAAGTTGTGGGCATCTACCGGACGCGATGGAGACGGTGCCGGGTATTATGCCTTGCGAGGCTTTTCGGTACAACCCCAGCTGGTCAATGGATTACCAGGTATTACCAATGGTATTATCAATCCTTCAAACATTGAACGTATCGAAGTAATCAAGGGTCCTTCGGCTACCCTGTTTGGTAGTACTATCAGCTCTTATGGTGGTTTGATCAATGTAATAACAAAAAAACCTTATAAAGATTTTGGCGGGGAGGTATCTTATACTACAGGGTCTTTTGGGCTCAACCGATTGGTACTGGATGTAAATACTCCACTAGACAAGGAAGAAAAGATTTACTTTAGAATTAATACGGCTTACCACACTGAGAATACTTTTCAGGATGCCGGATTCAGAAAATCGTTGTTTGTTGCCCCTTCTATTAGCTATAAGGTAAACAACAGACTTTCATTCTCGCTCTACTCTGAAATATCGCAAGCAGAGCAAACCAACCCTACCTTTTTGTTTTTGAACCGTAGCGTGCCTACAGAATGGAAGAACCTGGAAGAACTAAATTATGACTACGAGAAGTCAATGACCAGCAATGATTTAACCTTAAAAACACCTACGGCTAACTATCGGATGGAGGCAGATTATAAAATTTCTGACCAATGGCGTTCACAAACGGTATTATCAGGTAGCCGCACCCAATCTACTGGACACTACTCTTATTTATGGAATGATGCCATGAGTGCAGTGGTAGATAATGTTCAACCAGGCGCCAGTGCATTTATAAACCCTAACAGTCGTACTTTTAGCTTAAATGTGCGTCGAGAAAACGGCATCACCTCTACTTATGATATACAGCAAAACTTTATTGGTGACTTTAAACTAGGCAACATTCGCAACCGTATGGTGGTAGGTGTAGACTACTTTAGCCGCACTGTGATAAGCAATAATACTGCTTTTGCTTTTGTACACAATGTAGACCCTCGCGGTAATGTGGTAAACTATGACAACCCTAATACAAACCCTATTTTTACTCCAACTGCCCCCAACAATGGCATTGAGACAACACCTACTTACTTAACCGAAGCTTCGGTAGAACGTTTGTTGAGCAATTCGGCACCTGTGAATACTAGAGTACGCCAAAATGTGTTCAGTGCTTATATATCTGATGTAGTCAATATTACTCCTGCACTTTCGTTGATGGCAGGTGTTCGTTTTGATATGTTTGACTATGAAGGTGATTTGAATACTACCGCAGATGACCAACAAGCCTACACTCAAACAACTTTTTCACCTAAGTTTGGCATTGTATACCAACCCATCCTTAACCAATTATCGTTATTTGCCAACTATCAAAACGGTTTTACTAACGTAAACCCAGAACTAGTGCCTTCTGACCCTAACAATCCTACCTCAGACTTGGTGTTGCGTAATTTTGACCTGGAGCAAGCCAATCAGATAGAAGTAGGTGCTAAAACCAATCTATTTGACGATCGAGTAGAATTGACTGTAAGTTATTATGATATTACAGTAGATAATAAAATAATAGGTTTTGGTCCAGCCAAGGTGCAAAATGGTACTGTAAGAAGCAAAGGCTTTGAGGTAGAAGTAAATGTAAACCCGTTTGATGGTTTTAACTTACGAGGTGGGTTTAGTAACAATGATGCCCAAATAACCAATTCGCCTTCTCAACCTGAGCTTGCCAACACTCGCTTTGGTGGGGCTGGTCCTGAGATGTTGTATAACTTGTGGGCAAACTTTGAGTTCCCTAAGGGCGCACTTAAAGGGTTTGGTATTGGGTTTGGTTTCAACGGAGCCAGTGAGCAAAATGTAATGGCAGGCGAACCAGCCGCAGGTGAGTTTATATTGCCCGCTTATACTATTTTTAATCAATCGGTATATTATCAAGGCGACAAGTTCCGTATAGGGCTGAAGCTTAATAACATGGGCAACCATTTTTATTACAAAGGCTGGACTACAATCAACCCACAACAGCCTCGTACATTATTGGCTAACTTTACTTATAGGTTTTAACCATTGGTTAAGTAATGCAGTCAAAATAACTTCCCCATTTTAACTGTATATTTTAGTCGCTATACATCGTTGAAAAATAGCCGAATAGCGATGCTATTAGCCGATTTTTCGCCTTGTCTAGCGAAAAAATATTTACTTAAATTTGCTGACATTATTTCGGCAACATTACTAAGAGAAGCAACTAAAAACTATTAGTTACTTAAAATCATTAAAAAAGCTGCATAGGGATAATCTATGCAGCTTTTTTTGGCTTAACAAAAAAATGCCTTGTCAAAAGTATGACAAGGCAGATTAAAATGTGTATTTAAAACAGTGATATGTAATTATATCTATATTTGTAGCCTAAGGAATGGTACCAAAATAAATTTATATTCTTAACCTCATCTTTTGAGGCTATACTTTGTTAAAAAATAGCCGAATAGCGATGCTATTAGCCGGCCATCCCGCAAGCTCGCTCAACATCCACTGGATATTGCCGTGCCGCGTCTAGCAACAAAATATTTTAGCGTTACTATAGAAGTTTATTTTTACACCATTCCTAAGCTTGTGTTTTTACCCTTTGGGCAGCTTTGGCTTTTACTTCTCGTCTCAATACGCACATGATTTCCTCAGTTTTGGTTTGGTCACTGGGATGTTTATCATGCGAGATACTGGTCACCTCCCAACCTTCTTCTCCAGCATTTGCAATTGCTTTGTCAATATTAGCAGGAGTTTGGTGGGTTCCACTGGTAGTAATGATTTTGTATTCAAGCTTTGTATTTTTCATATTTTTGGTGATTTGGATTTTGACCATACAAATATAGCAGCACAAGCGTTTATTTGAAACGATTATTTGTATTGTTTATTACCTAAGTTGCTTTTACACAATAATTTATGCAAGCGCCTTTAGTATCTGTTATTTGTTTGTGTTATAACCACGAGAAATTTGTGGTTGAGGCACTTCGTTCAGTTTTTTTGCAAACCTATTCGAATATTGAGTTGATAATAGTGGACGATGCCAGTGTTGATGGCAGTGTAAAAATTATTGAAGAGGTGTTAGATGATATTGATGTAAGTTCTACAGCTGAAGAAACGCAAAATAGGGCATTTGAGTTACCAAATTCACCTGCTTTTATCAAAAACCAACAAAATCAAGGCAATTGCAGGGCTTTTAATGCAGGGTTGAAAATTGCTCAAGGCAAATATATTATAGACCTGGCAGCTGACGATGTATTGCTGGACGATAGGATAGAAAAACAGGTGCTGTTGTTTGAGTCTTTACCCAAAGAATACGCAGTAGTGTTTAGCAACGCGGTAAATATCAATGAAGCTGGTGATATATTAAATTATCACTATCCAGTAGATAAAGCAGGCAAAAGCAAGGTAGATGTGCCTCAAGGCAATGTATACACAGAAGTATTAAGCAGGTATTTTATCAATACAGCAACAATGATGATGCGGACAGACGCATTGCGGCAAATGGGGGGCTATGATGAGAGTTTGAGCTACGAAGACTTTGATTTTTGGGTAAAGACTTCTCGTCATTATTTGTATAAATACCAAGATGAGGTAACCACCATGAAGCGTGTTGTAAGGAATTCACTGTCAAGTGCATTTTACCGAAACAAAATGAACCCGCATTTAGAAAGTACCCTTCAAGTTTTTTATAAGGCTTTTGAGCTCAATACCAGTCCAGCCGAAAACCTGGCATTGTCGCGCCAAGTATCTTATCACTTACGGTTGGCGTTTTATACTCAGCACTTTGATTTGGTATTTTCATTTAATGACTTACTTAAAAAATTGGATTCAACCACAAAACTTACAGAAACCATCGTCTTCTTATCTAAAAATAAAATAAAAGTTTATTGGTTTTATCATATTTATCGCAAAATAAAACGCTGGTTTGCCACAAGGTTAAGGTAAAAACAACATATACGTCATTGTATTATTTTTATTCCCTGGAAAAATTCTGTGTTGATCACCTCAGAGCTTGATTAATTTATCGAATACCTCGCCTTTTTTAGTTACTTAGGAATGGTGAGAAATTAAATTACCATTCTTGAGGTAGAGGTTTTGTTTTGAGACGAGGCTATTTTTTGCGCCCATAGCAGCGCTACGGGCAATAAAAATAACGAAGTATCAAGGCGAAAAATCACCCCTTAGAGTGTAAATTTATTTTTGAACAATTCCTTATTAGACGGTAGCGTCTAAAATACTTCCTGTTTTTTCTCTAATCTTGCCCTTAGATAAGGTAATTTTTTGCCTTGCCAACCCAAGATGTTTTGTTCTATGAGAACACTTTATTTTTTGCATTTTACTAAAAAAAATGATGATGAAGGAAGATACAAAAAACAGTCAACGCAATATCATGTCTCACCAATTTCATAAGTTTTGGTTAAAAATTACCGCGATAGTAGTAGGGTCTTTTGGTCCTGTATTTTTTCTGGGCACCATGGTAGCCACCGCCGAACCTGCCCGCTGGACACTTGACTTACTAAGTTGGCCAATCGATGGAGCAACTACTTATGCCTCAGCCGATACCCGGTTTTTATCGGCACTCACTGGTGGCTTTCTTTTGGGCTGGGGCATAATGATTTGGTGTTTATCTGTATGGGCATACGATCAGGCACCAGAAGCTATTCGCAAAAGCGTGCTCATTGGCACCTTGTCGTGGTTTGTGCTCGACAGTGCGGGCTCTATTGCCTCTGGCAATGCCTCCAATGCTTTGTTTAACGTACTGATTTTACTATTGGCAATAGGTCCTTTGTGGCGCCCTGCCAAAGAGTAGTTTTTTAGGGCGTTGACCACGGCTTTTTTAGCCTGCCTTATCGAGTTAATTAATCAATTGACTAATCAGCGATAAGCTGAAAAAACTCAACAAAAACCAACCAATAAAGCCTTCTAGTACTGTAAGATACATAGGCAACCCTTTGGCGTCGGTATTACCAAAACCTAAAGTAGTAAAAATATTGATGCTCAGGGCAGTAGAGTCTAAAGCTCTAAAAATGAGGTTTTCCAACACAATGATAAATATGAGCAGAAAGAATAACACATTGGCAAGTCCACCTGCCAGTTGGTTGCCCGAGTTTTTAAGCTTGTGTACCCATCGCATATATGTTACTACAAAGTTGTTAGAGGCTTTGCCTGCCTGGTATAAAATATTATCAGGCAAAGCAATCAGGTTGAAGTAAAACGGGGCTTTGTTGCGTTTATTTCCTTCTACAAAGTCTTTGACTTTGCTGTGGCGTTTGCTCATGTCGGCTTTTTTAGCTTGCATCACTTGAAAAAACTCTTCAGGATGACGCAAATAGTTGCTAAAACGCCGCAGGTTTTCATAAAAGTTGTTGCGGGCATAGCCAAACTGATGGGGTAAAAAGAAATACACCAAGGCAAACACCAATAACACGTAAAACGACATGTACAACGACTTTAGCGGGTTGGTGCCATAGTCGCAAAACACTTTCAAAAACACATTCATCCAATAAGTAAAGTAGGTTTCGGCGTTGCGGTCTTTTTCATAGAGTTTTTTCAGGTATTGGGTTTCTACGTTTTTCCATTCTATATAGCACTGATTGGTACTATAACGATTGCCTTGCGACTTAAAGGCCGCATATACAATGGCATAACTGCTAAATAAATCGTTGAAAATGTTCAGGGGTATTTGCTTGAGATTGTGAATGCTAAAGAGCTTTTTTTGTTGAACATCATAATACGCAATACGTTTTTCTACCAGTTTCCAGTCGAGCCGGGTGCCCAAAGGGTTGATATTGAGCCCAAATAGTAAAATATAGTCGTGTACCTGGGTACTGTTTAGCTGAAAGTTATTGCTAATAGAGGTGTTTTGCAGGTCGAGCGAGGTTTTGATATGGCTGTTTACTAACTTAAGGTTGCTAAATACCGAGTTGCGCAGCGAAACAAAGTATTGAGGATTGTAACGTTTTGTAGGGTGTACGTTAAAAGTAGTGTTTGAAATACTCAAATCGAGGTTATTGGCTTTGTTGTCTATCAAAAAAATGCGCGGTTCTAGCCCCATTGCTACTACCCCATACTCTAGGTTTTCGGCAATGTCAAAGCGGCAACTGTCTATTTTAAGGTGGTCTATCAGCGAACTGCGTTGCATACGAAAGCCTCCGCTGAAATCACACTTCTTAAAGTCCAGGAAGTCGCCATCGTTGCTTAAAAATGCCAAGGCTTTTTTGAAACGGCACTCCGTAAAAATGGCTTTCATCCGCTGGGTTTCGGTAATGTATACATTGCCCGCAAAGGTGATGTTTCGAGGTACAAACCAAAATTGGGAATCCCAGTCTATTTTAGAAATACGCAAATCGGGACGAATGACAATCTCCTGACCATTGTTAAAAAAACGCTGATCCATTCCCGCTTTGTCAACCTCTTGCACAAAACGCACTTTCACATCTTGAACAATGTAATCATATTTTTTCCCATCTTGAGGCACTAGTCGATTGGCTTGCTCGAGTGCATCTAAAAACTCGGTAAAACTCACAGTTTTGCCATTAATGGGCGACTGTATATTGATCACCTTGGTTTGTGCCTGGGCAACGAATGTAAGCCACCAGCAAAGTATTAACAGGCCGTATTGTTTGCGCATGGGGGGTATTGTATAGTTTTTTATATTTGTAAGCTAAAAATACGCCATTTGCCACAAAAGAAGGCTACTCAGTTTATGAAAGCGTCATTTGAGTTTATGAATGGTTTGTGTCATGCACCACAAGCCCCGTTTTGCGCCACTCGTTGCTAATGGCTTTCCGTTGTTTGGTAAGTGGTATGGGCGTATTTGCTTTAGATGGTTCTCTGCTTTTGTCAAGGATGCCTCATTATTAGTAGCATATTTGCAATTATGATAAAATATTTTTTAGGGGTTTTGAAGTAATTGACACGACACTGAATAAATGCTGTTCTGCCCATACTGCGAACTTACCCGATGCAATTCTTTGGGGGAGTTGAGCCCTACCTGAGAAGAAAGTTGTTGAAAATGCGCCAGGCTTACCGGATAAGGTACCCAAGGTGGATTAGGCGTTGAAGTATCGTATTCTATCAGGATAAAAGTGCCTGAGGGCTTAAGGTGTTGCAATACATTTTGCAATACAACGACAGGGTCAACAGCATAATGCAAGGCGTTTGCCATGACGATGCCATCAAACAAAGGTAAATCCATTGCCCGCTCAAAGTCACCTTCTTCTACACGTATATTTACTTCATTTTGCTTAGGCAAACTCCACAGTACATGAGGGTTTTTGTCTACTGCCCATACAGTACTTTGGGGTGCCAGCAACATTTGCAAGGCTACCGTAAATACTCCTGTACCAGCGCCTATATCTGCCCATACTTGCGGAGCATGGTTGGGCACTTGCCCTAATAGTTTGATTGTATCGATTGTTTCCATCTTTTTAGTTTTCTCTCAAAAAAAGCCGCAGTTACTCACTGACCTTTCGCAGCATATATTTTTGTTTACATGGCCAAAAATACAGTTAATAATTAAGGTTGCGTCAGCTGGATTCAGCCTTAGTTTGTTGCCGTTAAGAATCTGTGAAACGAAGCCGTAAAAACTGATCACTGTCTGAGCGAAGCGAGTTTGAGCAGTTTCGGCGTAGTAGCACAGATTTAGGCGAAACAAACTACAGCTGCGGTGCTTGAACTCCGAACTTGATTCGGAGGGTTTTTGGTTACTTTTTTACCTGGAGAAAATCCATGATCCCGAACTTGATTCGGGGAAGTAACGGCTGATAGATACCCGAATCATTGTATTTTATTAGCTTGTTTGCTGACTGGTATATTATTAAACAAGTTTTTGACCTGCGAAAGGTCAGTTACTCACGGTTCTACTGGCAAAAGCGGTCTATTAAAATGTAGGGTGTACCTACTTGTCGCCTAAAACGAACAACTTGTTACTGCTTAATCACCTGCTGCTACTTTAGTCGAAATACTGCTCACAAAACGCTTATTACTTTGCCATGCTCCCCAACAGGTAAATAACAACAACACACCTAATACTGCAAAAGCACTTTTGGTTCCCCAAACCGGAATGACCAGGGTAAAACCATATACCAAAAATACCTGTAACAGTTTACCAAACGACATTAGGGTAGAGTTCATTCGTCCAATCATACGATTGTCAATGCTTTCCATCATGGCGGTAGCACGTGCTACCCGTCTACCAGCATTGCCCCAGCCCATGAGCAAGCTAATGACCAAAAAACCAACTACTGAGGTATTAAATACCAATGCCAATACACACATACTGTAAAACAGTACACTCCAGATAACCAATACCCGACCTTGTACCCTGGTGGTGAGTATAGGAATGGTAAGCCCGGCTAGGATGGCTCCTATAGACCATATCACCTCGTGCCAACCATATACCAAGGCATCGGCTTTGAGGGTTTTGGCAACATATATAGGCACCAAATACATGCCAATTAATACTGCAATAAAGGGCAACATGGTGTATACAAAAAAACTGGTGGTATGGCGATAGGTTTGAATAAAGCTTATCCCTTCTTTTACATCTTGCCAAACAGGTTTTACCTCAGCAAGGGTTTTGAGTACTGGCTGGTAAGGAATCGCAGCAAAAAACAACGCCCCTAGTCCAAAAGTAATGGCATCTATCAACATTACATTGGCAAATGTAGTCACTTCTACCAATACTCCGCCCAAAGCACCTGCTACCATAAAAGCAATTTGCCCTTGAATCTCCAGCAAACTATTCAATCGTTGGTATTGGTGGGGTTCAAACAATTCTTGGGTAAAAGCAAAACGGGTGGGAAAGTGTACACTGTCGACCATACTGCTAAAAAGCAACATAGCCACTAATGAAACTACGGCTGGTTGTGCTTGTTCCCATTCAGCAAAAACAATGACCAGGGTACACAAAAGACCAAAAACTTCAGCCAATACCAATATTTTTTTTCGGGAAAACTTATCAATCAACGATCCGGTATAGAGCAACATCAACATGGTAATAAGCGCAGTTGCCATAGTAGCATAGCCAAAAATTTGTTCGCCGTTGGGGTGCTTTACCAATAACCACGGAACGGCGATCAGGGCAATGCCACTGCCCATGTGACTCAAAATGTTGCCCAACAGCAGAAACTGGGTTTTTCTTAAAGATAATAGTTCGCGCATGTAAAGAATATCAAGTACTGAGTAATTGAATTGCCACCCGATAAACAAACAAAACTTGAAATTAGTTGCAATGGAAGGTAAATCAATAGTCCATAGTATTTAGTCCATAGTCCGTAGCTGATTCGAGTAAATATTTACCTTATTAAGCCCTGTAAATCAGTATTTTATACTATGTACCAAGACAAAATTAAATATACCTAATATGCAAGTATAACTATCATATTATGAGAGAGTTATCTTTACTTGTAGCTTATAGCTAATTGCTCGCTGCTACTTAAAGTTGCGTACCTACTTTATTTTTAAAAGGGTTTCAGTTTTAGGTTTACGCCGTGCAATTAAATAGTTTTTAAAATCATAACCTACTGATAACCGAGCCTCTGGCGAGTCCTTAGATACCGATGTATATCGGTGCTCAACGAAGTTAATCAGTAGCCAACTTTGGCTAAAATCACTGCGGAGTATTGGTAAATTGAAGGCACAAAAAAACCCTGATATGCATATATCAGGGTCTGTTAAGAGTATCTTGTAATACAGTTGATAAACCTAATCGTTGCGCTCCATTATAAGCGAGCCTTCTTCATTGTATATTTTCCAACGGCCTACCTCTTCGCCCTTTATATAAGGACCCTCAGCCGCAATCTTGCCATTTTGATGAAACATACGCCAGTATCCATCACGCTTGCCTTTAAAATAGGCGCCTTCTTGTAGTTTATTTCCATTGTCATAAAAACATGTCCATAACCCTTCTTTCTGATCCCCCAAAACGCTTCCACTACAAGTAATTTCGGTTCCTTCGGTGCCCCACAATCCATCTTCTCGCTCGTGAAGCAGGTTTCCCTGATCATCGTATATATACCAAATACCGGTTTCTTCTCCTACTTTATAATATCCATCGGCAGCCAATACGCCGTTTCGATGGTAAAACTTCCAGTATCCGTGGCGTTTGCCATGCAGATAAGCTCCTTCTCTTAAAGTGTTGCCATTGGTATACCTGCACTTCCAGTAGCCTTGTTTAATATCCCCTACAAAACTTCCATAACAACTGATTTTTTCATCAAAAGAGTTGTTATAAATGGGGTGGTTCATGGGAAAATGTAAAACCCATGCAAATAATAAAATTTTTGCCATGGCGATTGTCATTTTTTGTTATTTGGTGCTTGTTAACCCTGTACTTTGCAAGTTATTTTTCAAAATACAGCATTTCTCAATGTAGAAAGCCTCTCAGTATTTACACTGTGGATATAGTATGTATAAATACAACGAGTAAGGCTTATACGAGTAACAAATATAATATTTATTTACTTCAAAAATAACGATGAATTTACCTTTTAAGGATATAAATGCCTATGAAAGATTGGGAGCTTGTAGGTTTTTGACCAAAAAAAACATAAACTATAGCAGGCTGGGTTACTTTAAGCCAAAGACCGTATAAAATGGCAACACTAAAAAACACTCAAATAAACTTACAATTGAAACACTATGAAAACATTGAATTATTGGCTCCTGATGGGTTGTATCTTATGGTTAACTGCTTGTGGTGGTAAACAATATAGCGAAGGTCAGTCAAAGAAAGAAATAACTATCCACTCAGAAGAAAAGACGGTCTCTAGTACTAAAAAAACAGCTTCTAAAGACGATGGTACTGCGGAACACGAAATGAAAATACTACAGGTACAGAACGTAAAAACCCCTAAACCTTTGGTCAAAAAAAATCAGAAAATCATTAAAACTGCAGATGTAAGATTTCAGGTAAAAAATCTGGCAAAAAGCATTGCAAAAATGCAGGCAATGATTAGAAAACACGAAGGTTATGTATCATCAGCAAAACAAGACCGCCAATACAACCGTTTGCAAAGCAAAATTGTGGTAAGGGTAGAAAGCGATAAATTTGAAGACTTGTTAGACGAAATGGTACGTGAAGCAGTATTTTTGGATTACAAAAATGTAAAAGCCGAAGATGTTACCGAAGAGTTTGTAGACATACAAAGCCGGCTTAAAACCAAACGCGCAGTAGAAAAACGTTACCTTGAAATACTTGAAAAAGCCAAAAGTATTGAAGAAATCCTCAAAGTTGAGAACCAGTTGCGGGTAATCAGAGAAGAAATAGAGGCTAAAGAAGGCAGGCTTAAGTTTTTGGTTGATCAAATCAACTATAGCACCATTAGTATGGAGGTATACCAACGTACAGAAGCCGCAGAGGTTCCCTCAGATGGTTTTTTCACTAAAATGGGGCGGGGTTTTGTTGCTGGCTGGAAAGGCATCCTTGGCTTTATCATTGGCTTGACTTATGCCTGGCCTACACTGTTGGTGTTGGGTGTAGGTGGTTTTTTTGGTGTTCGTTATCTGCGCAGGCGACTTACCAAAAAGGGATAGAATTTACAAATATTAACAATAAAGGTTCCGGCGATCAGTCATATTTGTCTGGTCGTCGAAACCTTCATCATTCACTCATCTGGCAATCACTTAAACCTCTACTGATTCGCGTTGTTGTGCCAACACTCCCATTACTTCATCATAAGAGAATTTGCCTTTTTCAAGCGATTTTTTGTAGTTTTTGAGGTACTCCCCAAAAGATTTTGCCTGTGGTACTCCTGGCCCTCCTACGGTTTCCCAATAAAAGATTTGTCCTTTTGTACCTTTTTTGGCAGGAGCCAAATCAATGCACAGTAAGTTGCCGTTGTGGTCTTCGGCAAAAGGAATCCACCCCTTATGCCACCATTTAAACTTTACAGTTCCTTTTTCTTTGATATACCAGGGTGTAAGATGCTCAAACTCACCTTGATTTTTAAGGTTGGTAAGCAAACGCCAATTATCATATATATCACTGATACTTAACGACTTGTACTCAAAAAACGTTACACTTTGGTATTCGTTAAAACGGGTGAGAAAATCTTGAAAGTCTTCGGGCAACTCATAACCTATCTTGGCCGATAACTTGGCTATGTCTTCTTTGGTTGCTCCTTTGGCGTGAAAGTTAATCAAGCTTTGGTTAGTGATCTTGGTAAGTTGCTTATCAACGTCCTCCCAGTACTTGTGAACTTGTTTCATACGGTTTTAAATATATGTTATGCTTAGGTATAATTACTAGTTGTTGACTCATAAAACGATGGTTAACACTTAATAATTATGTAATATTAGCAGGTAACAAATTTAACGGTTCGAATACACTAACTGCACTTCGTGTAGGATATTTTGAAAAAAAACATGTTTCAGCGATAATATTTCGCTTTACTGCTGTGTCGTACATTCAAAAGGTAGCTTTATACAGCCAACCGGGTGGTTGTAACACTCAATCAAGTGTTTGATTGCATCGCGGGGTTATGCTGGGCAAACTCTACAATAAATTTAGCTCCTTTTTTTGGAGTGCTTTCGCACCAAACCCGTCCTTGCATTGCCTCTACATACTGTTTTACTATAGACAACCCCAAGCCAGTAGATTTTTCTCCGGCAGTGGGACGCGTCGATAGTTTTTGGTATTTGATAAATAACTGAGACATTTCTTCGGGCAGTACGCCTTTTCCCTGATCTTGCACTTCTACCCTTATATTACCTTCAGCTGCTACACAATGTACTTGTACCTGGCTATTTTTGGGCGAAAATTTAACTGCATTGGACAGCAAGTTTTCAAGTATTTGGGTCAGGTGGGTTTTATCTGCCCACACAATACCTTCGCCAATCTGACTAATAATTTCTATGTTTTTGCGTATGGCTACGTGGGTAAACTCTTCTGATACCTGCCTTAGCAGTAATCTGATATCTACTGGCTCCATGTGCAGCTTTGCTTTCTTAGACTCTATGGCTTCTATGTCTAAAATCTTATTGATAAGTTTAATCAACCGATCCGATGACTGCCCGATCATTTGCAGAAATGCCGCTTGTTTTTCGGTCAGGTTGTCGGCATTAGGGTCAATGATATGCACCAGGCTCGACATATGACTCAAGGGTACTTTTAAGTCGTGTGCTACTACGTGAATCAATTGATCTTTTTCGTAGTTGAGCTCCAAAAGTCTTTTGTTGGTTGATTGAATATTCTCATTTTGTTCTTTGATCATCTTGTACGAATCAGCAAGTTTAAGAATAGAGTTTACCCTTGCCAGTAATTCGGTACGCTCGATAGGTTTTCTGATGTAGTCAATGGCTCCAGCATCCAGGGCTACCTTCAAATGGGCAGGCGACAACATCACTCCAGTAGCCATAATAATAGGAATGTCTGTGGTTACGTCTTGTGCCTTAAGGTAACGAATGGCTTCTATCCCCGACATTACAGGCATTTCCCAGTCCATAATAATGAGGTCAGGCTGTTTTTTTTCGGCTACTTTGCAAGCTATCTTTCCATTGGTGGCATTTAGAATATTGTAAATACCCGACGATTCTTCCAGATACCTGATAATAGTGTCGAGATTGCCAGGCTGATCGTCTGCTACTAAAATACGGTAAGTTTTCATAAGGTTGTTTTATATTGTCGAGAGTCGTCATAACAATAGCCCATAGTATTTAGTCCGTAGTCCATAGCTGATTCGAGTAAATGTTTACCTTATTAAGCCCTGTAAATCAGTAGTTTATACTAAAATTGTTTACCTACTTTATTTTTAAAAGGGTTTCAGTTTTAGGTCTAAACGTACAATTAAATAGTTTTTAAAATCATAACCTACTGATAATCAGTAGTCAACTTTGGCTAAAATCACTGCGGAGTATTGTCATAAACATCACAATACAATTGGTTGCTCCATCGGTTGAGTATCACACTCCCTCTCCACAAATACACCAGGCGCTAAAGCACCAAAAGGGCAAACACTGCCCCTTTGGTACCTCGCTATTCTATCAGTTTATTTGCACTACCAATCAATCTCTGCCAATCCCTTGGATTTCAAAAATTCGTTGGCACGGCTAAAGTGACGACATCCCACAAAGCCTTTTGCCATAGGTGAAGGGTGAGGAGCCTCAAGCACACAATGCTTATCGCGGTCTACCACTTTACCTTTGTCACGTGCGTATCTTCCCCACAACAAAAACACTACATTTTCTTTTTCATCCGAAATGGCCTTGATCACCGCATCGGTAAACTGCTCCCAGCCTTTGTTTTGGTGCGATCCGGCAGTTTTGGCTCTTACAGTCAAAGTAGCATTCAACAGCAATACTCCTTGCTCTGCCCAACGTTCCAGGTTTCCCGACTTGGGAATATCTTTTCCCAAATCCTGGTTAATTTCCTTGAAAATATTGCGCAAAGAAGGAGGAATTCTTACTCCATCGCTCACCGAAAAACAAAGTCCGTTTGCCTGCCCCGCTCCGTGGTAAGGATCTTGCCCTATGATTACCACACGCGTTTGGTCAAAAGGAGATTTATCAAAGGCATTAAAAATCTGATTACCAGGAGGGTATACTGTTTGACTAAGGTATTCATCTTTTACAAACGCTACCAAATCCTTGAAATAAGGCTTTTCAAACTCTTCTTGTAATTTTTCCTTCCAGGAATCTGCTATTTTTACGTCCATACAGTGTTTTTATTAGGTAAATTAATGGCTAAAAGTACAAAACAATTTTTTTGGAAAAAAATTTGCTAATCGAAAAGTAAAGTCTATATTTAAAAGCTTTGTTTTCAAAAATACAGGATGTTATTCCTCTCTCTCATTTTTACAAACATTAACCATATAATAAGATGATTACACAAATTACTGATGGCGTAAAGGTAAGTGTTGTCACAGAGTATCAGGCAGATTATTCAAGCCCCCGACAATCGCATTATGTATTTACTTACCGTATTACCATTGAAAACTGCAGTGCCTATACAGTACAATTGCTTCGCAGACATTGGTTTATATATGATTCTAACAATAGTCAAAAAGAAGTCGAAGGCGAAGGAGTGGTAGGTCAACAGCCTGTGCTTGAGCCTGGCGAAACTCACCAATATGTATCTGGCTGTAACCTGAAAACGGGTATTGGCAAAATGAATGGCACTTATTTGATGGAGCGCGTAGTAGATGGTAAACAATTTAAAGTAGTAATTCCCGAATTTGTGTTAATTTTGCCCTATTTGCTTAATTAATCTCAAATCGTTTTACATTGATAAAAGAATATTTACGCCATTTAGTTACGGCAAAAACAGTACGTTCGGTACATTCACCTTTTGTGTTTGAGTTATATACTCAAACGATTAAATCCTCAACAAAATACCGTGATTTTATACCTATAGAACAGCTAAGAAAGAGTTTGCTCAAAAATCATCAGCCTATTACCATCAAAGATTTGGGAGCAGGCTCTAGAAAAAGCGCTAACAACACACGTAAAGTGAGCCAAATTGCCCGGTACGCTGTTTCTAATCGTAAAACCAGTCAATTACTTTTCAAACTTGTCCGTAAGTTTCAACCTAAAACCATCGTAGAGTTGGGCACATCGTTGGGTATCAATACCCTGTACCTTGCTCAAGCCAACCCCAATGCTCATATTACCACGCTGGAAGGCTGCCCCAATATAGCTGCCATTGCTCGGCAAAACTTTGGCCAAAGCAATGGTCACCGCATTCACGTGGCTGAAGGCAATATTGACCATACACTGCCTGTAATATTAGATACCCTGCCCCTGCTCGACTTTGTATTTTTTGATGCCAACCATCGCTACACACCCACCCTACAATATTTTGAGCTTTGCCTGGCTCAGGCACACGAAAACAGCATCTTTGTGTTTGACGACATCTACTGGTCGGCAGAAATGCAACAAGCCTGGCAAACTATCAGACAACACCCTGAAGTAACCCTTAGCATCGACTTATTTAGGGTAGGATTGATTTTTTTCAGGAAAAATCAACCGGTACAGCATTTCAGACTACAGTTTTAGCCTATACTATCAAACAATTATTTTCTCACCCGATTTTGCGTAAAATTATTATTTTTGTGCAACTGCTCTCAGTAGCTTGTACTCTACCCTACTATTTTTTTCGCCTCGGTTTGTGTCTCCACAACCGAGTTTACTAGTGCTTAGATACCGATGTATATTGGTGTTCAACAAAGCTAAATCGCCTCACCACAGCACCTGGGAACATTATTTTTGAAGGTTTCGATCAGCTCGTGGAGACACGAGCTGAGGCGATGACGGTACCACTCCATATAAAAACCTCACTATTCTACTAATCTTTAAATAATTAATAATCAAATGCTTACATATTTATTTAATTGTATTTTCTTCATTTTAACAAAAAAACTTGTATGCTTTAAGGGTTAAAATGAGCGGTTTTGTCTCTTTGTTAGTAAAAGACCAGCTAAAATTAGGCACATGCTATGGGTCTTTCATCAGGCATTTTTGACAAAAATTTATAATCGTATGAACATTGTTCTATTAAAACAAGAAGTTATCAAAGCTTATCAAAGGGTGTATTTACACCAGGAAATAGAAAAACAAAAAAGAGGATACAAAACCTCCTCTACTGATATTGAAAAAAGGTTGTTACAACTAAAAAAACTGATCAAAGAATTCGACAGTAGTCGCAATACTGTTTGTCTTTGCCAAGAGCTTGAAAGGTGCCATGTCTACTTTCACCGACACCCTGAAGCTCAAAAGTTACCCCTACCCATCAATGTTACACAAGACTTTTTTTTCTGTAAAGGCTGGGACACTTATATTTCACAACGAAAGACAAGCTGCGACAAGAAACAAACTAAAGAGTAACAAAATTAGCCCTCAGGCTACAAGTAAGGATCACTCACTTACAATATGACAATTACAAGAGATATTTGGTTCTGCCTCACGATACTTATGACCAACAAGGGCTGGGTTGAGGCACCTCTCTCTAAAACTTGAAATTATAAGTAATAGAGGGAAACAACCCTCCCAAAATAGAGAGACGGGTCGCTTCGTTTTGGGCAGTGCCATCTCCTATAAAATAGATCGAGTAAGCATTTCTGCGTGCATACACATTATACACCGAAAAAACCCACTCTCCCTTCCAACGTCGCTTACGCTTGGGTTTGCCCTTGCAGGTCAAAGAAAGGTCTAGTCGGTGATAACTGGGGATTCGGTTTTGGTTGCGGGTGCTATAGTCTAGCACGGTAGAACCCATAAACTGATACTTAGCACTCGGAAAAGTCACCGGGCGTCCCGTGCTCAGGGTAAAATTTGCCGAAAGGCTTACTCTTTTGTTAAAATCATAAGTAGTAGTCAGGTTCAATAAGTGGGTTCTGTCATAGTCTGCTGGATAATACGCCCCGTTGTTGATTCTATCTTCCGGAAAATCACTGTCTATTTTACGCTCAGATCTCGCCAAAGTATAACTTAACCAACCACGAAATTTCCCTGTATTTTTTCTTACCATCAGTTCTAGTCCATAGGCGCGCCCATCGCCACTTAACAACTCCGTTTCAAGGTATTCGTTCAACAACAGGTTTACTCCGTTTCGGTAATCAATCAAGCCGTACATTTTTTTGTAATACACCTCTGCCGACAACTCAAGCGCAGGCGAAGCTATAGCGTGAAATATACCCAATGCTACCTGGTCTGAGGTGAGTGGGCGAACATAAGGATCAGACGATTTCCAAATATCAGTGGGCAGAGGAGCAGTAGTGTTAGATACCAAGTGAATGTATTGACGATTGCGGGCATAGCTGGCTTTGAGGGCAGTTTTGGGTTTAAACTGCCAACGGAGGCTCAGGCGAGGTTCTAGCCCCCAATAATTGGCGACTACCTCATTATTGCCATACCGCCTTTGTCCAATCACTGTTGCATCGCGGCGCGGTTGCCCAGGCAGGTAAGTGCGTACATTACGCTCGCCCAAACTCAAAAAAGCAGACAAACGCACGCCATAACTTAAAGTTAGTTTTTTGTTGATTTGTTGCTTGTAATTGGCATAAATGGCTGTTTCCAGCGCCCTTTCGCTGGCAGTTTTTACTGAGCTGGTTTCAGAATCTACTTGCCCTGGTTGAAAATAGTATCCTATGCCACTTATACCAAAATCGAGGGTGTGCCGAGGGTTGATAAACCAGGTAAGATCGTTTTTAAGTTGATAACTGGAAATACCTGCCACCCATTCGAACCCCAAACCGTTTGTAGCTGCTGATGACACCCCCAGCTTATAGTTATAATCGCTGAAAACCAAACTTACATTGGAAAACAATTGGCTGTTAAATAAATGGTTCCACCGAAGTGTGGCAGTACGGTTGCCCCACGAAAACGAAAACAGTTTCCCAATTTTGGCTACATCTCTCCCCAAATACCCTGAGACATATAGTCGGTTTTTTTTGTCAATTGCATAATTAAACTTCAGGTTGAAGTCATAAAAATACAACTGGGTATCTCGTATGTCCTGATCACTGGAAAGTTTAAGAAACAAGTCGGCATAAGAACGGCGGGCTGCCACCAACAACGCACTTTTGTCTTTGACAATGGGCGTTTCCAGCAGGAGTCGTGAAGTAACAAAACCCACCCCTCCTTCTCCGCTAAACCTTTTGGTATTGCCTTCTTTTTGGCGAATGTCCAACACCGATGATAAGCGGCCACCATAATTGGGCGGAATGGCACCTTTATAGATTTTCACATCTTTTACCGAATGAGGGTTAAATACTGAGAACAAACCTAGCAAATGCGCCGAATTGTATACAATGGCTTCATCGAGCAATATTAGGTTTTGGTCAGCGGCTCCTCCTCTTACATTAAAACCTGAAGCTCCCTCTCCTATGCTACTTACTCCGGGCAATGCCCTGATGCTCTGTAGTACATCTACTTCGCCCAAAAAAGCCGGCATGCTTTTTATTTCTTCTATGTTCAGGCGGTTCGTGCTCACCTCCAGGCTTGTGATGTGTTCGTTGATGCCCCGATCAGTAATGACTACCGTGGCAAGTTCGTTTTTGTCCACAGGTAATTCCACATTCAAGGTTTTAGAGGCTTCCAGGTTTATCTGGTAATGCTTGCTCTGAAAACCAATGTAAGACACTTGTACCTTGTATTTGCCAGGAGCCAGCCTAAGCGCAAAAAAGCCATAACTATTGGTAGCTATTCCCTTGCCCAGAGAAGGTATATACACAGTAGCTCCAATCAACGCCTCTCCATTTGATTGGTCGGTGATGGTACCACTGATCGTATAAAAACTATTTTGAATGGTGCGCGAAGCTGTTGCACCTGTAGGAGGAGCTGTTTTGGGAAAGCTTTTTCTTATGATAATCATTTTACCCTTGAGCAAATATTTTAGCTTTTGTGGGGCAAGCATCTGATCTACTATTTGCTTGATAGAAAGTGTTTTATTAGTAAACAACACTTTTTCGGCAGTGTTTAAAGAGCGGCTGTAAGAAAAATGTACTCCAGTTTGATCATTGATTTGCTTGAGCAATTGAGCAATGGTATACTGCCTTGGTTCTAGCTGAACGGGGGTTTGCAAAAGGGTAGAAGGTTGCCCTGATGCCTCCCCCAAAAAAACCAATAAGACAAAAACAGTCAGGTACAACTTAGGCATTTTTCTAATAAAATTCAGTCTGATATAATGGAATTTACTTGCTTCTTGACTAACTATTTACAAGCTTTTCCTTTCAACACAACTTGCTGAGTTGCGATGGTATATTCAATATTAAGAGTGAGAGCTATCACTTCTATAGCCTCTTTTAACGACAATTTCTCAAGCGTGGTAGTCAATACGCAATTGCGGAGTGTTTTATTCTCTATTTTAATGGTTTTATTATAGTATTTACTCAATACTGTGGCTACTTCTGCCAAAGAAGCCCGCTCAAAACGCAATATGCCTGTTTTCCAAGCAAGTAAGTTGCCATCATAACGAGTACTTTTTGTCAAAGCCTGGGTAGTATTGTCAAATATTCCTTGTTGATTTTTATTCAACACTAGCCGTTTATCGGGATAAGCATTGGCAAAAAAAGCCACCTTACCCGAAGTTACAGTTACCGCTATACTGGCTTCGTTGGCAAGCGATTTTACATTAAATGATGTTCCCAATACCTGGGTAGTAGTTTTTGCTGCATGCACCACAAAAGGTTTTTGTGCGTTGGACTTTACCTCAAAAAAGGCTTCACCCTCAAGAAATACTTCGCGCTGAGTGGCATCAAAAGACGAAGGATAACGCAGTTTGGTTTGTTGGTTGAGCCATACCTTGGTGCCATCGCTTAATAACAAGGGAGTAGTTTGTTTGTTTTGCACCTCTTTGGTAAGCCAACTACCCGTATTTTTGTCAGTCAATATCCACCAGGTAACCCCTAATGTCAACACCAACATTGCTGCTACTGCCCAACGCACAGGAAAGCTTCTAAGCTTGGTTTTTTTATCCTGAGCAAGGGTTATTTTGTTTTGTACTTGGCTCCAGGCAAGGTTTACGTCTGGAGCAAATGTAGGTACTGTACTCACCTCCCAGGCTTCTTTGAGTATTTGCCCTTCTTGTGGGTGTTTTTTTAGCCAGGCTGCTGCTTTCTCCTGCTCATCAGCGGTGGCTTCCCCCGAAAAATACCTCGCTAACAACTCATCCCTATCCTCCATGATATATTACAGTTTTTAAATAGATCAATATGCTTTAAATTCAAATATACCTTTTGTCTTGTTAAACATCAATTCGCCCATAAACAATGTACACACTGTGTAGCGAGTTTTATAACGCAATTGTACCGTAAAAGACATTGCCCGATCGTTTGTAGTTCCTCCATACCCCAGCGACAAGGTCATAGTTTCAGCAACAGGATCATCCAGCGAACCTATTTTTTGTCCCTTATAATTGTCGCAATTTTTCTTAATGCCCGCTTCATAAGCTTGTTGCCAACGTGCCAAGGTAGTTTTGGGCAACACTTGAGCTTTGATGTTTCTAAACTGAAGATCAATAATTTTAAAATCCTTGAAACGAATAGGTTTAGATGGTTCTCCGTAATTTGCCAGGTGGCGAATAACTGTCCAAAACTTTTTGCCCTTTGAGGTTGCCCATTGTACTACCTGCACTTTGTAAGCATAAGGGCGGCCACCCAATATAAACTCTGCTGTTTGGCTGTTCATTTTGGCAAATATTCCTATTTTTTCGTTCGCAATAAGCAAAGCAGGTGAAGTAGTGTCGGGCAACATTCCACCACTTTCTTTGATATACTGCTTTGCCACCATTACCTGATAGTCTCTCAGGTGTTGTACAAATTGTTGTTGGGTAGTTTGCGCTTTTGCCGTAAAACAAGCCATCCACAGGCTCCAATACAAAAAATAGCATACAAATACTTTCATAAATTTTTATAAGAAATCGTTTAAAAAAGCGCTTTGGTAAATCCAAAATATTTTTGAGACAAGGACAACAACACAATGTTCGGCAAGAAATTAATCATTTAAAAAACTAAAAGCCTACTAGCTCTCTTAGTAAAACGTAAAAAATAAAGTACTCCAAAAGGACAAAATATTTGGTGGGAGGACAAGCGAAAAAATCTTTGCATAGCTAAAGCTATGGAACTATTTTTTTGAGAAGTACCCCTGCCAGAGATGCCGTTCTATGGATTAGGTTATTTTTGTAGTTTTACTTAAAAGTGTATATATAAACGTTTAAAATTTAATTCCCAAATTTCAACATTGAGGAATGATTGAAGATAATTGTTTATAACTAAACATTATGTTAATCTGTATAACCATAAAAAAACCACAAAACGTGGTTTTTAGTTTAACTCTTGTACTACTAATCGTGCAATACTTTACAGTTGGGTAGCAATTTTTGAATTTCTTTGGCTTGGCGCAGAGGGATGTTGGTACCCGTAAGGTCAAGGTTTTTGAGCTTGGTCAATTTTTTCATTGCATCTAATTGTAACAACGTAAGCGCAGCGTTTTGCCCCAAATACAAGTACTCAAGCTCGGAAAAGCTGCCTATATCAAAAGGAATTTCCTTGAAACCGTTGGCGCGTAAATCCAATAACTTTAAATGTTTGAAGGTAAAAATAACCTGGGGTATTTCAGTAAATTTATTACTGCTCAAATGTAAAAACTGCATGTTTTTGCAAGCTTCCATTGACAATGGTAAGGTAGTCAGAGCTTCTCCGCGCACATACAAGTACTGAAGATTTTTGAGCGTATCAACAAATGATGGAATAGCATCTATTTTGCCATGAAAACCACCCATGCTTCGCAGTCTTAGTTTAAAAACCTCTTTATATTGTTTAATAGTACTTGCACCCAAGTTAGAGTAAAGTCGCTTGGTTTTCAACTCTTTTTCGGTAAAGAGTTTTGCGTATTCAAATGGCTTGGTTTTTTCTTTTTGGGCATTGGCCGAAAAAACAATGAAACCCAAAAAGCTCAATATCAGAATGAATGACTTACGATCGTTTATCATAGATTTTTATATTATTTTACGCAAAATAAATAATTAATTTGCGAATGAAACATAAACAACGCTTGTTTAAGTTTTTGTGTTCGAAAAGTTTTTCGATGAACTTACTGTGCCCATGCACTATATTTTGGGTAAACAGTCATTCTATGGGCATTCATCAAGCAAAGCTTACCCAAAGTTTAGTATAACAAAACACTTAAAGTCGCACAAAAGCGCCCAAGAGATGCTTTAATCCTTGCTTTTGTTTTAACTGTATGGGTAAAATCCCACCAATTCGAAAACGCGAAGTGATTCAGATTATTGGTAAAACAACCACTTCAAATTATATTTTTTGTATGATAGATTTAAGAAGCGACACCGTAACTAAACCTACTCCACCTATGCTTGAGGCAATGTGGGGGGCAACAGTGGGTGATGATGTGTACGACGAAGATATGACTGTAAACCAGTTACAACAAAAAGCAGCTGACATGTTTGACATGGAAGCCGCTCTTTTTTGTCCTTCTGGTACAATGACCAACCAAATAGCCATGCGGGTTTTGACGCAACCACAAGACGAAATTATTTGTTACAATGGGGCACATATTTATAAATATGAAGGAGGCGGACTGGCGTATAACTCACAAGTAAGTACTCGCCTCATACACTCGCAAAATGGCATATTGCACCCTACTGATGTGTCTAACAATATAAACGATGACAACATTCACTACCCAACTACAAGCGTGGTGGCGCTCGAAAACTCGGTAAACCGGGCAGGTGGCACTTGTTATACCCTAGACCAGATCAAGGCTGTAACCACTACTGCCCGCCAACACCAATTAAAAACGCACCTGGATGGGGCCAGGGTGTTCAATGCCTTGGTGTTTACTGGCGACAAAGCTCAAGACTATGGGCAGTATTTTGACACCATTTCTATTTGTTTGTCAAAGGGGCTGGGGTGTCCGGTAGGTTCGCTGGTACTGGGTAGTCATGAGTTGATCAAAAAAGCCAAGCGCAGCCGCAAAGTATTGGGTGGAGCTATGCGCCAAGTAGGGTATATGGCAGCAGCAGGTATTTATGCCCTTGACCACCACGTGGCACGTCTCAGCAACGACCACCAACGGGCACAAACCATTGCCCAACACCTGGCTACTAAAAGTTATGTACGAAACCTCATACCGGTACAAACCAACATTGTATTGTTTGATTTGCCCAATCACGATACGGTGGAGCGTTTGCTGGCTCACCTCAAAAGTCATGGAATCCTTGCCGGAATGATGGATAAACTCACCATGCGTTTTGTAACTCACCTCGACTTTGACGATGATCAACTAGAGCAATTTCTGAAGGCGTTGGACTTGTTTTGAGTAAGGCATTAGGGGCTGGGAACTGGGTAATTTCAAATAAGAAGCGCATCTTTTGGTTTAGAGTAAAAGAAGACTGTACCCAAGATAGAAATAAAATGAATGTCTTGGGTAACACCCAGTCCCTGGCTACTACTTAAGCTTAATTCGTGGGTCAATCGTAGAGTAAAGAATGTCTACCAAAATATTGATGACCACAAAAATACAAGCAATAAAAATGGTGGTTCCCATAATAATGGGTAGGTCGCGGTCTTCTACCGCCTTGATAATGGTATACCCTAAACCTTTCCAATCAAACACATATTCAATAAAAAATGTACCTGCCATGAGTGAAGCAAGCCAGCCTGACACTGCTGTAATTACTGGATTCAATGCATTTTTGAGGGCGTGTTTTGCCACTACCCTATAAAAAAGCAAACCCTTGGCACGGGCAGTTCTTATGTAGTCTTGCGACATAACATCCAGCATAGAGCTTCGGGTGAGTTGTACTATAATAGCCAACGGACGAAGTGCCAGTGTAGTAGCGGGCAAAATAAGGTTTTTGAGCTTTAGAGTGGTACCCTCGACAGAGGTTTCCCAAAGCGACCCAATATGCGAAAGCCCAGTGTAATCTTTGAGGTAATAGCCAAAGATGACCGAAATAGTAATGGCCATGACAAAAGATGGGGTAGAAATTCCCAGTACTGAAATAGTAACCAAGCTGTAATCTACAAAAGTATTTTGGTTGAGTGCAGCAAAAATACCGAATACAATGCCTATAAGGGTAGCAAAAAACATAGAAACGACCGCCAGTACCAAGGTAGCACCTATGTTTTCCATCAGTATTTCGCTCACTTTTTTGTTGGTTCGATACGACCGCCTCAAGTAAGGATACTTGACTACCAATGTACGCTTACCCATTGGCAATAAGGTAAAATATTTATACTTTTCCTGGTGTGCTTTACTATCGGTATGTACCGATATAGGCGAGAGGTCATTGAGGTAATAGGCAAATTGTACTGGCAAACTTTTATCAAGCCCCAAATCTTTGGTAATATTCTCACGCACTTCTTTAGAGCCATGCTCTCCTACCAACACCCCTACCGGGTCGCCGGGTAACACATGGAACAAGAAGAACACGACAAAGACTACCCCCAACACTACCATTATCCCATACCCAAGTCGTCGTAAGATAAAACCAATCATATATTCTTTTTTAGGGCTGTTACATTGGCTCACCAATGTACATTATTTTGGCTATTTATTGTCGAGCTTGCTTCCAACCAATTCTTTTGATAGCAAAGAAAAAATGCTTAAGCAGGCTCATTGCTAAGTTATCATTTTTGTTTACAAATATAACAGCCTATTTTAAATTATTACTCTTTCGCCATATAAACTCACTTCAGCAACTGAGTCACTGCCTCTATTTTGGGCGTGTCGTTGTGATGCCATTTACCTTTTACAGTACCATCTTTCAACAACATTAAGCCAGGGTTAGCCCTTATCATTGTTTTGAGCACCTTTTTATCTACAAAGTAATAATCAACGGCCAGTTGTACCTTATGTCTAAACTCTTCTATGTCTTGAGTTCCGGCAGCGGTAAGCACTACAGGCTGAATTTTATTTTGACGCAGTTCTTTTACCAATGCACCTATTTTAGCATACGCACTTGCCTCGGTTACCACTACCTTTTGTCCATTTTTGATCTTGTATACATCAGGAATCACGATGTACATTTTGGTGCCCTGCAACACTTGGGTGGTAAAGTCTGTTCCCTGGGCATTGAATACTTTAAAATCGGTAATTTTGGGCAAAGCCTCAGGATTGAGCAAGGGCTTTTCCAGTTTTACAAATTTGTATTGGGTAGTATCCGAATATTTTTTCCAGTCTTTGGTATAGTCTGCTCCCTTAATCTTCAACTCTTTGCCTTCCTTGAGATTTTTGTAAATGTACAATTCTTCGCCGTACTTAAGCTTTTCTTTGGGTTTCATATTGGCAGGCAAGTTAGCACCTACTTTATACGCTCTGAAGTCTTTCACTGGCAGGTGACGTACCGTATAAAAGCCAAATACAGTGGCTCCAATGGTGGCAAGTATAGACAGCACCGACCCTACCCTCACTGATAACATGGGGGTAATTTGATGACGTTGGATCAACAACCACACAATCATGACGGTAAGTATGACATCTTTCATAAACGACTGGAAAGGAGTCAATGGAATAGCATCGCCAAAGCAACCACAATCTTTTACTTTGTCGAAAAACCAGGAATAAAAGGTAAGGAAGGTAAAAAAGACAATCAAAGCCAACAACGACCGTAGTGTAGTTTTGGCACGGTGGTGTAACAATAAGTTAAAACCCAGCACTACCTCTAGCACGGTAAGTATAATGGCAAACCAAAGGCTGTAAGGCGCCAAAAACTCCCAGAAAGCACCCAGGTTTCCAAGGTAAGGATCACTTTTGAACACTTCAAAATACTCGTGTAGTTTAATCTCGGTTCCGGTAGGATCATTGAGTTTAATCAGCCCGGAAAAAATAAAAAGGGCACCTACCAAAAAGCTTATAATTCTATTCAGGATTTTCATGAGTTGGTCATTTTTTATAATCAAACAAACACCAAGCGTGGTTGTTCAAGTATTTTTACCTCTTACATTTTTGTGTAAAACAATGATCTGCCTATATTGGTTGAGGAACAGGCAAAAAATCAGTTATTTTAAACTATTCCTATTCGATTAAGGAATTTAAACAAGTACTAAGAGCTTGTTTAAAATTCATTGATCAGGTTCCCGAATCAAGTTCGGCTCGCAGCTCCGAGCTTGTTCTCGGAGGGCTGTGAGCTTTTACGAGATTTTCCTGATTATATATTGTCAAATTTAGCCGTTGGCAGAGCCCCGAAACAAGTTCGGGATTTATAAACTCGGCACAGCAAAGCTGTAGCCATCGGTTATCAGCAATAGCGCTGCTATTTAGCTTCGCTGAGCCCCGAATCAAGTTCGGTTTACAACTCCGAGCTTGCCCTCGGAGGATTTAGAAACTCGGCAGAGCATAGCTCTAGCCATCGGTTCTTCAAAATTTGACGCATCTAACCCGAAAACTCATCATAAAATCTCCTATGACCGAAAATTTAAACAAGCTCTAAGCAAATTTGTGGAATGCAAACGAAAGGTACAATATTTTACGCAAAAAAAACACTCTGTCTCAAAGGGACCCTCATGTTGCTTAACCGTCCAGTAGTGATGGGAATCTTAAATGTGACTCCTGACTCATTTTATGATGGAGGAAAGCATCAGCTCAGTGATCAAATACTTTCTAAAGCTTCCCAATTGTTGGACGAAGGAGCTGATATCATTGATATTGGGGGATACTCGTCGCGTCCGAATGCTGATGACATTGGGGTACAAGAAGAAATAGACCGGGTACTGCCGGCAATTGAGCTTATTCTTAAAAATCACCCGCACACCCACCTCTCAATAGATACGTTTCGAGCCAGTGTTGCCTCAGAAGCAGTCAACGCCGGGGCTTGTATCATCAACGATATTTCGGGGGGCAATCTTGATCATCAGATGTTCGACACGGTAGCACGTTTACAAGTACCTTATGTGTTGATGCACATGCGGGGTACACCCCAAACAATGACCACCCTCAATGAATACGAACATTTGGTATCGGAGGTATTACTCGACTTGCAACAAAAAGTAACCAAGCTCAAACAACTGGGTGTACACGATGTAATCATTGATCCAGGCTTTGGCTTTGCTAAAAACATCCCTCAAAACTTTCAGTTGCTGCAACATCTGCGTATGTTTCAGGCGCTGGGTTTACCCGTGCTGGCAGGTATTTCCCGCAAGTCTATGATCTATAAAACGTTGCAAACTTCGGCAGACGAGGCATTGTATGGCACCGTTGCGCTCCATACAGTAGCATTGCAAAATGAGGCCAATATTTTACGGGTACACGATGTAAAAGCAGCAAAAGATGCTATAGCTATGGTAGAGGCGTTGTACAGGTTTTGTTTGACCGAAAATGAATAGTTGACCAAAGGGCATTGGTGTAAAAAACGCGCTTGTAAAGACCTTTGCTCAAAACCTGATTTCCAAGTCTTTGTGTCCAGCGAATATTGGTGTACTTTTTTACTTGTTACTTATAGTCTTTAGCTCCATTTTTCGAACTCATTTACAAGCAAAATACACCCGAATTTATTCTGTGTTTATTTAACCTCTAGTGTACCAATCTGTGCATTTACCCTGCTAAACAAAAAATAAACTGATGCTTTAGTGCCAATTAATTGGTTATACTAATCACTCTATTTTATATTTACACGGTAAAAACTACTCTAAAAGGATTGCATCAATTATGATATTTCTTATTTCCATAGGTTTTCTGGACATGAACTTTGCCGACATTTTAGACATTTTGCTGGTGAGTTTTATCATGTATCAGTTATATAATTTGGTAAAGGGAAGTGTTGCTTCGCGTATTTTGCTGGGGGGACTGGCAGTGTATGCGCTTTACCTGATGGTATCTGCTGCCGGAATGGAACTGTTGAGTACTATTTTAGGACAATTTATGGGTGTAGGGGTGTTGGTCATTATCATCTTGTTTCAACAAGAAATACGTAAGTTTTTGCTGGTAATAGGTAAGGCTACTCCTTTTGGCAGGTATAGTTTTATCAAAAGCTTCTGGAGCAGAACCTCTTCGTCAGAAAACACCTTCAAGATAAACGCGGTAGTAGAAGCCGCACAAGAGATGTCAGCATCGCTTACTGGAGCCTTGGTGGTTTTTTCACGCAGTTCTGAACTAAAGTTTTACGCCGAATCAGGCGACGAAATTGACGCCATTGTATCTAAACGTTTACTTATTTCTATTTTTCAAAAGTTTAGCCCTTTGCACGACGGGGCTGTTATCATAAGCATGGATGGTAGGGTGGTAGCCGCCCGTTGTATCTTGCCAGTATCAGAAAACGATTCACTGCCTGCTTCGCTGGGTTTGCGCCACCGGGCAGCCATTGGGCTCACTGAAATAGCCGATGCAGTGGTGGTGGTGGTGTCAGAAGAAACCGGGCAAATGTCCATTGTACGCAATGGTAAAATTTATCGAAATCTTGACCCCGAAGCAATGACCCAAAGGCTTACTTTGCTGCTGAACGAAGATAACTCTAACAAAAAAGATGGCAAAACAGAGGTAAAACCAGGCGAAATGCCTCCACCTGACAACAATGCCTCTAACCAATCACTTGAAGGGTAACACTCATCTTAGTTTTTTAACCCCTAACCAACCGCTTCGCTTTTTTTATCGGCTCTAGCCAAACCAGGCAAAATGCAAGGCAGGTTCACTTAGTTAGAACATTCATTTACTTTCAAACCTTTTTTGATAACTCCATGCTAATTTTTTTGATAGGAATGCCTGGTTCAGGCAAATCCTCGGTGGGCAAACAACTCGCCAGCGAATGGCAAATTCCATTTATAGATATGGATGAGCTGATAGAACAAAAAGCACAAAAAAGCATTCCCACTATTTTTGAACAAGACGGTGAAGCACACTTTCGTCACCTTGAAAAAGCTGTTTTGCACGAAATAATTGCTCAGCCACTCGCTACCCAGGTAATCGCTACAGGTGGAGGTGCTCCTTGCTTTTTCGACAATATGGACAGAATAAACCAAGCAGGTACCAGTGTATTTATCGACACTCCCTTGTACACTATAGCCCAACGAATGACCAACAAAAATCAGGATCGCCCACTGTACCAACAAGCAGACTATGACGCCATGTACCAAAAGCTTGTCCATACTTTTGAGCAACGAAAGCAGTTTTACTGGCAAGCCAATATATTTTTAAGAGCCGCAGAGTTGTCCATACCTTCTTAGCCAATGTTGGTATTTTTTCAGTATTTTTTTGCAAAAAACAGCTATTTAAGTTATTTTTCATGGTGTTAATATGAAAAACTGCCATAGGGGATAAACAATATAGCCTATACAAACTGTCATAAGCTGTGCTTATTGTTCCCTTAAACTTTGAAAATGGATTAATTATGTTTTATAATTTACAGATAAAAATATGGGTACTTGTACTGACTGCGTTGGCGTACACCCCCCGGCTAAAGGCCCAAACTCAGCTGGTGGGCGACACCTGGGCTAAGGTAAACCAAACTAAGTCGGGCACTATAGTGCTTACCTACATAGATACTCCTGGGTTGGTATACCGCGATGCGAACGGAAAACTTACTGGAGTTTGTATAGACATAGTACAACAGTTTGTAAAATACCTCAAAACTACCAGAGGGGTCAAGCAGCTGAGTATTAGAGTGAAAGGACGCAGTGACCACTTTCCTATTTTTTTACGTAATGTAAGACAAGGTAAAGGAGGAGTGTTTGGTTTGGGTAACATTACGATTACCCCCAAGCGCCGAAAACAGTTTAAGTTTACTCCAGCATTTATTTACAATGTGTCGGTGTTGATGACCCACCACAAGGTGCCTACTTTGGGCAACTTGAAAAACATGCGACGCGACTTCGCCCATATGAAAGCCTACACACTGCGCTCCTCTACCAACGCCAAAACCATTGAACGGTTCAAGCAACTTTATCACCCCAACTTGCGGATTATTTATTTATCTTCTAGTGTAGAGGTACTCAGAAAAGTCGCCAGTGACCCTCGCTCGTTTACCTCACTTGATTTTAACTATTATGCATCGGCTTTGCAGCGAGGTTTGCCCATCAAAAGACACTCGGTAGGTGACCAAAAAGGAGGAGAAGAGTTTGGAATGATTATGCCTCCTACCAGTGACTGGCAGGGCGTTTGGAATCA
Organism: uncultured Microscilla sp.; assembly: GCF_947493425.1. GTDB lineage: Bacteria > Bacteroidota > Bacteroidia > Cytophagales > Microscillaceae > Microscilla. The sequence continues at coordinate 8,589 of NZ_CANLRP010000042.1, read as the reverse complement.
ATTCTTAAGTAGGTTTGTACGTACTACTGCTTATAAAAAAATCTTGGTTAAGCACTTAGGTTCAGGGGCTTACCGCTTGCTCAACGTATCAAAATAATTTGGTTTTGTGAAAACAAGAGCCTTTTGACATTATCAAAAAAAACAGCGAAGCCTTGGTTTACGTCAAGGTTTTGTTGTTTTCTTTGAGTTAAAGACCATATTTTATACCCTCTATTTACCAACAAAAACTCCTCTATAGGTACTACACGAGAGTAACCATTTTTGCCCACTTTCAACACATTCCAACAAAGAGAGAGGCTTTATTCAAAAAAATGGTGATATGATTTCTCTGAACACTTGTACTTTGTAACTAAACCACCAATTTGAAACCGTACACTTTTTTATATCAGATAAGTCTTGATTTTTTTGATAGTTTTACAGCATAACAATAGCTGCTAATCTGCTAAGTTGTAGAATAGAATCTGGTTTCGTTTTCCTCAGGCATCCGTTCATTTTTTTCTTTAGCTAAAAAAACGAACCAAAAAAAGCCACCGCTGTAGTTTGCCTGGCTAAAATTTGTTTCATTACGCCGAAACAGCTCAAACTCGCCTGCGGCTCAAACAGTGATCTGTTTTTACGGCTTCATTTCTCAAATTTCTTAACGCCCACAAACTAAGGCGGAAAGTAAAGGCGCTGTTTTTCAAGCACTTTTGAGACTGATAAAATTAAACTCTGCACAAGTATTAGTAGTGAAAAATTAGTGTACGGTTTTGAAAACCACTAATTGAGCCTTTTGGCTGGCAAGTCCAATACGAGCGATACTGCCAGAATTAAACCGTAAATAATCAGACTGAATACCATCACTAAAAATCACCCCATTTTGGGGCATCATAGACTCTATCACTAACTCTTCACCTTCTTCTATAAACCCTGACACAATGCCTGCCTGCGCAGTTTTGCTGGCAAAGGGTTCTCTCACCGTAAATAAAAGTCGGTTAGTATCCCAAGGCAATGAAGGTGCTGTCACCTGAGGGCTTTCGCCAAAAAGCTGGTTAATACCTTTGACCATATTAAACACCGAGCTCATCCATCCGGTAGCTCCGGCACCAGTAGACACAATCATTCCGCTTGACGATTGGTTTTCGGTAGATCCTCCATAAGTGATTTGATATTTGGCAGATATGTGAGAGTTTACGCCAATGTATAAGTCATTGAAAGCCAACAAACTTTGCCCATCATCGAGCAGGGCTTCAGCCATTGTCACCTCTTTGTATTGATGCTTGCCCGATACTGTTTTTTGCAATGCCCTCTCAAAATTTTGCAAGGTAAAAGGCAACAATATTCCGTCAAAACGGTGGGGTTCAGGATTGATGGCGATGATGGGAATATTGCGGGCATACTTGGCAGTGTTGGCTACCAGACCATCTTGCCCTACTACAATGACAATGTCGCTGGGCGAAAACAAGTAAGAAGGCAAATATGCTGTTTCAAGCACTTTGATTTTCATAAACCTGGCAGCACGATTTTTTACAGTTTCGAGCGTTGCATCGTAATTGTCTTGCTCTCGCTTAAAATCGTCCATTTCCCATGATCCAATGTCTTCTTTTTTACGGGCGCGGTTTTCTGACCATACTTTCTTTTGTTTTTTCGACAAAAACCCTGATTTTGCCTGCACGTTGTTACGCTGTTGCTGGATAAAAAAACTTGCTTGAGCAATGGTGTTAAACTGCTCCCGGAGTTCTTCTAACTGGGTTTTGTTGCGCACAATCACAATCTTACCCTGATCTACTTTTTTCATAGGTTGTTAACTTGAGATACTTAGGCAATCAATAGTTTTGCTCTTCAGATTCATCGTTGAGCAAAGACTCTAATAAGTCGGGCGAAATGTTCAGGTTTTGAATTTTATCTGTGTTTTCGGCAAGCTCTCTAAACGCCAGGGCAATGTTGAGCTTTGGGCTATTGTTGCCACTGATTGCCAGCAAAGTACGCCAGTCGAGGTCTTTATAAGGCTTTAGGGTAGTATCTAATACATAACCTTTGGTGTCTGCCTGTTTGCGTTCATTGGTTGTTTGCATTTCTACCAATTGCTTGCGTTTTTCTTCCAGGGCAATGTCGGTTTCCAGCTGCATGTCCTGAATTTTGCGGTTATTCTCCTCCGTCAAAATCTTGGTTTCCATTTGCTTCTCTACAATCTGTTTGCGTTTTTCTTCTACCGCAATCTCCGTATTCAGTTCACTTTCTTTGATTTTTCGCTCTTGTTCTACAGCAAAGTTACGTCGATCATAAGTCGCCTGATCAGCCTCTTGCTGCAAAGCCTCCCGGGTTTTGGCTTCCAGCGCCTTTTCCATTTCGGGGGTGGCTTTTACTGCCATTACATTTACACTCAATGGCTCAATACCCAGCATTTTTACCGTTTCCGATTCTCTAATGCCTTTGATTATAGTTTTCTCAATATCAGGTGCGCTCCGAATGGCTTCTTTGAGCTGTAGCCCGTGAATAAAAGAAGAAGTGGCAGTTTGTGCTTCGTTGGTGAGTCTTTGAGTAATTTTTTCGGCATCGTTGCTTTTATAGTTACCCCGGCGGTCTACACTAAAATCCAGTAACTCTGCCAATTGCTTGGGGTTGGTTACTTTATAAGTGATTTGCCCTTGAATAGAAATCGTTTGAAAGTCGACAGTAGATTCTGTAAACATAAACGGAATATCGCTACTGCCCATAGGAATAGCCACTATAGAAGAGCTCATTGCCATATAAAAAAACGATAGTCCTCTCCCCTCTTTTCTTATTTTACCATTGGTATAATGGATCACGTAGGTCATCGAGTCAAACTTGATATATTTTATTCCAAGCATATTTTATTAGGTTCAGTTTGTAAGCTAACAAATATAGAAAGATTGGGGTGTTTATATCAATAGTCCACAGCATTTAGTCCATAGTCCATAACGCTGACAAGGTTCTAGGGACTAGGTATAAGGTTCTGTACACCCTGTTCCACAAGTAACTACACTTTTGTATCACGCTGATTTTTAGCAACTTATAAAAACCGTAGTTAAAATATTCGAGTAAATGCTTACCCTATTAATCCTTGTAAACCAACCGTAGGGAGCTCAACCTTTAGATTTGTATTATCAATCTTGACTAAAATCACTGGCAAAATATTGTTATATCTAATAAAAAAAATCTCTCGATCATCAATTTATAACACACTGTAAATCAACTAAATAAAATTATCATGCTATAAAATCAGTCTTATTTATAAAAAAATCTTCTAAGGGGGGAGAGATTTACCCTATTGAATGTACCTATTAGTGAAGACATTAATCATCAGGTAAAAAAAATAATAGTTTTCCCGAAAGGGGCACACATCAGGCAAAAAATAAATAGTATAGCTTTAACACAAGTAATAATAATTCCCTCAATATTTTTAGTAAAAGTACACTGACAATTCAGTGTACTTTTTTTTATGCTTTTTAAAAAGCATCACCTTCCTTTATTTGGGTTTTTAATTCAAAAAACATAACTTATAAAAGCATTTACGAGAAAGTAACCGAAACTTTGACGAAGCAGGCAACACACATATTGCTACTCAAAATCATTAAAGTTTACATACACCTTCTTATTTTTTAATCAGTCACCACCAAGCACCTTGTTTTTTACAACTTAACAATGCTAAAGTCGTTTGCCACCAAGTCAACCTCACACATACACATAAGCCGCCAAGTGGTGTTTATAACCGTACTTCTGTGGTTATGCCAAGGGTATCTTTATGCTCAAAAAAAGAAAGACTTCCCAATAAAAAACGAAGGTTTACTTCAGGTAACCAGTTACTTGCCCAACGATTATAAGGGACACGCCCAAAACTGGAGTTTTGCTCAAGACGAACGTGGGGTAATGTATGTAGGTAATATGAGTGGAGTATTGCAATATGATGGTAACAAGTGGCGACGCTTACCAATAGAAAACTACCAGGTAGCAAAAAGTAAATCAGTACGTATATACACCGCCTTTGGGTACCTTGAGGCTGATAGTAAGGGGCATTTACAATACAAATCGCTGAAGAACCTGGTACCCGAAGATTATCAAAAACAGGCAGACCTGCCTACCCAAAAGATAATTGTAACCTCGCAATTGGTGGCTTTTCATAAAACAGGGTATTTGTTTATTTATAAAAATAACCAAATGGATGTTATTTCGCTATCACAGGAGTTTTTACGCCCTTTGATGGTGTTCAACGATGAGCTATTCATGACAAAACGAGGTACTGGTCTGATGAAGCTCACCCATCCATCGCACCAACACCAATGGCAATTGGTGACTAAAGGTGAAACTTTTGCCGATAAAAGTGTTACAGCTATGCTACCTTATCGCCATCATCAAAAACTGATTGCCACTTATGAACACGGATTGTACCTCATCAATCAAAACGAAGTAACCCCCTGGGATATACCTGCCAACAGTTTTTTACAGAAAAATCAGCTCAGTTGTGCCATTGCCAATGGTAATAAAATAATGCTGGGCACTGAACATAATGGGGTATTGATCATTGATCAATCTGGTCAAGCCATACAACTTATCAATCAACGCAATGGAATCAGTAGTAATTATGTACATGATTTGTTTATAGACAAAGATCAAGCATTATGGCTTGCACTTGACAACGGCATTGCGAGGGTAGAAACCAACTCTCCGTTTTCGTTGTGGAACAAACACCTGGGACTCGAAGGTTCGGTCAATCACATTGCCTCCCAACTTTATAAAGATAAGTTTTATGTGGGCACGTCTCAGGGGGTCTTTTATCGAGCCAACGACAATTACATCAACCCCATTAGTCCCCAATCACGCTTTAAGCTCATTACTGCTACCAAAGGCGCTGTGTTTTACCTGTTGGCTACTCCCGAAGGGGTGCTATGTGCCCACAAACACGGTATTTTCTTGATTAAAGATACTACAGCTACCCAATTGGTAGCTACCAGCACTACGGTATATTCATTCATTTATTTGCATACCTCAGGCAACCGTTACATTCTTGCCAGTACCAGTAAAGGCTTGCTTTTGCTTGAGAAAAAACAAGGAACCTGGGTATACAAACAAGCCATCAAGGGGTATGCCAGCTACAACCGCTATATGCACCAAGATAAAGAAGGCAATGTATGGGTAACTACAGTAAACGGCATATACCGTCTGACTTTATCGACTGAATTTGATCAGGTAATAAGCAAAAAACTATATGCTAAACCCCAAGGTTTGCCTCAGGCAATTCATAACCGGGTGTTTGGATTAAACAACCATCAATTGGTGGCAGGCACTACCCAGGGGGTATACCTGTACAACTCTGAGCAAGACAAGTTTCTGCCCCATCCGGTGCTTACCCAACAACTGGGACTCTGTGAGTATATTTTATGGATCAAAGAAGATTCACAACAAAATATATGGCTATGGACAAAGGCAGGGGTTATTTTTGCCCGAAAAGATGCCAGACAAGGGTATGTGCTTGAGCGTAAATTATTTAATAAGTACAAAGAACTATTTGCCAACTATATGGCACCTCACGTTATCCCCATTGATGCAAATAATGTGTTGTTTGAAACCAGAGAAGGTGTGGTACATTATAACAGCCAGATCAAGGAATTGACTAAAACTACTTTTCAGGTATTAATAAGAAACGTGAAGACCAGGACAGAAAAGGATTCCATCATATTTGGAGGTAATTTTACCCATCGGCACGCTTACAAGTTTGTGGATGACCAACCTGCCCACATGGTACATGCTTTGCCTTACCGACTAAACAACCTTTGTTTTTCATTTGCCGCCGTTTATTTCGAAGAAACAGATAAAATTGAGTTTCAGTATTTTCTGGAAGGCTTCAACAAAAAATATGTTGGCTGGAGCACCGAAAGTAAAAAAGAGTATACCAACTTGCCTGCGGGCGAATATGTACTAAGGGTAAAAGCGCGTAATGTTTACGGGCAAGTAAGTGCAGAAACCACCTATCGTTTCAAGATTGCCCCTCCTTGGTATCAAACCTTGTGGGCTTACTTACTTTTTGGTGTCGTAGGGGCATTGGTAATTTGGGGCATTGTACATTTAAATATTAGGCGTTTGAGCCACCAAAAAGCCCATCTGGAGCAGTTAGTCAATGAACGAACACTGGAAATTCGCCAAAAAAATACTACCCTGCAAACCCAAAAAAACGAAATAAGCGAGCAAGCAAAAAACCTGACTGAACAAGCTCACTTTCTGCGGGAAGCCAACGAAGAGATTATCATGCAGAGAGATCAATTAGACCAAGCCTATAAAAATGTAAAATTACTGAGTGAAATAGGCAAAGAAATCACCGCCACTTTTTCTATCCAGGACATTAGCCAAATAGTATACAAAAATATTCAATATTTGCTGGACACAGAGGAGTTTGGCATTGGCTTGTATCTCGAAAAAGAAAGACTGATTGCCTTTGATAGTAGTGTGTACAAAGGGGATGTTTTGCCTTCGATGTTTATACCAATGAATCAAAAAAATCGCTTTGTGGTACATTGTGTCCAACACCAAAAAGAGATCGTTATAGGAGATGTAACTAAAGAGTACCGCAATTACATAGATAACCTTGATCATTACAAAGATGATATTTTGTTGCGTTCGTTGGTTTGCTTGCCACTGATGGCAAATAATGAAGCAATAGGGGTAGTAAGCGTGCAAAGTAGTTATATCAACGCTTACAGCGACCACTAGGTAAACCTGCTACGTAATTTAACCATTTATATTGCCATTGCGCTCAAAAATGCCAACAGCTTTTCTAAGCTTCAATTTCAAAATGTACAGATTACTGATAGTATCAGATACGCTCAAAACATACAGAAAACTATCTTGCCTAATCAGCAAATGCTGAATAATTGTTTTAAAGAACACTTTGTAATTTACAAGCCTAAAGATATCGTATCAGGCGATTTTTACTGGGTAGTACAAACCAGTCACCCGCAAACCAACGAGGTATATACTTTTTTGTCGGTAATAGACTGCTCTGGGCACGGGGTACCGGGGGCTTTAATGAGTATGATTGGCTACCAACTATTAGATGAGATTGTAAAACAAATGCGTATTATAGAGCCCCAGGTGATCCTTGAGGTACTTGATGACTTGGTGGTGGCAAGTCTTAAACAACAAGTCTCTGACAATTCGGACGGTATGGACTTAGCCATGTGCCGCCTGCAGTCATTACCAGATGGATCGATAGAGTTGATCTATAGTGGTGCTAAAAGAAACTTGATAGTGGTAGAAGACAAAAACACAAAGGTGGTCAAGGGTGACAGACTCGGCATTGGTGGTTTTTTCGAAAACGTAGTCAAACAGTTTACCCACACCAAACTTATATTACAACCAGGAGCGGTGCTGTACATGACCACAGATGGCATACGTGACATGCCCAATCAAAACCGACGAAGTTTTGGAACTAAACGATTACATAGGTTGATCCAAAAACACGCTCATTTACCCTTACCTGAACAAAAGCAAATATTTGAGACTGCTTTTGAAAACCACCTTGGTACACAAGACCCTCGTGATGACATGACACTTTTTGCCGTAAGGCTCTAAGCTCGACTTTAGCCATTTAAAATTACTCCGCAATCGCCTAAATAAAACCAATGACCCAATTATCTGAGAGCCGTTACTTCCCCGAATCAAGTTCGGGATCATGGATTTGCTCCAGGTCAAAAAGTAACCAAAAACCCTCCGAATCAAGTTCGGAGTTCAAGCACCGCAGCTGTATTTTGTTGTTGCTAAAATTTGTTTCATTGCGCCGAAACAGCTCAAACACTCCCTCGTAACCTCGGTCGGTGATCTGTTTTAACGGCTTCATTACTCAAATTTCCCCGAAGGCAAGTTCGGTTTACAACTCCGAGCTTGTACTCGGAGGATTTTCAACTTAACGCCAACAAAATAAGGCTGAGTCCAGCTGACGCAACCATCGTTAATATTTGAGGCATTTTATTTCTTACAGTTGTGTAAAAAAGACGACTGTAAGAAAATGTTCACATCATTATTTAGAGGCATTTGAAGTAATTTAACCAATATCATAAAAGGCTAAAGTCGAGCTAAGTATCTGACAAAGAACTGCTCTTTCACAAGGGGGGCAAAAAATTGTTTGAACAGCTGGCTTCACAAAAGGCATCAGATACAGGTAAGCAAAAACAAATCAGGGAAGTTTAGAAGTGGTTTGCCCCTGATGGTAATAAAAATATAAGACTGGAACTTTTACTCATCTAAGCGCTGTTTGGTACAAAGTATTGCTGGTTTCTAAAAAAACACTACAAAATGGCGAAAGTATCCTCACAAACTTTTCAGTTTTTGACTGAATTAAAGAATAACAACCACCGCGAATGGTTTGCTCAAAACAAAGCGGCTTATGAGGCTTCTAAAGCTGAAATGATTGACTTTGCCGATGAATTGATTTTTTTAATGAACAAAAAGGATCGGATTGTCAATGAGTCGGGCAAAAAAAGTATTTACCGTATTTACCGCGATGTGCGTTTTTCAAAAACTAAACCACCCTGCACTGAAAGTACAGGGGTTTTACTAGCGGACTGAAAGTCCTCGCTCATTCCAATATAAAATTGG
>NZ_CANLRP010000041.1 GCF_947493425.1 uncultured Microscilla sp. | reverse complement strand
AAGTTGTTTACCTACTTTATTTTTAAAAGGGTTTCAGTTTTAGGTCTACGCCGTGCAATTAAATAGTTTTTAAAATCGCGGAGTATTGATACTTCTATTCTATATTAAAAACATTTTACCTGAACCATCACTTATAATAATTTATGTATAACTTACTCAAAGTAAAAACGCTACTTGTTGGGCTTATGTGCCTGGCAATGGCTTGTAACTCTCAAAACAAGGTTAGTAACAGAACAACTATGACTCAAACAAACAACCAACCTACTCCTGACGGATTGGAAAAAGCTACACTGGGGGCAGGCTGCTTTTGGTGTGTAGAAGCTGTTTTTCAACGATTAAAAGGGGTAACTAAAGTAGAATCGGGCTATACAGGTGGTAACACCAAAAACCCTACTTACCGCGAAATTTGTACAGGTACAACTGGACATGCTGAAGTAGCTCAGGTTACGTTTGACCCAAAGATCATTAGCTTTGCTGAGCTATTAGAGGTATTCTGGCGCACCCATGATCCTACCACGCTCAATCGTCAGGGCAACGACGTGGGTACGCAATACCGTTCGGCTATTTTTTACCATAGCGAAGAGCAACGCAAAATAGCCGAAAAATCTAAAAAAGATGCGGATGCTGCAGGTATATGGGCCAATAAAATTGTCACTGAAATTACTCCTTTGGGGGTGTATTATCCGGCAGAAGATTCTCACCAAAACTATTACAATAATAACCGAAAACAAGGGTATTGTGTGTATGTGATTGACCCCAAGGTAGAAAAACTTAAAAAGAACTTTGCGGACAAACTGAAGTAAATCAATCATTGGCCTCGAACCAGGCTCAACAACTTACCCCAGAAAACACTTCTTAAAAATTAAGGAGTGTTTTCTATCTGGCATAATAAGCAGCAAGTAACACAAAAGCTGGTTTTCTCTCCCCTACCCTAAACTCTCACTAAATTTCTTTTTTTTCTCATTTCTGCTACCTTTGTAAGGACTTGTATGCATGATGGAATTTTTCAAAAAATTAATCATTTGGCAAAGAATGGTAAATATGAAAAATTCTATTTCGAATTGATTTCTCAACATCTTAAACACACATAAAAATATGTCCGCACAATATGATCTTATTGTAATAGGTAGTGGTCCGGGAGGCTATGTAGCTGCTATTCGTGCTTCTCAGCTAGGAATGAAAGTAGGCATAGTAGAAAAAGCCGAACTAGGGGGTATTTGTCTAAACTGGGGATGTATTCCTACCAAAGCTTTGCTCAAAAGTGCTCAGGTGTTTGACTACATTACACACGCTGAAGACTATGGTGTAAAAGTAAGTAAGGCTGAAACTGATTTTACCGGCATGGTGAAACGAAGCCGTGATGTAGCAGGAGGAATGAGCAAAGGAATTCAATTTTTGCTTAAAAAAAATAAAATCGATCATATTGCTGGCTTTGGAAAAGTACTGAAAGGCACCAAGGTTGAAGTAACCGATGACAAAGATGCCAAAACTGTATACTCACCCAAAAACATCATACTTGCCACGGGTGGTCGCGCCCGCGAGCTGCCTAACTTGCCTATAGATGGCAAAAAAATCATTGGTTATCGCCAGGCAATGGTGCTCGACAAACAGCCTAAGTCGATGGTGGTGGTAGGCTCTGGTGCTATAGGCATCGAATTCGCTTATTTTTATCATACCATTGGCACCGAAATCACTATTGTGGAGTACATGCCTAACATTGTGCCTAATGAGGATATAGACGTGTCGAAACAACTGGAACGCACTTATAAGAAAAAGGGCATGAAGGTGATGACCAACTCTGAGGTGACCTCGGTGGATACTAAAGGTAAAAAGTGCAAAGTACACGTAAAAACCAAAAAGGGCGAAGAAGTAATAGAGTGTGACGTAGTGTTATCGGCGGTAGGCGTAAGCACCAACATCGAAGGTATTGGTCTGGAAGATGTAGGCGTGGCAACTGACCGCGGACAAGTGGTGGTAGATGAGTTTTACCAAACCAATATTCCTAACATTTACGCCATTGGCGATATTGTAAAGGGACCTGCTTTAGCACACGTAGCTTCTGCCGAAGGTATTATTTGCGTAGAAAAAATGGCAGGGCACAACCCTGAGCCTTTAGATTATGACAATATTCCGGGTTGTACTTATTGTGCTCCTGAAATTGCCTCTGTAGGTTATACTGAGAAAAAAGCCAAAGAAGCAGGGTATGAGCTTAAAGTGGGTAAATTCCCATTCTCTGCCTCAGGTAAAGCCAAGGCTGGTGGAACTCCAGACGGATTTATCAAGGTGATTTATGATGCCAAATACGGCGAGTGGTTGGGTGCGCATATGATTGGCGCTAATGTAACCGAAATGATTGCCGAGGTAGTAGTAGCACGTAAGCTGGAAACTACTGGCCATGAAATTTTGAAGGCGGTACACCCCCACCCTACTATGTCAGAAGCCATCATGGAAGCTACAGCAGCTGCTTATGATGAGGTGATTCACTTGTAAGTTCCCCACAGGGGGCAAGCTTCAAGTCCTTGGATACCGATGCATATCGGTGCGACAAGTCGCAAGTCCTTAGATACCGATGAATATCGGTGCTACTCCCTGTTCCACGGGTAACTACACTTTTATATCACGTTGATTTTCAACTGTTTACAAAAAGCGTAGTTAAAAGCTTTCCATCGATAGTTGACGGCTGTTGCATAAGCTTCTAAAAATATCCTGAAAAGCCCTGACTTATCTTAACGATTTGGTCAGGGCTGTTTTATTTTGGGAATATTTAGTAAATCACTGGCTTTCGAATTAATAAGAACATTTATAAACACGAAGCGGTTTCTAACTATCAAAGTTGTAAGTATCTGAAAATAAACCCTTTACAAACTTGATGACTCTACCTAGACCTAGCCGCTAGTGGAGGTTATGCCGACATCCCGTTTATGGGGAACCTTGTTGGGGCTACTAATTAAAAGCTATTGACTATTTCACCACTTTTACCCGCTTCAATACCCAACTACTTACCAAGGGCAAAAACTCAGGCAACAATTTTTTAGGAAGTTGGGCATATTCGCCAGGCGAGCCTGTATTGGCTTTCTGAAACAAGTGATTGGCGTCTTTGAGCACTTTTACGGTTACATCTTTGTTTCCTGCTTTTTTCAGGGCTTTTTCTAAAGGTTTTCGGTTTTGTGAGGTCAGCACTTGTAAATCTTTTTCGCCAAAAATGGCAAGTACTGGACAAGTAATTTTCTCCATATTTGGGCGAGGGTCATAGCCGATAAAAAACTTATACCAAGGGTTTTGCACTCCTTTGAGCTGTTGTTTAATCACATATTCAGCATATACTTTAGGCTTGGTAATATGAGCGGTTTTTTCTTTGGGTAGCTTTTTTATTTCTTCTAACAAATAAGCCACATTTGCTTTGGTTACTTCTTCCCAACCTTTGCCTGTTTCTACTGCCTTAAACATCATCAACGAACGTTTTCTTTGCGCTTTGCACTCCTCGTCTGACTTACCCGCAGCTTTTAGCATAGCATCCGATTGTTCTAAAATCACTTCTCTGCCTGCCACTGTAGGTCCTGCCATCAATACCATAAAAGCAAGGCCAGGATGCTTGGCATAGACCAAATGCGACACAATGCCCCCTTCGCTGTGCCCCAATACACCTATTTGTTGGGGGTTGATGTCTTTTCTTTTTTCTAACAATTGAATGGCTGCTACCACATCTTCGGCAAAATCTTCGGTGGTTGACTGCATAAGTTTTCCTGTAGACTTGCCCACACCTCGATCGTCGTACCTTAGCACAGCGATGCCTTTGGCAGTAAGATCATCGGCGATTTGTTTAAATATTTTAAACCCCAAAATATCCGAATCGCGGTTTTGTGGTCCGCTACCCGTAATAAGCACTATTGCGGGATGTCTACCCTTGGCTTTGGGCAAAGTAAGGGTACCACTTAGGGTAACTTCACCATTCTTAAAAATGACTTCTTCCTCAATATGAGCTTTGTTTTGTGCCATTGCCTGGCCAATTGTTAAGGTAGCCATGAAGCAAGCAATGAATAATAATGTATGCAAATGATTCAATTTTTTCATGGGTAGTTTAATCAAGAGTTATACTGCAACTTAGTTAATAATAGGTGGAGGTTATGGTGTACACTAGTGTTCTTTGAGTTGTTTGTGTAAAATATAAGAGTACACGGTTGGTACCAATACCATGATTAAAATGCCTGTCATAAAAACCCACATTGGCGATTGTACACCATAGAGCATAACCAAAGATATAAGTGCTGTAACCACCCACACCTGTCCACCCAAACGGTGGGTTTTTACCCAAACATCCTCGTTTTCTATAGTCCAAGGGGTACGAATGCCCACAAAATAGTTGGGGCGAAGTTTACCCATAAAGTTGCCCAAGACTAAAAATAACAACAAAATAAGGGTGAGAATGGCTTTGAACAGGTGAAACTGAACACCTGCCGAATGGATAATGATAAGGCTGGTAATGGCCGCTATGAGCGTAGTACTTGAGAAGATCACCCAACGAAAAGCGGTTTTAAATTGCTCAAAATTTTTCTTAGGATCAATTTTAGGCAACAAAAAAAGCAAGCCATACGACACAATATTGATGCCCATAAACAGGGCAATGCTTACCTCTTTAGCCGCATAAGAGTCAGGTTTGCCGTGAATATTCCAATGTATTGGAATCTCTGCCGGGAGCTTGCTCCAAAGTAACGCCGCAATTGCTGCTGGTAAAGCAATGGTGAGCCCACCCCAAACCCACCAAATCAAGGTATGTTGTTTACTGTCCATCATATTTTTTAATATTAAAGTTTCAAAATTAATCACTCATTGCCTGGTCGCTCGAAGGAGCCTCACTGTCTTTGAGCCCCATTAGCCAGGTCACTATATCTTCAAGCACTGAAGTACTCAACGAATAATATACATATTGCCCTTTTTTGACCGACACCACCAACTCTGCCTGCTTGAGCAAGTCAAGATGATACGATACGCTAGGCTTGCGCATATCAAAATGGTCTGCAACTTCCCCTGCTGTCAGGTCACTGTCTTTGAGCAAATCCAGAATTTTACGCCGAGTAGGATCATCCAACGCCTTGAAAATTTTTTTCATGTATTATTCATTTTAATTCAATAGTTAGATAATTATCTAAATATATATTTCTATAACGAATTACACAAGTTTTGAGTGCAAAAATCTTCCTTTTTGAAATCTCCCCTCAATTTAAGTGACTGTTTATAAGTACTTTACAAAAAACAAGCTATTCTATTACTTATAATATGATGTTATATGATCATCATAAAAAAAAATAGTCCTAAGAAAAAGAGGAAAGATGCACAATTTTGGCGGCAGGGAATTATCACTAACCGAGGGAGGTGTTTTATAAAAGAACACCCTATTATTACACTTATTTATTAAATATCCGATGCCCAAGTCAATCCAGAAAACTGATTCGATCCAAGAAAACAGGACACAGCATACATTGCCCAAAAACAATGCTGGCACCAATAAACACAAGGCCAAGCAACACCCTATAACCGCCAAACAAACACCCATACAACGAAAGAAAAACCACGGAAGAGCTGCCAAAAAACAAAACTGGCAGCATGAGATTAATGAGGAAATAGACTTATACAATGAAGAGAGGTTTGACACAGGTCGAGAAGATTATCTACCAGATCATAGTGAACGCCCGAAAAAAAGGAAAAGAAGAAGGAAGAAAAAGAAAAAGTCAACTCCCCCACTCAAAAAAGCACAGTCACTTATTGCCAAAGATTTACCACCCAAGGTAAAGAAAGATACCCTGCCTTTGCCAGAGGTAAAAATCAACCCTGCACCTGAATCAGGAAGTCGTCGAGAAGAAGTAAGTCCAACTCAACTACCCGGAGGTGACATAGGCTACGAACGCTCGGCACGGGAGATAAATGATGGAGAAAAGATTTTTGAGCAAAACCGTAACTATGCCATCACAGCAATCAGTAGGCTTAATCAATACTTACATACTTTAGATGAAAGCATTCTTAAAACTCATAGCAGTGACCCTATCCTCGCTACACTAAAGATAGTAGCTAAAGAAGTGAAAACAGCCATTGAAAACATCAATCAGGATATATATCAGGCAGTACAAGATGTATCGTTGGCTTTATCATTTAACATTACAACTCCCTATGCACCAAAAAAACAAAAGGCAGTTACCCAAGCTATAGACCAACGTCTTGCCCGCCTCGCTACTCAGGCAAACAAGCTTAAAAGTACTTGGAATGGAACTATAGCCGCACTGGTGGCCGAAGCACAAGCCTTGAGGGTTTCTAAAGGGCAAATACATATTGGCGACAAAGCTGAAGCTAATAGTGATTCTGACCAAACACTCTATAATGTATACGCTCCTTACAGAGGACGGGAGTTTAGGGGATTAAGCCAAAAAAATCCTGAAAAGAAACCAGGTGGACAAAGCTCATTAAAAGCTACTTTACTGGAAAAAAGTATGTCGATCAATGCGGCCGCTCATCAACTATATAATTTGCTGATGGTGAATTTTTCCAAAGACCAAATTGGTTTTGTTCAAGCAATCAGGCTCATGTCGCGCCCTGACATACACAAAGTAGAAACCGCTTTTGTAAATGTGCCCGATAACACTAACCATAAAACTTTGCGTGAAGTACTCATCAAGCGCTATGGTACGCCCAACGTAGGCAACGATCGCAAAGATGGGCAACGCGCCAAATACTTGTTTGAACTACTCGACAATGGAGGGAAAGCCACCAATGCCACCCGTTTGGCAGTATCGCTGGGGCTAATGGAGCGGGGTACTTGGGCTAGGTTTGTGTCTAACGAAGAAGAGGTAGTAAGACTGGCTGAGTTATGCGACCCGCACGAGTTGGAAAAGCTCTGGAATATTTATGGAGCAGCTATGCAACGTAGCCTAAACACCTACAACTACCGCAGAATCAAAAACTTTGTAATTTCTAATACACACTATGCTGCGATCAAAACCACTGCTAAGGCAATAGGCAAAGAAAAAGACTCAGCCAAAAAAACAGCACTGGAAAATAAACTGGGCGAATGGCAGGCCAATATTTTGAGGGATAGAGATGGGGCATCGGCTTTCTTGGCACAAAAAGACCGACAATTGGCCGCTATTGTTAAAAACTTTAGTGTAGGCGCCAGCAAGTACGTTGGGAGGCTTGGGTTTTCATTACCCAAAACCAATGGCAAAGTAAAAGACCTTGCCAAAGCGGTAGAGGCCTGGCTAAAAACCATTGCCAAAGAAGAAAAAACTTATTTTAACAACCAACCTGTCATTCGTCGCTACATTTCGGGGCAAGCAGTAAAATTTAAACCAATAGGCAAATATAAAGACAAGAACCAAAGCAAAGATTTCGAAGAAATAAATATTACCCCTCCCAGCCCTACCCAATACCTTCAATCTATTGGCGAAGGTCAAGTATTGCTTGGCAAAGGTTTTTGGGGCAAACTGGGCGGCTCTGTTGCCGCCGTTTTTCAATACCCCACCGCACTTGCGACCAATATCTTGTCTTTGGGCAGGTATACCCTCTTTTTGTCTGACAATCAAAAACAACAGTACCGCGCCAATAAGATGGGCTGGAACTCAGGTGACCGAAAATTTTTGCGCTATATGGTAGAGGCTGGTACCGCCAACAACGACCGACAAGACGATCACCCAAGCGATGAAAGTAGGCACGCACCTGCACCTAACAGCTCAAAAAATCCTGAACGAAAGGCTTACCTGCCAGGCTTAGAAGAAGAACGGATAGAAGGACACCAAGCTTCAGATCTCAAGCAAATTGTACATACAGTCCGCCACATTATTCAAACCCGTGGGGCAGAGTTTGAACCTGAAATGTTGGCGGCACTGGTAAATATTGCCCGGCAAGCAGACATTACTGACCAAGGCGGAGGCTGGGATAATAAATGGAATCCACTCAACGCCAAAAGGTATAAAATCAACCGTCGGCAAGACTTGGTAAAATCGCTGATGAAGTTGCCCGACCGCTGGAAAATTCAGTTTTTGAATGCCTTTTTGCCCAAAGACCAGTCTATAGACAAAGCCACCGATGCCCAACAAGCCAACGACCGCACCGACTGGGCATTGGATTGGGTAAGGCGAGTGTTGATAGCTTTGCGAGTTGCACCTAAACAGATACACGAGGTAGTGGGCAGTCTAAAATACGGTGGTGATGTATCGCCTACTTATTTAGAATTGAGGCGCTATGCAGGCAAAGAAAGTTTTAGCTCGCACAAGGTGGTAGCCTTGGCTTTTCAGCTAAACGATAAAGAACTGAAGATTGCCCAAGCAGACAAGGAAATGCACATAGGGCTGGAGCGCCAGTTTGCCAAACACCTGAAAAGTTCTTTTTTGGGCATTTCGTGGAAACGAAAATTGGGTAATAAAAGCATTGTAGAGCGGTTTAATAGCCTGAAAGCTCATTTGCATATTCACCCTTTGCTCAACTGGAGCAATGATGGACAGAATATTAGTAAGGGGAGTTATAAAAAGCTGGAAAAGAAAACTTCACACACCCTCGATAAACGCATCAGAAAGGATATAAGTGACGGAGCATCAGACCTCAACCGTGAAGAAAACCGTTTGCCAGATAGTGATTACAAACGTTATCACCTCGACTATGTGGAGTCTAAGGATGTAAATGATGATATAGGCAAAGCACAAACAGAGCGACGTGACCAACAAAGCGACCTGGATAACCTGGGAGGGGTCAAAGAACTGTCTTATAAAGCGTACCGGGCAAAAGTTAAAACGTATGCCGCCCGGTTTGCCCAAATAATAAAAAATACCAACGACTATAACAAGGCATTACAAGCAGCGCTTGATATATGGCAAAAAGGTGATGAATTTGTGATGTCAAGGGCACACTTCAACGCAAACCTTACCAAATGGCGTAATCCTAACTTCAGGAAAGACGAACATTCTTACCCAACCTACGCCCGCTCGCTCCAGCAACGCAAAAATATTTTCTTTGTAGAGGTATACAGCAGTTTATTACACAGTGATTTTAAGGCTTACCGAAAGTTTGAAAAGTTAACTAAATTTAACTACCGCCGAGAAAGTTCCTCACGTAATGTGAACACTGTCACTAGTATGTATGGGCACGATTTTGATCTAATCAACGAAATTCTTAAAAGCAATTATCGCTGGTTTAGGCCTGCCTCAGGGCGAGATAAAAGTGGGGCAAGTGCCGCTTTCGCCAATCTCAACGGCAGGGTACTGCTGGAAGAATGGACTAATGTAAAAGCACACAGCGACAAAATTGATCGCCGGACAAAGTTGAAGGAAGATATAAAGGCTGAGAAACGACAAAAAAAGCCCAATGAAAACCGAATAAATACGCTGGAACAAGCATACAATGAATTGAACATTACCATTAGAAATGAGTGCGTACCTATGCCCCGCCAAGATCGGTTGAACCAGCTTAAGAATGCTTTTCCGAACGATGGAGCATACCTGGACATGGTGCGTAATCTACTATTGCACCTAAGCAATTCGGCAGAGTTTGATAAAAGTTTTTTTGATGCTTTGAAAGAAAAAGGCTACCAATCGGGCGACATGGTGACCTTGACTGAAGTGTATAAATACCTTGCTTCGCAAGAAAAAGAGAAATTTTTGACAGGGGGCTCTATGACTACCCAATGGAAAGCCCTCACAGTGAAAAGTACCGAACGTAAAGAAGGAGCCGCTCGTTTGGTAAGTGCCATGCGCGAGCTGGACAGTGCTCGTGATGAGGGCAAGGTGCACTCAACCATTGGCGAAAATAAGGGGTTCTTTTATGACACGTATTTCGACGATGTAGAAGAACGTCAGGAAGGCTATGAAAAACAAGCAGCCAAGTATCGAAAAAACATTGGCAAGATGCTTTGGATGTTATCTACAGCAGCTTTTGTACCTTTTGGCGCCGGGCTAGGCATAGGCAGTGCCTTAGCAGCTAAGCTGGTGGTTTCGGCATTTTTTATCGGGCAAGGAATGGCCATTACTTTGCTTAATTCGGCACTTGATCCTTATAAACACAGCATAGGGGGCGCTTTTGGTGAAACTGCCTGGGCGGGTGTCAAGGGAGCGCTTTTGTCGGGAATGCTCATGGGTGGTTTTGAACTCAAAGCCATTTTTGAAAACATGAGTTGGTTAGGCAGCGAGAGTATTGATGCACTGGAGTCGGCAAACGTGGACAATGACGCCTCTTTTTTTGACAGGTTTACTGGCAACCCTGAAAAACGAATGGAACTATTGGGCAAAAAAGCCGGGGAGTATGGCATGCGCAAAGTATACAAAGAGATTGGCAAAGAAATAATCAGAGGCATTGACAAAGGGGTAAGGGAAGGGCCTCAGGCTGGATTAGTAAATTTTAAAGATGTGTTCAACCGGGCATTCATTGTAGAGATGTTTTCTAAAGTAATGCTTAAAATATCATTGACTGATGGAGCTACAGGGGTCGCTCCTGCCTTGGATGAGTTATTTGGGGCTCCTGACAAACCCAAAGAAAAATACACTAACCAAGATTTTGCTGATGACTTTAGAGGAGGTGAGTTGCGTAGGAATGTGCGCCGTAAACTGTACGAACAATTGGGCTTTAAGCATTATACCGGTATGTTGGAGTATGCTATTTCTAACCAAAATCCTGCTTTTCGTCCATTTATTGTAAAATACGATGTAAGCCGAAAAATGCCCACTGCTCAAGAGTCGGTAGACTACTTAAAGCATAAGGAAGAGGCAGAAGAAGCATTGCTCAACCTAGAAATGAAAGTAAATAAGGCACAAAACCAACTCAGAAAGAAAAAAGAAGAAGATGTAGAAGACTACACCCCTGACTTTACTTTTTTGAATCGCCTTATATCCAACTTAGAGCAAAACGCCCCCAAAAAACTAGAGGCATTAAAGAACGCCATTAACACTACCTGTGCTCCGCAAATAGACTATATCATCAATATTTTATCGGGCTATCAAAATGAGGATACTACAACAGGGGTCAAAAAAATAAACTTGACTGATGAGAACGGCCAAGAGCAAACTTTACTCCATCGTCCAACTGGTTTGCCTGGAAAGCAACCAAAGAAAAAAGGCACAAAATCAAACCAGTCTGTACCAAAACCTAAAAAAGCTCCTTCAAAGAAAAAAACTGCCACTAAAAAGAAAAAGGCAGCTAAAACACTGTCGTGGTTTGAAACTAACTCAATAGTAACTAATGACACACCCAGCGAGCATTTACCCAGTCGTTTTAGGGTAACCAATGTATCAGGCAATAATAATAACTGTTTGGTATTTTCTATTGCTGCGGGTATAGGCAAAACACTCACCAAGCAAGAGGCTCTGCAGATAAGGCAGACTATAGGAGTGCACCATCAAGGTTTTTTGGAGAATAACTTCAATATTGTGGATAAGATATGTACTGCACTGGGGCAAAGCATAGAAATACGCTGGTGGCGACAATCCTCGGCAAATACCGTGACACCCGCTGGAATCAACTTTACTTATGGTACAGGACCAAACAGTGGTCGGGTAGTAAATGTAGTCGAAGTAGGTAATAATCACTTTCAGTTATTATCAGAGATCTAACAGTATATTCGTTCATTATCAATTTATTACGCATTAATGTTTTCTAAAAATTCTTCAAAAAACCTTACACTTCAGTTTGATCAAAAAATGCAATGGATGCTTGGCAACACCCCACTACAAAACAACACCAACATTGCCTTGTTAAAAAAATGGTGGCAATACCTGAATGTACCCCCTGCTTTATTTAGTGCAGCCATAACTCAGCAACGTAACTGTCTTACTTTCAGTACTCAGGGAAAAACAGTGGAGGTGTTAGAAAGTCACGCCAATTATTATCACCAAGAGCTAGGGATAGCAATGACTCACTTGCAACGACTAGAAACGCTGGGTGAACGCTGGCAACCCAACACACTGGGGAGTTGGATAGAGCTAAACACCCTGGGAGCAAATGCTGGGTGGTATGTTCCCGTAAATTTAACTGCAACCGAAATACTTGCCACATTTGATGAAGACAGCCTCAACCGACGATTGTTTTATAGGTGGACACAATACCACCCAGCGTTTAAGTGCACCCAATACGGAGAAGATTTTTCTGGAGCAGGTATTCAACAAATAGAACTCTTGTTTGACGTTACACAAACACTTACTACCCAGTATCACCACGCACTTGCTTTGGCAGACTTATATAAGGTTAACGCCTTTCCTACTTATCTACAAGAAATACTAGAGCATTACAATACTATCCAATTGGCTCTTTCGCTATGGCTCACCCCTCAGGGTGTGGTAAAGTTTGGCTTAAAAGTATACCAACCCTCAATAAAATTGATGATGGCGTTGACAATGCTTACTGGGTTAAGCAAAACCGATGAAACATCATTGGCTCTAATACATAGCTCTTTTGACAAAATTGCTTGGGTAGAGGTTCAACAAGTCACTGAAGGGCTGGTAACAACGCTAGAGTTTAGGTAAATTACTTTGATCAACAAGCCTTATAACTATGCATTATGTTAAGTTAAGTGGTTAAAAATGCCATCGTAATCATACTACTACCAGGCTTACTTACACAAAAAGTTGTAATATAAAGGTTCAAAATCGATAAAAACCATCGCCTGCGACCTAAGTTTATACAAGGTTTACTTCAAAAAACAAGGTGCTAACTCCTACACATTTTTACACTTGTGTAGTCTAGTGTGCACTTAGATGTATCCCACTTTACCCCCAAAAGATAAGTTCTGAAGAGGCAAAATACATTAGTGAACTTTTACAACACAAAAACAGGGGCTTATCTAGGTTTACAGATTACCAACACAATATAAGCCCAATAATTGGCTATTTACCTGAGAGATTGATGCTACACAGTTCCCCCCATATTATTCAAAAATTAGCTCCGCTTTTATAGTATTATTTTAACCAAAACCTACACAAAATTAACATTCAATTGTAACGTCTAAACAAAAAAAGTTCTAACATTTGTAAGTTTTTTACAAAAAGACACTTTTTTACCTTCTGACAACTCTCTTACTTTACATATTATTTCACGCCACAAAATTTTATAAAATATGGAATTAGCAAAATATACTTTTGCATTACCTAGCAATATACTGGGTGATGCCTTCTATTCTATTGCCTGTTGGCAAGTCCCACATCAACATTCTATTACTCAATTAAATATCTAGGCTCAGCAGCCCTTCTTTATATACTATACATCAATGAGAAAATACATAATCGCCTGCTTAATTTTAATCATAAGCGGGCTGCTGACCTCGTATGCTCAAGCACAAAATGTGAGCTGTACTGATATTAGTTTCGAGAGTGGAACTTTTGGTGCATGGACTGGCCAAACTGGAAGCATTGACGGTAGTGGAGTGATCACTTTGCCAAACACTGGTTTGGTAAATGGCCGCCATACTATCATGACTCCAGGAGTAGACCCTTTAGTGGGAATCCCGACTGTACCTGCGGGTGCAACGCACTCAGTAAGGTTAGGCAATGACGCCTCAAACAGAAAGGCTGAATCAATGGAAATTACTTTTACAGTAACTGCCGCTCAGTCAACTTTTCAATATCAATATGCCGTAGTACTGGAAGATCCCAACCACCAACCCCACCAACAACCAGGGCTGGAGTTTAACATGTTTGATGCTGCGGGGCAACCTATTCCGTGTAGCTCGGTTAAATTCGTGTCAGGGGGCAATATTCCAGGTTTTCAGTCTAAAGGGCGCATTCGCTACAAAGACTGGACAACCGTAGCGGTAGACCTGATGCCCTACATTGGACAAAAAATCACAATCAAGTTTACTACTAATGACTGTACGTTGGGTGGGCACTTTGGCTATTGCTACCTTACTACTGGATGTTCGCTTCAGTCGGTGTCAGTCAGTGGTTATTGTTTCAATGTCAATGGAGTCACGCTTTCGGCACCTATAGGCTATGACGAATATAACTGGTCGGATGGGCAAACCGGACAAAGCGTGTTTGTCACTAACCCTACCCCTGGTGATACTTACACCGTGACGCTTAAGTCTGTAAGTGGTTGCCAGACTCAAGCTTCAGTAGTGATTCCGCCCAAATCGCCCAAAGTACCCGAACCCATACCCGTGCCTGTGACACCTGCTTGTGGAGCAAACCTACAGCTAGAAGCCAGTGGCAGTGCCAATGGCAGGTATAAATGGTTTACATCTACCAATTCGGCAGATTCTATTCGCGGGGAAGTGACCAATATTTACAATCCTCCGTTTGCCACCAACAGTGTCACTTATTATGTAGCAGCAGTAGATGATTATGGGTGTGAAAGTGATAAAGTAGCCATGAGTACTGTAGTGTTGTCTACACCGTTACCACCCAAAATGATAGTAACTGATGTATGTGTGCAAGGTACTATTACTTTTACAGTAGACGAAACCAACGCCAATACTTACCACTGGTATAAGGATAGCATAGGGGGTACTGCCTTCCAAGCATCCACTAACAAGACTTTTACTACTGGGGTACTTAGCAAAGATACCACTTTTTATGTGTCGCAGGTAAGCGCGGTCAATGGTTGCGAAAGTGCCCGCACCAAAATTACTGGGCAAGTGCATCCCTTGCCAGTGATAAAAGTCATTGGTAATAAAGGCTGTATTGGCGAACAAATATTATTGAAGGTAAGCGGAGGAGTACAAGGCAAATATAAATGGTATACCTCCAAAAACCCCGTAGATATCATCGCTGGAGCTATTGATAGTACTTATCTTACACCACCTTTGGCTACCAACACCACCTTTTACATAACTGCCGAAAGTGTCGAAGGATGTACCAGCCTACTTGACTCAGTAGTAGCACAAGTGGAGGCACCTCCAGCCGCCCCAAAAGTACCAGGCATGAGCATTTGTAGTGGAGAAACCGCCACCGTCACCATCAACGAAACCAATACGAATACTTTTAACTGGTATACTATGGCAATGGGAGGCACTGCTTTTCAGTCTTCAGGGGCTAAAACGTTTACGAGTGGGATACTTACTGCTAACACCAAATATTATGTATCGCAAACCTCAGCCGCTGGCTGCGAAAGTAGCCGTACCGAGGTGCTCATAACAGTAAACCCTTTACCTCCGGCTCCCTTAGTTATTCCTGGCAAAGGCTGTGCAGGCTATAGCATATTATTACAAGCAAGTGGCAGTACTAGTGGCATTTACCGTTGGTATACCTCTACCAATACTGCTGACTCTATTTCTGGGGCAAACTCTACCACATTTAATACCCCTCCCATTGATCAAAACACGACATACTATGTGGCAGCTGTAAGCAATAGCGGTTGTGTGAGCTCAATGACTGCAGTAATAGCGGATGTAAAACCTACTCCGGGTGCTCCTGTAGTGAGTAGTAATCAAGAAGTATGTGGAAGTGGTAAAATCACCTTTACCATTAATGAAAACAATACTTATGAATACAGGTGGTATACTGACAGCACCAGTACTGCTCCCTTTAGGGCTGGCACAGAGAAAACTTATACTACTGACTTGCTGACAAGTACCACCAACTTTTATGTATCACAGGTAGGTGTTAACGGTTGTGAAAGTCCTCGCACTTTAGTCCAGGCAATCGTCAACCCACTGCCCCATGCTCCTCGCATAATTGCTAGTGAAGGATGTACAGGCTATAGTGTTACTTTACAAGTAAGTGGGGCAAATAATGGTGAATATCGCTGGTATAATGACTCGCTTAAAACATCACCCATTAATGGAGTAACAGATAGCCTATATCAAACTCCAGTATTGACCACATCTACTCAGTATTATGTAAATATAGTAGATGCAAAAGGCTGCGAATCACCACTTACTAAAGTGCCCGTTACAGTGCACGAATTGCCTGCTCCTATTACCAAACAAGATACTACGGTATGCCTGGAAGATATAGGTAGCTTGAAGCTAGATGGAGGCGAAAATCATCATTATACCTGGAACACAGGCGAAACCTCAAGATATGTGACCGTTACAAAAGAAGGACTGTATACAGTAACTACTCAAAATGTACACGGTTGTGAGCGTACGGATAGCATCAAGGTAACAGCACTTTGCGATCCTGTCGTGTATATCCCTGAGGCTTTTTCACCCAATGGTGATGGAAATAATGACTTTTTCAAAGTGTTTGGGCGCTACATTGAGCACATCGATATTATGATCTACAACCGTTGGGGTACTTTAATTTTTCACTCCAATAAGTTAGACAGTACCTGGAATGGTGCCGTAAAAGGGCAGGTTGCCAATGCAGGTGTATTTAGGTGTAAAGTAGTGTATCGGGGCATCAATGGTAAAAACAAAGAAAAACAAGCCATGGTCCATTTGGTAAAATAACACTTGCTAAGTACCAAGGCTTTCAAAATACATATACCAATCCACAAAGCAATAAATAAATTGTTATACAGGTGTATATTTATCATATCAACAAGTAAGTGATCAGACTGGATTGGTATTATTTAATACAAGCCTTTGTGCATAAAACAACACTCAATACTATACTATAAGTTACTTGTGGCTATCTCATAAGAAATTTTAGAAGGATATTATTCTAAATACTAACCATAACTGGAAGATTTTTGAAATCTGCCAGATATAGAATTTCTTAACAAACGTTTTTTCTGAATAAAATTTGGCAACGTTTAAGTAATGAGACAGCCTGTATTACAGACAAAGCTAAAGAATTATCCCCCCATGAAGTTAATTAAATACAATATATTCATGTGCTTGTTTATGTGCCTGTACATGGTCGCACAAGCACAAACCGACCCCCAGTTTTCACAGTTTTATAATGTTCCTTTGTACCACAACCCTGCGTCGGTAGGTACTGCGGGTACTCGGTTTGCTATGACTAGTCGTGCACAATGGGCGGAGGTATCAAGCGGAATGAATACTACGCTGGTATCTCTCGACCATAATTTTGGCAAAGGTGGAAGCAATGTAGGTGGTTTTATACTACGTGACCAACAGGGCAAAGTAGGTGTAGTAGCTTATCACGTGGCACTGCAATATGGCTACGCTATCAAGTTGAGTAAAACCTGGCGGTTGCGCACTGCTATGGAAGCTGGGGTGATCAACAAGAGACTGGAAAACAATCTTAAATTTGTAGATCAGTTTGACAACTCAGGCTTAATCAACCCAAATAACTCCGAAAAACTTATCAGCGAAAGTATATTTTACCCTAGTGTAGGCGCCGGATTGTTGCTACACAACGAGGTGTTTTGGGCAGGTGTATCGGTCAATCACTTGAACCGTCCTGAACAAAGCTTTTTCGCTCAAGACCAGCTCAACACCAGGGTGGCTACCAGAGCCACTATTTATGCAGGAGCACGCATTCCCTTATTTCACGATATTAACAGCTCATTAAGTCCGACTTTTTTGTACAAGGAACAAGGAAGTTTTAAGCAAATGGACCTGGGTGTTTATGCCCACTTTCCTATCAGTTATGCCTTTAGGTATAAGCACAAAGCAGCCAGTAATGTACAAGGCATTGCCGGAGTTGTGTACAGGGGGTGGGTATTTGAAAAGTACGCGCACGATTTGCCTAATAATGACGCCATAGTGCTCATGGCAGGGCTTGGCTTCAATAACTGGGGCATTAGCTATAGCTTTGATGCAGGTATCAATGGTAAAGATGTGCGGTTGAACAATGCCCACGAAATAAGCGTGATTTATACCTGGAAAAAATCTAAGAAGCGGAAGAAAACCTTTTTCCCTTGTCCTTCTTTCTAGGGATAGTTTAAACATTTCCCTCTCTCTGGTTAATCAGCCAGAGAGAAGGATTATTAATCAACCATTGCCTTTATCACAAAAACTCCCCAAAAAAAGCCAGCATATTGTCTACTTCTGAGTCCCAATATTTATAATTATGTCCTGCTTTAGTCCAATGATATTTCACTTTAAGGTCAGGGTTTACGTTTTTTAGGGCATTGTATAACAACAAAGATTGAGCAAAAGGCACAATACGATCTTGCTTGCCATGGCCTATGTATAAACCCATTTTTAGTTTTTTGGCGTGGTACACCAGGTTTTCTGTCCCTGTTTTCCAACGTGCCGGAAACTGCCCATAGCTACCCAAATACCCAATCATCAAACGATCAGTAGTCATTTTGGTAGGGTCATAGTCACCCGAAAGTGCCGCACCTGCTACAAACAACGCTGGTGCTGCCATGCCTATAGCTACTACCCCACGCCCGCCAGTAGACAACCCCAATAAGAAGTTTTTTTGTGAAGTAAGCAATATACCATAGTCTTTTTGTAAACTCGGAAGCATTTGTTTGACTACCCAGTTGAGGTCAGGGTATTTCTTCCAACCTGGAAGGGTTTGCGGATAAAATTTTGCTGAATACACGCTTTTACTCATTTCGGGCAAAACTAGCCTAAACCCTTGTTCGAGCGCTTTTTTACACAAAGACGATTTGTTACACCAATCTTCTTTAGGGAAGTTCCAGCCTGGCAATACTACAATATTTCCTTTTACCTCCCCTTTTGGGCTGCGTATGTCTAGTTTATGCCCACCAATAGTGAGGGTAACAACGCTGTCTAGCATAGGGTACACTTTAGTTTTAGGTGTGGTAATTTGTGATTGCTTCATTGCCGCAGGCTCGGCTAAAAAAGCGGCCTTTGCTGTATTTTTTTGAGCGTTACCACAGCCTGTAAACCAAGACAAAAGGCAAAGGTATACAACAAATCCTGTCAAGTTTTTTTTCACAATAATTGGTTTGAATTACAAAAAGAAACAGGCTTTTGGTTAATAAATCAAAAGCCTATTGAAGATACAATTTAAGAATATTTTTATTGATGTATCCTTTTGTTTTAATAAGATTCTGTCCATTTATTTCCACAGCTTTTGCAACGATAAATGTGATCTACCTCACAATCGCTGGCTCCAGTCATTGGATTACCATTGACAAAATCAGTCCCCAGATAATATACTGTAGCCTGCTTACATTTCCAACAGGTTTTGTCAGACTTATAACTACCACTACTTTGCTCCTCTTCATCGGTGTGAGGTGTATTAGAGTAAGAGTCGTGAAAGTGACTGCCTCCCCCATTAGATGGCGATGGTGTTTTTTGTACATTGGTTTCTTCCTCTAATTTATCCAAAAAACCATTGATTTCTTTTTCGGCATCATCTGCCAAATCCTTCAAAAACTTTTTAAAAATACTCATACATATAGTTCGTTTAAGTTGTTAAAAATATGCGCTGAAATTTACCACGCCCAACGCACAAAAAACTGTGGAGTACTTGTTGTCCAGGTACTATTGCGATGGTAAAACCACTCTACCCCTATTTTAAAAGTATTTTGAGGGTCTTCGCTAAAAAGCTTGCTTACCTTCCAGGCAATATTAGGTTGAGTCAAAATATCAAAACCATCGTTTTGGCTTTGAAACATGTCAAAATAGCCCTGAAAGGAGAACTCTAATCGATTACTAATACGAATAGGCAACCCCCAAACTCCGGTAATTTGATAAGTTTTAAAATCGGAGTTATCATAACGGTAATACCCATTGATAAAAAATACATTGAATAGCGGCACCCTAAAATTGACCGATAACCCAATCATTCGAGCATGATAGTTTTCACCTTGGTTGATTTGCCCTGCCAATAAAATATCGTCTACCCCAAACGCATTGTTGTAACTGATCGCCTGGCGGTTTTTAATCCGGTAACGCTTCTTGGGATCTTCTCCCCCTCCGTTGAATATTTTCTTTAGACTAATTCGTGGTTGCCACTCGGCATACAAGCTGTAGTGGTTGCCCGTGGGTTGATTGTTGGCGTCTAAAAACTGTCCCGAAAAGAAGTTTACAAAGAAAAAATTATCACCATAAGGCCAGGTAGAGAAATTATCTATAATAAAGGTAAGCATTTGCCCACTTTGAGTATTAAGTCCAGTGGTAATATCATCGAACCGGGTTCCATAAGAAACCTGTGCTCCAGTATGTGATACATTTACTTGAGCAAAAGTTAAATCATTGAACATCATACCAGGCATAAACCAGAGTATCAGTAGAGCTATTCGTAGTTTTTTCTTCATCATGTCAGTTATTTCAGGTTCAACAACAAACGCCTCACCTGGCACTTGTTGCTTACCTTAATTATTTTTTTGCTTTTATAATAACAATACTCCGCAGTGATTTTAGCCAAAGTTGACTGCTGATTACCTTCGGTGAGCACCGATATACATCGGTATCTAAGGACTCGCCAGAGGCTCGGTTATCAGCAGGTTATGATTTTAAAAACTATTTAATTGCACGGCGTAGACCTAAAACTGAAACCCTTTTAAAAATAAAGTAGGTACGCAACTTTAGTATAAACTACTGATTAACTTCGTTGAGCTCGCCGTAGCAGAGCTACAGGCTCGGTTTACAGGGCTTAATAAGGTAAACATTTACTCAAATCAGCTACGGACTATGGACTAAATACTATGGACTATTGTAATAACACAAGCCTACACAGTGGTTGGTTTGATACATATTTTCAAGAAAACTTATGGTCTGCCTGTAACCTTTCTCTAAAGTAATAGTTTCCTTTTTTGATTTTTAAAATAACGCATCAAATAATCAATTAGTAAACTATATAACCATGTACTTTATGCAACGCATATTATCACTCATTATCCTGGCAACTATGTTGGCTTTTTGCCAAACCAATGCTCAAAACAATTCATCTACCACTAATATAAAAGGTGAATGGGTAGCCAAACTAAGAAAAAATAACAAAGTATGGCTGCAGATAACCATAAACCGCGCAGGAGACAATGGGCAGCATAGTCGTTGGAACAGTAGCTCATCGTATAAGCAACAGGAATTTAGTGGGCTCCAACCCAACAACAAAGAAAACCATACTTTCACGCTCAGTAGAGACGCAGGCAAGCTTAGCTTTAACGGAGCTTTTGTAGGCAAGGCAGGTGCGGGTGATTTTACTTTTCAACCCAATCAGGATTTTCGCAATTTCTTGCTAAAGGAAGGTTTTGACAGAATAAGCAACGACAAACTCATGGCAATGACACTACACAATGTAAGTAGAAAGTTTGTGAAAGACATTAAAAAAACGGGGTACAAAAATTTCTCCACCTCTAAACTCATTGCCCTAAAAATCCACAATGTGTCACCAGAATTTATCAAAAAAGTACACAATGCTGGATTTAGAGATATTTCATTGAATAAACTAATTGCTTTCAAAATACATGGAGTGACTCAACCCTTTATAGAAAAAATGAAAAAAGTCGCTGGTAGCGACCTTAAAGCAAGCAAACTGATTGCTTTTAAAATTCATGGGGTCACACCTGAATTTGTGAAAACATCGCGTGAGAAGTTTGGCGACATCTCTATGAATAAAGTTACAGGTTTTAAAATTCATGGAGTGACAGAAGAGTTTATGAATGACATGAAAAGAACAGGTATAACCAACTTATCTGCTGCTCAACTTATTGCGTTTAAAATACACGGAGTCACGCCTGAATTTGTCAAGGATTTTAAGAAAATGGGATATGACCAACTAAGTGCATCTAAACTTACCAGTTTTAAGATTCACGGAGTAACTCCTGAATTTGTACAAGCACTCAATAAACTAGGCTATCAAGAAGTATCTGCTTCCAGGTTAATTTCGTGCAAAATACATGGGGTTACCACTGGTTTTATCCAAAAGATGAACAAAAAAACCAACAAACAGCTGCCATTGAGCCGTTTGGTTTCTTACAAAATACATGGCATCGACAAAGACTTTGACACAAATGATGATTAATTGTCAAGCCGCTACAAAAGAAATAATGATTAGTTACCCTCTCTGGAGGGTATTTTTTTGAAATGAAATTTAGGTGAGTTATTTTAAGTGATGAAGTAGTAAAGATGAGTAGGTTACCCTGATCTCTCCCCCTATCGCAAAAAACATTAAAAGTTTATTACAAAGGGGGGAGAGATTGGATAGGTAAAATGTACTTGATAAGTGAAAGTATAATCCATCAGGCAAAAATGGATTAACATTATTTATAATAATTCCCTCAATATTTTTTGATAAAGGGCATCTGAAGCTTCAGATGCCTTTTATGTTGGTGGGTACCTCTACATCAGGCAAAAAGAGGCCCCGAATTAGTTTTTTTTAGAAAAACGGTGATTATAAAATCCTTCCATTAATAACAATGCTCTACTGACAGAAAAATGACAAATGCCAGGTGTTTTTTTTCAGATAAGTGCAACTTGAACCCATAAAAAACTCATAACCAGACACTTATCAATTAAATTTTTATTTACTATCAAATGATTGTTAAGAAAAAAGGC
This sequence comes from uncultured Microscilla sp., assembly GCF_947493425.1. Lineage (GTDB taxonomy): Bacteria > Bacteroidota > Bacteroidia > Cytophagales > Microscillaceae > Microscilla. The sequence goes on along the minus strand of NZ_CANLRP010000041.1, from coordinate 29,490 downwards.
TGGCCATAGCCAACCTATTATATTATATTATTTGTGTGTCTTACAGCAATTTATTTGTTCATTTCTATATACTTTAAGAACTCATTACGGGTGGCTTCTTCCTGAAACTTACCACTATAATATGAAGTTACCGTAGTACTGTTGGTATCTTGTATACCACGTGATGAAACGCACATGTGAGCAGCATCCATTACCACTGCAACGCTTCCAGTGTCTAACATTTTCTCCAACTCTTTACCAATCTGAATAGTCAGGCGTTCTTGTACCTGTGGGCGGCGCGAAAAGTATTGAACAATTCGATTAATTTTAGATAAGCCTATCACTTTACCACTTGAAATATAGGCTACATGGGCTTTACCATAAATAGGCACAAAGTGATGCTCACAATTAGAGAAAAACGTAATGTCTTTTTCTACCAACATCTCATTGTACTTATACACGTTTTCAAACAATGTAGGTGCTGGTTTATTGGCAGGGTTTAACCCACTAAAAATTTCTTTAATATACATTTTAGCTACCCTGTGAGGAGTACCATTCAGGCTATCATCGCTTAGGTCGAGCCCCATAATTTCCATAATTTCGCGAAAACGTTCCTCAATGAGTTTAATTTTAGTATCATCGCTCACCTCAAATGCATCCTCACGTAAAGGAGTCTCATAAGAAGAGGCTACGTGTTCGTCCCCCATCTCCTCCATGTTCATTTTGTCATTATTTTTGTGATTATGAACTCCATTTTTATGCTTTCCATTCATATTATTAGGACGCAGGGAATTCAACAAAGTTTCTCTCTGTTTCATACAGTCTGATTTTTAAATCGAGTTTAGGATCCAGCTTTTCTCTCAAAATTCGCCAAATAACCATTGCGATATTTTCGATAGTGGGGTTCAGGCGTTCAAATTCCTCAAGATCCAAATTTAAGTTCTTATGGTCGAACTTATTCAACACTTGGGTTTTCACCAATACAGCCAAATCTTCGGTACGCATCACATAGCCAGTTATAGGGTTTATCTCACCTATGACCTGTACCTCAAGGTCAAAATTACAACCGTGATAATTTGGATTATTATAAGGTCCAAAAATGTCTTGGTTTTTTTCTTCGCTCCAATCAGGGTTATGCAAACGATAGGCTGCGTTGAAGTGTTCTTTACGTGCAATTATTGCTCTCATTTATAAAGTGTTACTAATGCAAAAAAATTAGTAAAAATGATTTTGAAAGCAGTCATACACCAAACAATATCTCTACTGTTTTTGTTTCACTTTCTTTGCAATGTAATAAATAAATTCGAAACAATTCTAAGAAGCAAAGCATAGGTCACCAATACTGGCTTTACTAAAATGGTATTTTTACCGCTGTTTTTTTTGCTTTTTTGAATCACTCCTGCCTTATAACTATTAAAAGTTTTTAAAACTAAAAAAAAACAAAATTTTATGTGGTCACTTAAGCATTTACCTTTCCCTTTCAGAATAACTTCTTTCTCGAAAAAGCTTACCAAAAACCGCTAAAATATGTTTTCAAATAAAGTGAAGTTTTGTACCTGCCTATATATAGACCAAAAGCTACTATTTGTAATGTACTACTTACAAAAAAAATTAAATTTTATAAACATTCTCCTGATCTGCAAAGTTCAAACAACCAGCTTACCCGATACCAAAACGAGTGTAACTTTGCCAATAAATCTATGAAACCAACTCATCATCAAGTCATCATTGTGGGTTCAGGAATGGGAGCCCTTACCACTGCCTGTTTGCTTGCCCAGCAAGGACTCAATTGTTTAGTACTGGAACAAAATTATTTACCTGGTGGATGCACTAGTTCTTATTGGCGTAAAGGTTTTGTTTTTGAAAGTGGTGCTACCACACTGGTAGGGCTTGACCCACACATGCCTTTGCAGTATTTGCTAAATCAGACTGGCATCAAGCTAAACCCTACCTACTTGTCGTTGCCCATGCAAGTACACCTCAAAGACCAGCAGGTGGCACAACGCTACCAATCACTAGATGCCTGGATTACAGAAGCAGAGCGGGTTTTTGGCAAAAAAAATCAACGCAAGTTTTGGGAGTTTTGCTATAAGGTGAGCCAATTCGTTTGGAAAACCTCCCTGCGTCAAACAGCCTTCCCTCCTACTCAACTAGCCGACTGGTGGCAATGTATACGCAACGCCAGTGTACAACAGGTGAATTATGCCAGGTACGATTTTTTTTCGATGCAGTGGCTACTCAAAAAGTTTGATTTATTGGACAATCAACTGTTTGTCGATTTTGTAGATGAGCAACTCCTCATAACTGCTCAAAACTACCACCCTGAAGTAAATGTGTTGTTTGGAGCAACCGCACTTTGTTATACTAATTACAAAAACTATTATATGCCCGGTGGTTTGATTAACCTCGTCAATCCATTGATTGAATATTTAGAACAACATGGGTCGGAGGTAATGCTACGAAACGGAGTACAACATATCGAATACAATACGATAAATCAACAATATGAAATAACGACAAAAAAAGGTAACTATACCTGTGATTTTCTTATATCAGGTGTTCCACTCAATAATACGGTACAATTGTACAAAAACGCTGTAAAGTCTACACTTAAGCATAAGGTGTTACCTTCTGAAAAACTCAACAGTGCTTTTCAAATGGGCATTGGTTTTACGCCTGGTAAATATACCCCACAAAATTGCATTCATCACCAAATACACCTGCCCAAGCCATTGCCCGAAATAGGTTCACACAGTATTTTTGTAAGCTTAAGCCACCCCGAAGACACCAGTCGATGTGACACTAAAGGACAAATGGTGGCTTCGATAAGCACACACATAGCTCATCCTGCAAAAAATACAAACATCAACAAAGGTCTGGTAGAACAAGTCATCCTTGATACATTGGAACAAAAAGGTTTTCTTGCCAAAGAAGATATTGTATATAGTCATTCGTCTACCCAAAAGTCATGGCAAAAATGGACAGGACGTGCCCACGGATTTGTGGGTGGTTACCCACAATACATGAACACAAAACCTTGGCAAATGGTAGGTGCCCGTCTTGATCAACACAAAGCTTATTTATGTGGCGACACTGCTTACCCTGGACAGGGTATTCCAGGAGCAGTATTGAGCGGCATCATTGCCTTTGATAAGCTCAAAAGGGACTGGTTGTAAGCCAATGATGGTGAGCGAAAGGCTTAATAAAAACCTTAGGTTTAATATTTTTTCACATGTAAACATTGTGTTTTAAAAATATTTTCTTACATTTGTCATGCATAGCTGGTTGAAGGATCTTGGGGGACGGTAGATAACCATTATCTACTTCCCTCAAGTTTTTTTGCTTTAGCACACCCTCCAAACAAATTTTACAACCCCATTTTCACTTAATAAACACCCACAAAATCTCTATACCTTCAAAATAAGATCTTTTTAATGTTTAGCTAAGTATACATCATCAAAAACAACCTTTTATTGTATGAATTAAAGATTACTACTGTTGTGTATCGTAAAATAACCTTAATTTTTTCCTTTAGAATTATATTCGGTCTTGTCAAAAATCAATACTGTATCAGCTTTTAATGCTACTTTCCCAAAACTTTGATAGCAAACCACCAAGCTCCATTAAAAATTGTTACCTTCGCGCCTGCAAATAAAAAGGCCAGAGAAGACTTCTCAATGATTATATTGCTCCTTAGACTTATTGTATGAAAAAGTATTTTAACTTATTTGACCTTTCTCAAAAGGTCAATTACAAAAACGAAATTTTATCAGGTTTGACCGTAGCCATTGCTTTGGTACCAGAAGCAGTTGCTTTTGCGTTAATGGCTAAGTTGTCTCCACTTACTGGGCTCTATGCAGCCTTTATGGTGGGATTGGTGACCGCTATTTTTGGCGGACGCCCCGGAATGATCTCAGGAGCCACTGGTGCTATTGCCGCAGTGATTGTAACCTTGGCCAAGACACACGGCGCAGAGTATATATTTGCTACCGTGATTTTGGCAGGTGTTATACAAGCTACAGCTGGTTTTTTAAAACTAGGAAAGCTCATCCGTTTGATTCCACACCCTGCTATCTTTGGTTTTGTCAATGGGCTCGCCATCATTATTTTTAGCGCCCAACTTGGCGAATTTAAAGGCCCCGCCGGAGACTGGCTTACAGGCGAACCATTATTTATATTTCTTGGGTTAGTGTTACTTTCTATGGTTATTATTTGGGGTTTACCCAAATTGACCAAGGTTGTTCCTTCTTCGCTGGTCGCCATATTGGTTGTATTTGGTCTGGTGTTTTTTATGAACATAGATACAGCTACAGTAGGCGACAAAGCCTCTATTCAAGGTGGGTTCCCTCCTTTTCACATTCCAGTCATTCCTTTCACTTTTGCTACTCTCAAAATCATTCTTCCCTATGCCTTTATAGTAGCAGGAGTTGGTTTGATAGAAAGTTTACTCACGCTAAATATCATTGATGAAATTACCGAAACCCGTGGAAGAGGCAACAAGGAAGCAGTGGCGCAAGGACTTGCCAATATTTTTTCTGGTTTCTTTTCCGGCATGGGAGGTTGTGCTATGATTGGTCAAAGTTTAATTAACATTTCTTCTGGTGCCAGGGCGCGTTTATCGGGTATTGTAGCCGCTATACTACTACTGGTATTTGTAATGTTTGGTTCCAGCATTATTGAAATGATTCCTATGGCTGCCCTTACTGGAGTAATGATTATGGTATCAATTGGTACTTTTGAATGGGCAAGTTTGCGTACACTTAACAAAATGCCTAAATCAGATATTTTCATTATGGTGTTGGTAACATTGATCACTGCGGTATTGCACAACCTGGCACTTGCTGTAATCATTGGAGTAGTCATTGCCGCATTGGTATTTGCCTGGGACAACGCCAAGCGTATTCGTGCCCGTAAATATGTTGACGACAACGGAATAAAACACTATGAAATATATGGTCCTTTGTTTTTTGGTTCGGTAAGTACTTTTAGTGATAAATTTGATGTACTGGGCGATCCTGATGAAGTAATCATCGATTTTGCCGAAAGCAGGGTGGTAGATATGTCAGCCATTGAAGCATTGAACAAGATTACTGAGCGCTATGAGAAAGTGGGCAAAAAAATACACCTCAAACACCTAAGCCCCGATTGCTATAAACTACTTAAGAACGCAGAGCGCATCATTGATGTAAACATTGTAGAAGACCCTACTTATAAATTGGTAGTAGATAAGTTGTAAATGCTTGTTTGAACATTGATTGCTGTATTTTCCCTGTTCAAACAGTCCATTTTATGAAACAGACAAAATAAAAAAGACCCGCTACTATGGCTTGTAGCGGGTCTTTTTTTTGTTATAGCTTTGTCAGCTAAGTAATGTTGCCGAAATAATGTCAGCAAATTTAAGTAAATATTTTTTCGCTAGACAAGGCGAAAAATCGGCTAATAGCAGCGCTATTCGGCTATTTTTCAACGATGTATAGCGACTAAAATATACAGTTAAAATGGGGAAGTTATTTTGACTGCATTACTAAAACACTATTGTATTCATTGTTTATGACTTCTTGACAAATTTGGTCAGAATAACAATGTGTTGCCCGTTTACTCGCCCCTCTATATGTTCAGCATTATCATACGTTAGCGAGATATTCCGCACCGAAGTACCACGTTTAGCCGTAAAATTAGCTCCTTTTACATTGAGGTCTTTTACAAGCACCACTGTATCGCCTGCCTGCAAAGTAGTCCCATTACTGTCTTTGTGTACAATGACATCTTCTGTAGAATCGTTACCTTCGCCAGTAGCTTTTGCCCAAGCCAGCGTTTCTTCCTCTAGATATAGTATATCTAACAAGTCTGACGGCCAGCCTTCTCCCTGCAAACGCGTCAACATTCGCCAAGCAATCACCTGTATGGCCGGCACCTGGCTCCACATGCTGTCATTGAGGCAACGCCAGTGATTAGGGTCAGTTTTTTCAGGCGCTTCTATTTGCTCAAGACAAGTGTTACATACCAATGCACTTTGCTCAGCTGTGTTTTCAGCAGTTGGAGGCACTTCATATACCTTTAGGCCATTGGTAACACTACACAGCTCACACTTCGACTGGCTTCGGGCAAGCAATTCTTTCTCTACACTCATTTTGTCTGATTGATTTTCTGATTTTTTCAGAAAGGTAACTAAATTATCAGTCTTTCATATTTATTCCTCAAGCCTTTTTATGGCAACTTCAATACTTGCTGGGGCAACACCTTTTGCAAAATATCTTTCATTGCTGCGTTTCTTTCTACCAATTTCCAACCTTTATAAGTCAACTCCTTTACTGCATACGCTTGTCGATTACTGGCTAAAATCATTTTTTTCGCTTGGGGATTTTTAGAGGCAGTGTGGGTAGCAGCAAGTGCAGCAGCAATATTGTCGGCGTTTTTTACTTGCTGTGGTTGGGCTAAACTATGGCTGTGTTCGTCCTGATAGTTTACCAACACATACTTTACTCCATCTACCACCATTGTTTCAGATATATGGGTTACTATAATGCGCTCAAAAATAAGGTGTTTACTTGTCTCCTTTTTATTGTCCATGCGTTGCAGTACTTCTTGTTTGTTTGCCAACCCAAACACTTTGGGATACACAAACAGTAAACCACCTTTGTTACCACTGGTTTTCAGGGCAGTGGCATATTCCTGCATAGTTTTACGAATGTCGTTTTTGTCAGTACCTTGGGCACAGACTCCCTGAATTAACGCTATGATAACTAATCCAATTAATACAATACGTTTCATAATTTTTCTAATACTTCTTTGGGTAATAATTTATTTAATACTTTGTGCTCCTCTTTCTTTTTCTCTAAAACCTTCCAGCCTTGATAAGCAGGGTCATTGATTACATACATTTCGCCTTTGGTCTGAATCACTAACTGTTGGTTTGCCTGGTCCAGACTTACATTGTTGTTGCCATAAACCTGCTGAAAGAATGAGGCAAGGTCTTGCAAAGCCACTTTACTTTTTCCTTTCTTTTTCACGAGTAATTTAAAAGTATAAGCTGCCAGCGCATATTTTGCTTGATTTACTTGAATAACATCGGATAGGCTGGTTAATAAAGGGGATTGAAAACTAATACCTCGGTTGCGCACACCATTCATAGACTTCTCTATTTGTTTTCTGGGTACTATTTCAAAAAACTTTGGATAGAGATAATCTAAACTCTTGATCATTTCATTCTTTTCGAGGAGTGCAAAATAAGATTTTAAGGTTTCTTTAATTTGTTTTTGGTCGCTTTGGGCAGTAGCTCCACTGCCAAATAATAAGCCTGCCAAAAGTAAGAGATAAAGTGTGTTTTTCATAATGCTTTAGTGGGTTACTGTATTTTGAAATATAAAAATAAGCAAATAAATCCGGTTTTGGGTAGTCCCACCCAACGCCCAGGTATCACAAAGCTTTCATACATTTCACCAGTTTCATATATCAAACTCAGTGAGGAAACAAACTCGCTGTGGCTGTACGGAATGTAGGCAAGAGACAATGCTTGCTTAAAGAATAGTGAAATGATTACCACAGAAACCCCTGAAGCGTGGCACCTATATGATAAAACAATAAAATAAATAGGAAGACAAAACAAGGGTGTTATGGTAGCTCGTCAGGTGTACCCTTTTGTTGGGAGAGAAATTGCATGAATCTTGGGGACAGACAGGTGAAATACAAGGCGATAAAATGTAAAGGACTTAGAGCAGACCCATTAATTACACTACCCATAAATTTGATAAGGGCATAAAAAAACGAAGCAGCGACCACTGGTTGCTGCTTCGTTAAAGTAAGGCATAGTTGACTAAAATTCCTTCGAAAAACTTAGTTGCATAACTGGTTTCAATGCTGGTTGAAGGATGTTTGTTTTGTGGTTTATTGGTCTATTGTTTATTATGTTTTGTTTTAGGTTGTTCTTTTTTATAATCTTTAGGGCAGTTGATAATTTGGTTATCTTTTTGACTCAACAATAGCATTGGCTTCTAATAAAGATTCTCCTTCTTCTCCTAACAGGTCTTTTATTTCTTCTTCAGATAACAGGTTTAACCCCATTAGACCCATACCTAGTTTTCTAACTTTTTTCGGATTTTCAAAATAATCTTTCATGCCGCTGATATTGTTTGTGTCCTTAGACATTAATAAAATAATTTTATCAATAAGTGTAACGTAAAGTGGTCACTGAGTTTTGATAGCTGGTGAGCTGGTTAAAGAATGTGTTAAAGGATTTTGGTTGAAGAACCTTGTAGTTTAGTTTGCTAACTGGCTCATTGATTACATTACAAAGGTAGGGCAAATAGTTGGGAGAGAAAAAAAAACCGTATTGACAAAAGGTCTACAAAAAGATAGACAAAGTATTGACAACACGGCTTCAAAGGCTCATATTGATCAGAAACGCACTTTTTATTCTCCTAAAGACCGAATATAATCGGCAAACTTGAGCTCGTCTGACAAAGCCATCTTCTTTTTGATACGATGATGGTGGGTAATTACGCTCTTAGGAGTGATATTGAGCAACTGGGCAATTTCTTTATTTGACAAGTAAATACGAATGTAGGCACAGTGCTTTAAATCTTCGGTAGTAAGCTGGGGGCACTGTGATTTGAGAGTTCTGAAAAAACTAGGATGCACTTTCTCAAAATGAGTTACAAAGTTTTTCCATTCATCTTCAAACGCCAGGCTCTCTTTGATCAGTCTCAACACCTTTTGCAGTTTTTTGTTGGCTTCGCCCTCAGTCATCTTCGACACTTTGCCCAACTCAGCATAAATAGTTTCAAGCATTTGATTTTTCTGATAGCTCTCCATTGCCTTCACGCTCAGTTCACGGTTTGCCTGGCTTTCTATCATTTCTTTTTGCTTTTCTATTTCTATGTTTTGCTCCTTGATCAGGCTCATCGCCTTATATAATTTAATGGCAGACTCTACCCTTGCCTGTAGCTCTTTTTCGCGCACTGGTTTTTCTACATAGTCAGTAGCTCCTGCGTCAAATGCCTCTTTGAGGTCTTCTGACTCAGCCCTGCCAGTTACCATGATAATAGGTATAGTTTTGGTTTTTTCCTGCGCCTTGAGCCGTCTTAAAGCATCAATTCCTTTCATTACAGGCATCTCCCAATCCAGCAAAATCAAGTCTACCACCTCATTTTCAGCAATCTCACAAGCTTCTTCTCCATTATTTGCCTCAAATATTTCGTACTCAAACACGGCATTATCTAAGTATTTCTGTAGTATCTCTAAGTTCTGTATACTATCGTCCGCTATCAACACAGTTGCTTGCATAATTTTTATATGTTTGATGGTAAGTAATTAGGTAATACCTTTTCAAATATAGATAAATGCTCATCAATAATTATTTGTGGTTGTCTGAGGTCATTGTTTATGCCTCAGGCTTTATTTCAACGATGAGCTCCTGGTACCTTATCTTATTTCTCTTTCTCAGTGCTTCCTGTACTTTCAACTTCCATTGTTGCACACCAGTTTGTGCTGGATCACACTGAAACTGATCAACCAATTCCTCGAGTTTTTTTCTTTTATAAAAAGGCACATCTGCTATACTTTGGATAAAAGACAGAATCACCCCTTTCTCTTCAGGGCTTATCTCGCCAGTAACTTCAGCATCGGTCACAGGCAAAGGCTCCTGCTTGTTATCTTTAGGAGTAGCCAGCGTTTCGGTAACTTCTACTTTGGGCAAATTAAAATAAAATACGGTACCTTTGCCTAGCGTAGAAGCTACTTTGATTTGACTGCCATGTGCTTCAAGGGCAATTTTACAAAAAGTAAGTCCTAACCCAGTAGACCCAGTATTGGCAAAGTCGCGGGCATTGCCTACTTGATTGAAGGCTTCAAATATATTCTCAAAATCTTTTGGATCAATTCCCTGTCCGGTATCCGCCACTTTTATACACACAATATCACCCTTTTCTTCGCTGCTTAAGGTAATGGCTCCGCCAATGGGCGTATATTTGATCGCATTAGTTAGCAGGTTTTCAAAAACCCGCTCAAGGTATACTGCATCAAACTTGCCCTGCAAACGCTCAGCAATGTTGTTTTGTACCTTTATGCTCTTTTCTTCGACAAAGGGCTTCATATAGTGAATTGCCTCTTGAGCAATTTTATGAAAACGATGCTGTGCCTTGCTCAACGTAAGGTTAGATGATGCATACTTTTGTACCTCTAGCATGTCGTTGGTATATGATTTTATTCTACGTGCTGAGCGATGTATGTCCTGAATCTGTTTTCTTACCTGAGAATTTTCAGCTTTCATCGCTTCAGTTTCGCTGCTATAGGCAAATATTACATTCAAAGGATTTTTTAGGTCATGGGCAATCATTGCAGTAAGCCGGGCTTTGGAATCTTGGCTTTGTTTAAGCTTTATATTGGTTTTTTCTAGGTGTTCTTTTTGACGGTTCAACTCTCGGTAGTGCTCTTGAATAAGTTTATTTGCTTGCCTAAACTTCTTTACGTGTTTCTCTATTTGCTTATTTTTCTGGCGTTTCTCTTCATAAGCCCTGGCATTTTTCAATGCAATGGCTGTATACACCGCCAGGTTTTCCAAAATATTGAGATGATAATCGGTGTAAGCATTTTTTTTCAAACTTTGCACACATACTACCCCTAGAGCCTGACCATCGGCAAGCAGTGGCAAATAAATACTAGATTGAGGTTGCTCAGGAATAGAAGTGCCATCTTCAAACTTGCTAAGCGTACTTTCCAACTGGGTGTCAAAACGGTCGATATACTGACTGTAGTCTTTTTCGAGATCGTTGATAAATACCGTCTTTTTGTTCTTTAAACACCACACCGCAAATTGATCTTTGTAGTGTAAACTTCGCTTGTAGGGCTTCATTTTTTTACCATCTTTCAGCGCAAGCTTAAACTCTACAATTTCGGCTTCGGGTATATTGATCCCAATGCCAAAAATACTGGCGTCCATCAATTGGTTGAGGTGCTGATAAGTTTTGTCTGAGATTTCTTCTAAATTAAGCGAAGAGGTAATTTCTTTACCAATCTGACTTAATAGCTCTATGTTTTCGCTGGCTTGCTTCTTTTGTTTTTGCTGCCGCGAAAAAAACACCCATTGAAAAATGGCAAACACTGATACGACAAACAACGCCCCCAAAGTAATAATGAAGTTACGCCGTTTCTGTTGATCTTGTAGGTCATTGGCGTACTTTTCGGCATAGTACTTTTGCTCTACTTCAGCCAACTCCAGGGCACGGGTGCGGTTAAAGAGGCTGTCTTTATATTGGGTGTATACCCTATAGTACATCAAAGCTGAGTCAGGCGAGCCTTTTTTAGAATATATTTCCGACAATATTTTAGAGGCTTCTATCATCCTAAACTTCTCCTTAATCTGAGTACCCAGGTTGTAGGCTTTAGTACCAAAGTATATTGCCGAATCTATTTTACCCAATATAGCATAAGCTTGCGCCATATATTCAAGGGGTTCTATTTGACGGTTTTTGATGTTGAGTTCCCTCAAAATCTTCAACTCTTTTTGGTAGTAGGGCAACGCTTCCCGGTATTTTTTCTGTGCCGATAGCACCTCACCCATATTACCTGTGGTCATTGAGATCATAAACTGATCATTCGTTTTCATGGCAATCAACCGCGACTTTTTGTAATAATCCCAGGCTTTGGCTTGCTCGTTTTGATTAGAGTATACCACTCCTATGTTGTTGAGGGTAGAGCTTAAACCCTGATTATCTTGCTTGGCTTTGTATAACTTAAGGGCTTTTTGATAATATTCATGGGCTTTTTCATATTCACTTAGTTTCGAATAAATCACCCCTATTTTTCGCAAAGTATTGGCGTGCTGTACATCACTTGCTGTTCTTTCAAAATACTTTCGGGCTTCGACATAGCTCTTAAGTGCCGAGGTAAAGTCAGACTTGTCAGTATAGGCATTGCCCATAAACCAATAGGTATCCGCAATTGCTTTTTCATTTTCTAACTCTTGCCAAGCGGCTAAAGCTGCCTGTTGTGCTTTGATAGAAGCCGCATAGTTTTCATGTCGCAGGTGGTAGTTTCCTATACAGTTTTGTGCTTTGGCTATCCCCTCTTTATTTTCTAGTTTTTTTGCCAGCTTTAGGGCTTTGATACCATACTCTAACCCACGATCTTCGCCACTGAACAAATAACTAAGCTCAATAAACACATCGATTTTCTCGTCTTTTTCAGACAACGAAAGTAAGTTAACTAAACTGTCTACAGCTTTTTTAGAAGGTGGTTGTGCCTGCACACTGCAGATTGATAATACAATAAATAAAAGGCATATATTTTTTGTAAAATAATATTGCATAACCCTATACATGAATGTGTGGAAATGGCGAATTTCACCCACAAATAATTGAATAAAAACGCTAACAAATGTAACAAAAAACCAACGATAATACACCATCACAGTACTTGTTTCCTAAGTTCCCCCACTTGGTATCAATACCTACAGTACGTCTATATAAACAAAGAAAGCAGGTGAAACTTTAGGGGAAATTATAAATTTTACTAATTTTAAAATTGCAGTGAAAACACACCTTTGTCAAGGAACGATTTGCCCTTGGCAAATGATGATAAGAAAAAGAAAAATATGCCCCAAACTCCAGAAAATGTACTGAAAGACCTAAAGGCTAAAAAATACGCCCCCATTTACTTTTTACATGGTGATGAGTCTTATTATCTCGACCAAATTTCAGACTTTATCGAAAAAAACGTGTTACCAGAACAAGAAAAGGGGTTTAATCAAATCGTATTATACGGTAAAGACACCAACCTGGGTACTATAGTACAAAACGCACGTCGTTTTCCGATGATGGCAGAAAAACAGGTAGTTATTGTAAAAGAAGCTCAACAATTGGCTGACTGGAGCAAGGCTGACAGCAAAAAAATAATAGAAGCCTATATCAAACAACCTCAACCTTCTACTGTGTTGGTGTTTAACCACAAACACAAAAGCTTCAATAAAAATACAACCCTCTATAAACTATTTGACAAACAAGCTGTAGTGGTAGAGTCTAAAAAAATAAGAGAACACCAAGTAGGAGGTTGGATAGAGGGGTATTTTAAACAAAAAGGTTACCAGGCAAACTTTAAGGCTACTGCCATGCTGACCGAATCGATAGGGGCAGACCTGGGGCGTTTACAAACAGAAATTGACAAGCTGCTGCTAAACGTAAACGACCCAAGTAAACCTATTGATGAACACTTGGTAGAAGAACACGTGGGCATTAGCAAAGCTTATAATATATTCGAACTCCAAAAAGCTTTAGGGGTAAAAGATTGGTACAAAATACGTCAGATATTGATTTATTGGGAAGCTAACCCCAAAAGCCAGCCATTAATTCCTACGATTGCTATGATATTTCAATACTTTTGTAAATTGCTGGTGGGGCATAGAATCACCGATAAAAGTGATCAAAACCTGGCAAAAGTACTTAAGGTCAGTCCTTACTTTGTTAAAGACTATAAGGTAGCAATGAGGCATTATTCGCTGGGTAAGGTAGTACATATCATTCACTACCTTCGCGAAGCCGATCTTCAGTCAAAGGGGGTAAATACCCGCAATACTTCAGATGCTCAGATATTACAAGAATTGGTTTTTAAAATATTGGCATAAACTCGCCACAAGTAATTAACCACAAGCCCTGCTCACTTCTTATCAGAGGCTACTTAGCCACTGTTTGAAGCTTGAGACTTAAGCTGTGTGGTCTATAAAAAAATAATAATATGCAAAAACTCTTATGCTATTCACTGTATTTGAAAACCCTGTACCTGTTTATTTTTTGTGTGGTGACCTTAAACTCTATGGTCTATGCACAGCACACCCATGTTTTCAAACACCCTGACCGTTACTTCAAAAGAGGCAAGGCATTGTTTGCAAAAAAAAACTATGTAGCTGCCAAACAACAGTTTGAGGATTTTCTGCAAAAAAATAAGGAAGAAACCAAACATCAGGAAAACCTGATAGAAGCTCGGTTTTATGTAGCATACCTGGCACTTATACTGGAACAGTCTAATGCTACCAAGCTGTACCAAAAGTTTGTGCGTACTTACCCTACCCATCCCAAAGCGGCACAAGCTCATTACGCCTGGGGTAACTATTATTATGAAAAAAAAGAATACCTTACGGCAATAGAGTACTTAGAAAAAGTGAAAACTTTGCAGGCTCAACAAGCCAAAGTACAAACAAACGATAGCCAGATCAAGCTTGACTTCAGGCTAGGCAAGGCATATTTTGAGCTTGAAAAATACGACAAGGCGCTGACTTATCTTGATAAGGTAAAAGTGCTTGACCATGCTTACAGTTATGCAGCGAGCTATTATGCTGGCTACATTCGTTACAAACAAAAAGCTTATCAAAGCTCTATCAATGACCTAAAAATGGCCGCTCAATCGCCCGATTACCAAAAGACAGTACCAATACTTATTGCATCTAATTATTATGCACAGCAGCAATACCCCCGCCTACTCACTTATACCGACTCATTGTTTCAACGTAATGAAAACGTAGACGAAATTGCTACTTTATATCTTTTATCAGGTGAAGCAGCCTATTATACCCACAACTACGACAAGGCAATGTCTTATTTTAATCGCTATCTGGGCTTGTTGAGCAATCAACCACCTGCTGATGTTGCCTATAAGATTGCTTTTACTCATTACAAACTCAAAAGCTACTCACTGGCCGCCGAAAGTTTTAAGAACATTGCCGCACAAGAAAATGAAATGGGACAAAAAGCCGCTTATTATCTGGGGATTTGTTACATCAAAATGAATAACAAACGCTTTGCGGCGTCTTCTTTCGACCAGGTAAGAAAAATGCACTATGATGCCAGTCTTGAGTCGTCAGCTACCTGGACTTTAGGAAAACTACAATACGATCTGGAGCAATACACCGAGTGTATTCAAACCCTTGAGGAGTTTATCAAGAGCTACGCAGGATACCCCCAACGCAAAGACGCTGAAGTACTACTTACCAAAGCATATATGCACTCTAAAGAATATAACAAAGCCTTGATTTATATAGAACAGCTGCCCAATAGAAACGATGAAATCAAATCGGCTTATCAACAAATTGCCTTTGCCCGTGGTGTAGAGTATTTCAATGCAGAGGCTTATAGCCAAGCCATTGCCATGTTTAATAAATCATTGCAAGACATTCGCCTGCCACAATTGAGCTATGTAACCCGTTACTGGCTTGCCGAATGTTATGCTATTTCGCAAAAGCCTAAAGAAAGTATCCCTTACTATTTGCAAGTAAGAAAAGCCTTTGATAACCAAAACAAATACGCCCTGAAAGCAAGCTATGGCTTGGGCTATGCATATTATAACCTGCGTGAATACGACAAAGCACTGCCTTACTTTCAGCAATGTGTTACTTCGTGGCAACTGCGCACAGCTGCCGAAGAAGAAACTACCCCTTACAGTGATGCTGTCACTCGTTTGGCTGATTGTTTTTATGTACAAAAAAAATACGCCAATGCGCTACATTTATACGACGAACTCATTGCAGGCAAACATCCCGAACAAGATTATGCTTATTACCAACAAGGGGTTATCAAGGTAGCACAAGGCGACTATGACCTTGCCAAACAAAAGTTTGAGGATGTAGTACAAAACTTTCCTA
Organism: uncultured Microscilla sp.; assembly: GCF_947493425.1. GTDB lineage: Bacteria > Bacteroidota > Bacteroidia > Cytophagales > Microscillaceae > Microscilla. The sequence continues at coordinate 13,886 of NZ_CANLRP010000041.1, read as the reverse complement.
ACTCGCGTTATTATGACCAGGCTTTGTACGAAAAAGCTTTGATAGACCTCGAAAATGGCCATTACTCAGTAGCCATCGCGGGATTTTCTACCCTGATGAAAGAACGCCCACATTCGCTACTACGCCCTAATGCACTTCTCAAGCGCGCCTTGTCTTACCAAAACTTTGATAATACCAATGAGGCAATCAAAGATTATAAGGCTATATTGAAAGACCACCCTACTCATAGTACTGCCCCCAGTGCATTGTTGAGTTTACAAGATCTGCTCACCCAGGCAGGCAGAACTGATGAGCTCAACGAAATTTTACGTAATTACAAAAAAGTGAACCCTAATAGTAAAGCATTGCTTACGATTGACTTACGCAATGCCGAGCAAGCTTTTTTTGACGGAAAGTACAGCGAAGCCATCAGCTTGTTCAAGGCTTATATTAATAAATACCCCGAAGGTGGCAGCCCTAACGCTAAATATTATTTGGGGGAAGCTTACCTAAACAATGGTGATAATGAAAATGCTTTGCGTTACCACATGGCAGTAGTACAAGAACAAAAAAGTACATATATGGAACGCTCTATGCGCAGGGTGGGCGATTTACTTTATGCAAAAGAACAGTACCGGGCTGCTATTGACAGTTACCAAATGTTGGCTTCTATTACCAAAAATTCACGCAACCAACTCAAAGCCTGGGAAGGTCTCATGAATACCTATTATGAAATGAAAAAACTGGATTCGGTGCGTTATTACGCCAACGAAATCATAGAAAAGGGTAACTCTACTGCTTCGCGTAATAAGGCTACTTTATATATAGCCCAATCTTATTACGATGAAAATAAATTTAATGAAGCATTGCCGTTATTTAAAAAGGTAAGCGAAAGTGCCAAAGACAAAACAGGAGCCATTGCTCTTTATTCGTACGCACACGTACTTTATAATCAAGGACAATACAAGCCTTCACTCGATGCCCTGTTTCGCCTTAGCAAAGAGTTTCCTATGGATGATGATTTACGGGGTAAAAACTTTTTGCTCATTGCCGATAATTATATTGGACTTAAGGAGTATTTTCAGGCCAAAGCCACCCTTAACTCAATCATTGCCCGCTCGCCTAACCGAAATATTGTAACTGAAGCCCGTAAAAAGCTTAAAAGCATTGAGGATAAAAAGTGATTGATTTTTAGGAATTGTTCAAAAATAAATTTACACTCTGAGAGGTGATCTTTCGCCTTGATACTTCGTTATTTTTATTGCCCGTAGCGCTGCTATGGGCGCAAAAAATAGCCTCGTCTCAAAACAAAACTTCTACCTCAAGAATGGTAATTTAATTTCTCACCATTCCTTAGGGGCTAGTTTTATCTCTTCACAACGCTTTTTATTCATTGTTAACTTATCGAGCTTGTATGAACAAAAAAACAATTATACTCGCCATTCTTATTGTGGGCGCTACAGTCGTTTATTTTAAGAGTAATTTCTCGCGTACCAAGGGTAAAGCAGTGATCACTTACTTTAATAAAACACAAAGGCTCAACCAACTGAACGTTTGGGGCCCTTATGGATACTATCTAGTAGACTGGACGGTAAATGTATATGATGGCAAGCCCAATATAAGTGGCAAGGGCAGGTCACAGTTTAGAAGCTTTGGTAAAAGTAGTTCACGTAACAACTATTACCATCGCAACCAATTGCCCCTAGAGGCGGTAAATCAAAGCCTACAAAGTATGGAAAAGGAACAAGCTTATTTAATAAGGGTATCGGATTATAAAAAACAAAAAGAACCCAGTCAGACTTTTTTGATAATTACAAAAGACCCCGCATTGTATAATAATAACAAAAAGATGCTTGAACTGGCAAAAATAGCCATAAGACCAAACACTAAAACCAATGGTAGTTTAAAAAACTGATAAATTAATGGAAGAGAAAGACGTCACGCCAACAGAAATATTTGATACGTTGGCAATTAGGTTTAGAGAAGCCAAAGCACTGGAGCACAAGATTGATAGCAACTTACACTTTACTTTAACCGACCAGACTAAAGGTGATTATTTGTATACAGTAAAAGTGCAAAATGGCAAACTAGAAGTACAGACAGGGCACCACGACAAACCTACTTGCACGGTGCGCACCAAAGCCCAAACTTATGTAGATGTAAACTTAGGTAAAACCAAGCCACAAATGGCTATTATGTTGGGTAAAATCAAGGTAAGTAACCTCCCTGAGATGTTTTTGTTTGCCCAACTATTCGAAAAGTTTACCTTAGATTATGTCAAATAACCAAGTGTAATAGCCTTTGCAATGCTAAATTTGCCCCTGCAACATATTCAAACAAATATAAAAACGTTATCATTGTAGTTTAAATATATCATCAATTTTATTGAGGGTTTTCAAACATTATTGTTTAACAAATTATTGGTTTATCATGGGCTATAAATTTGAAATTATTATTGAGGAAAAAGGCAATCATTATGAAGCTTATGCTCCTAAAATACCCGAATGCAGGGCAACAGGTGCAAGCTATGAATTGGCTTTAAAAAATACCCGTGCCGCATTAAAATCTTATATTGGTCGGATGAATGACTCAGAAAAAGCCAGCTTGGCCATTTCTCCTGATAAAGACTAACAACTCAATCCAGGGTGTGCATTTTGCAACAATGCACGCTCTATATTCCTTGCCTTTCCCCTTTTCTACCCTCTTACCCTTCCTTTTACCTTTTTTATAACTCAAACACTACCTCAAATGCATTTGTCCACATTTTAAATTTTTTATACGCTCGAAAATCTTCATTTTTGCAAAATAAATATATTGAAACACTCCCCATCTAAAAAAAATGGAAGAAGAGAAGACCCCTAGTGAAGACTGGCAAACCGCTGACAAACCGGACAATGCTCCGGAAAATATGCAGGCTGAATCGTCTGAAGATGACGATTTGTTTGAGCATCACCGCATTGTAGTAGACAAAGGGCAAGTACCTGTAAGAATAGATAAGTTTTTGATGGACAGGGTACCCAACATTACCCGCAACAAAACTCAAAACGCTATACGTGAAGGTTTTGTAAAGGTAAACGATCAGGAGGTTAAACCTAACTACAAAGTACGCCCCGAAGATATTATCATTATATCATTGCCAGAGCCACCCCGCGAGTCTGAGGTGATTCCTGAAGATATTCCAATAAACATTGTGTACGAAGACGATGACCTCTTGGTGGTACATAAAGAAGCAGGCATGGTAGTGCACCCTGCCTACAACAACTGGACAGGCACGTTGGTGAATGCCTTGGCCTATCACTTTAAAAATTTACCTGAAAACCGTGATGGTCGTCCTGGATTGGTACACCGAATAGACAAAGACACTTCTGGTTTATTGGTAGTAGCCAAATCAGAGCACGCCCTGCAACACCTTGCCAAACAGTTTTTTGACCATAGCATAGAACGTACTTATTACGCATTGGTGTGGGGCGAACCTAAGCAAGAGGCGGGTACTATTGATGTAAACTTGGGGCGTAGCCTAAAAGACCGCCGGGTAACAGCAGCATTTCCGGAGGGTGATTTTGGCAGACATGCCGTTACACATTACAAAGTACTAAAAAACCTACGCTATGTATCGTTGGTACAATGTAACCTCGAAACCGGACGAACCCATCAAATAAGAGCACATATGAAACACTTGGGTCATCCGCTATTTAATGACGCTACCTACGGGGGCGACAAGATCTTGAAGGGAACAGTATTTTCAAAGTACCGGGCTTTTGTAGAAAACTGCTTTAAAGTAATGCCTCGTCAGGCGTTGCACGCCAAGTCATTGGGTTTTGTGCACCCTACTACCCAAAAATTTATTCAGTTTGATTCTGAGTTGCCCGAAGATTTTCAAAAAGCGATGGAAAAATGGGAACACTATGTGCAACATCACTGATAAAAGGTAAAGAGTAAGTCATCAATTAATTTATGCCTGTATGGTTCATTACACCACCTTAAAATAACAAGGTGGTGTTTTTTTGTGCCTTTGGAAAATGAGGGTAGGAAACATTGAACTTGCTTTGCAAAACAAAACCTAAAGTAAATTACCCATAGGCTATTTGAAAAAGAATAGTTTTTTTTATTTTTATAATTGAAAAATTTATGCAAAATGAAAACAATCAAAGAAATTCGTGTTGAACTGGTAGAAGCTATGATTGGGCATTATGTAGAGTCCATCGGCTTAACTACTGAACAAACTTATGATGGTGAAAAACGTGTATGGCATTGGAAGCACGGCTCTGCCAACATCGAAGTTTTTATTCAATCGGTAGAAGTAGGTAAAGAAAAAACCAGAGAATACCTGCGTATATTCTCGTTTCTTGCTGATGTACCTCAACTAAGCACCACTGCTCGTGAAAAGTTTTTGAACAACTTACTAGAGATGAATGATGTAAATCTGGGAGTAAAACTAACCATAGCTAAAGATACCAATAAAATTTACGCGACTTATGAGCGTGATATTCGCGGTATGGACTACCAGGAACTTGCTACCTGTGTAGCTGATCTGGAATGGTGGGCGGATAAGCTAGACGACGAGCTTAAGAGTTTTAACAACTAAGGAATGGTTGAAATTAGCCGAAAAGACTGTCCCTCCGAACTTGATTCGGAGGATTTAGATAATCGCTAAAGCTCAAATTAACGTATCTGGGAACAAAACTCATTGGAAACTACTCTAAACGAGAAAATATAATAAATAAGCTCTAAATTTTACTATATGAAACATTCTCTTACCATTTTTTTGCTGGTTTTCACCCTTGTTCCAACATTTGCACAAACCGAAAGTAAAGCAGTTTTCCAAGTGTTTGATGCTGAAACCCACCTGCCACTGTCACAAATAAATGTGCACTCGCTGACCCACCTCAATAAAGACGACTCACTGGCTACCAATGCCAATGGCAGCATTACCTTACACGTGGTGGAGCAAGATACACTGAGCTTTGTTGGAGCTTTGTATTACCCTGTGCATATTGTGGTTCATAAAGAAGATAACTTTGACTGGACTCACCCTATCAAAGTCTACCTTACCCCATTGATTCATCACTCACACCAAACCACCATACACGCGACTGATCCTTCACACGCCAAAATGAGTAGTGTTCATTATGACTTTACTCACACAAAGTTTGAAGACAAAAAGCTTAAAATACAAGTTTTTGAGCACGAGCATGCCGCAAACAAACGGGCAAAGTGGCTACAACATACCCGCGATAAGTACAATAAGGGTTTCAATATCATTGATATAAAATTTGCCAGAAGAGCAAAAGGTAAGAGGTAATGAAGCACTCTTCAACATTATAACAACGTAAACTCAATATTGCCAAACAAACAAAAACCCTTGTCTGACATAACTGTCCAGACAAGGGTTTTTAATATTATACCGAGATATAACCAATAGAAAGGCTACACACTCGCTTGTTCTTTTGTTTCTTCTCCTTCTTTCTTTTTTGCCGGAAAAGCAAGCGAAGCTCCAATACTGCTTCCCAAAATAAAAATAATAACAAAGAGCGAGTAGTGATTTTCGAAACCGATAGAATGCAACCATTTGTGCAACAACATTTTGGCTCCAATGAAAATAAGCAAAAACGCCAACCCTAATTTAAGGTAGTGGAACATGTGCATAATGTTAGACAAGAAGAAAAACATGGAGCGCAAGCCCAAAATGGCAAATATGTTTGAAAAGAATACAATATAAGGATCTTTGGTTACCCCAAATACTGCTGGTACAGAGTCGACAGCAAAAATAAGGTCAGTAAATTCAACAATTAGCAATACAACAAACAAAGGGGTGATCTGAATACGCCCATAACGCTGAATAAAGAAACGGTCGCCCACATAACGGGGAAACACAGAGAAATACCTCGAAGCAAGCCTTACTATAGGATGTTTTTGGGTGTCAATGGCTTCACCATCATCTTTGTCAAAAAACATTTTAATACCCGAATAGAGCAAGAAACCACCAAAGAGGTAAAAAATCCATTTGCCCACCACTTCGTTTTGAATAAGCGCCGAACCCAGAAAAATAAACAAAAAGCGCATGACAATGGCCCCCAGAATGCCCCAGAACAGGATTTTTTTATAATACTGTTCACGCACTTTGAACGAGACAAAAATTAAAATAATTACAAATATATTGTCTACCGAAAGTGAGTATTCAAGCAAATATCCAGTGAGAAATTCAAGTGCAATCACCCGGCGATAGTTGTCCAGGTTTTGTTCATAATTTTTTGGATCTGAGGGGGGAGCTTCTTTAAGGGAGCTATATTTAGAAATAACATCGTTGAGTTGCGCCTGGTTTTCGATGCCATGCATCACATGGCCATAATTTCTTATGATCAGATAAAAAATAATTGCCACCGTTACCCAGGTAACGCTCCAGATGGTGGCTTCTCGAAAAGATACAATATGTGACTTTTTGTTAAAAACACCCAGGTCAAGCATAAGCATGCCCAGAATAAAAACAATAAATGCCGCGAAAAATAAAACCTCGTTAGAAATCATGTAAACTCAAAAGTGATTTACCTTTATTTATCCAACCCACAGCGGCTGGCGTTTTAAAAAAGAACTGATGTACGGGTACCATTGACAAAACCTTGCCAGACCCACTGACCGTGCTCAAACACACCGGCTTAAAACATTTTTTGGTAAACCTTTTTATAGGGTTAAAACTATTTGCCTTTAATTTTATTTATTATCCAAGTACTCAATTTATGCCATCTAGCCCTCCAAATTTACCCTCAGAGAATTGTATGCTTATAAACTGACCAATGTCTTAAAGTAAACTACTGTTTAAAGCTTGATGGTCAGATAGTTTGTGAAGATATACATCCACGCAAAACAGCAGGATAAAATATATTCAATTTTTAAACCAAAAGAAAAAAAAAGAATATTACAAGTTTTTCACTTGTTAAGTAATCATGCCAAAGTAACCTGATTTACTGAACTTTACATTGTTTATTTACTATTTGTCTATTATAAACAATTATCACCAAACGTTTGATTCAAGATCACTTATTTTTTAGGGGTAATTTGTGTCAGGTAGTAAAAACAGTATGTTGGGTGCTGTTAAGTATCAAAAACTTAGGTGTTGCTATAGTAAGTCATCTGATGAGATGAATGTACTCATGATACTAAACAAATATAAGATGGTGTGCAAAACTCATTGATTAGCTGAAAAAACTCTACTCATTGTTACATTTCATAAGACCCTGTTTAAAATTCATTAGGTCTTTTACGCGACTTTTATGATTAGATACGTCAAATTCATCCTAAAACCTCCTGTAAACGAAAATTTAAACAAGCTCTAAGTTGTTGAGCAAAACTTACGTTGTAAACGATCAAAGTTTGATAAAATTTTCTGTTTCGCTAAGAATGCTGCATTTTAATGATTTGTAACATAGTTGTATAATGCAATTATAAAAGGTATTAAACAGGTATGATAGTATAAGAAAGAAAAAGAGGAAAGGAGTGTAAGAGATGGGTATAAAATAAAAAAGACAATGCCCCCCAATATTGGTGAGCACTGTCCGGAAAATAAGTGATCAAACTTAAGGTGCAAAGTTAGGATTTTTTTTGGGATAGCAATGATTTGCCTTAAAAATTGCCTGTTTTTTTTTCTTATTTGCACAAAACAATCCATAAACACGGCTTACCTTCTCAAAACAACGTTTTTTTCAACACATTTTTTTTTGCCCATTTATCTCGAAAATTCCGCCAGTTTAAGCTACGAATTACACTTATTTACCTCATAGTAAGTATCCATATCAAAGGTTTTTTTAGTGATATAAAATATAGTTGTATATATCAACAATAAAAATCATTTCTCGCCTATAGCTAACCTAGCAAGGGAATAAGTAACATATTTAAACCAGGGAGATAAGTAAAATATATTTTTTTGTCGTATGTTTCTCTATCTTGCTAACAGGTGCTATCTTGAGCATTATATATTGCCACTGCAAAACACCTACATAGCGGATAAGATAGTGGCAATAACTTTACCTGCCAATTCAGGGTATACTTTAACAGTTGATCCGAAATATTGTAAATAAAATTATGAGTAAAGTAAGAGAGGTATTAGAGCAAAATCCCAACCTTTGTAACCATTTCAGAAACCATCGTACTGTATTTATACATGGGTATGGCAATGCATCATTTACCCAAAAAATAGAAGGAGTAAAAGGCTTGAGTGTAGAAGAAAGAGAAAATGCCCGCATGCTGCACAACCTGCCTTTTAATGAAGAAATTTATTTTTTGATAGAAACCGACCAACCTTGGTTTTTACCAATTCTTTTTCCCTCCAATCACAGTGTTGTTTTTACCGATAAGGGCATTTCTATTGTGGCAGAAAGCAGCAGTCATAGTTTTGACAAGTTTATTTCCTGGGCTATTATTAAAGATGCCCACTTGAGAAATGATAAGTTCGTATTTGAAACCAGCAACGACGAAATTACCATCGATAATCAGCTCATTTATAGCATTGACGATAAGGAAAAATATCGCACCGATGCCGAAGTAATTGCCAAGCTGATACACTTGATAGCTGCACAATACGAAAGCGCTGAGAAACGTCTCAATGAGATGATTGGGCTAGATAAAGTAAAACGCAAAATAAAGGTCTTGACCAATTTTGTAAAAATGCACAAAATGCGAAAAGACAAGGGAATGAATGTAATGATGCCGTCACTGCACCTTGTATTTATGGGCAACCCTGGTACAGGTAAAACAGAGGTGGCACGCCTGATTGCTGAAATTTTTCAAGAAATAGGCCTGCTCTCGCGGGGGCACCTGGTAGAAGCCCGACGCTCAGACCTGGTAGAAAAATATGTAGGGCATACCGCCAAAAAGGTAGAAGAAGTAGTAATGAATGCTTTAGGTGGGGTGCTTTTCATAGATGAAGCTTATGCCCTCACCAATGGTGGCACTCAAGATTTTGGTCCTGAGGCCATTGATACATTGACGCCTCTCATGGAAAACTACCGCGAAAACCTCATAGTAATAGCCGCTGGATATACTAAAGACATGGAGCGTTTTTTGGCTGCCAATCAAGGTTTGAGTTCTCGTTTTTCTGAGGTAATCCATTTTGACGATTATAACCTGGATGAGCTTACAAAAATTTTTGAAAAAATGTGCCACGACCGGGGCTATGAACTCACTGACGCCGCCAAACTACACGCTCGCAAGTTAATTATGAAGTCGTTTGGTACCGATGCCGCCAAGTTTGGCAATGGACGTGGCGTACGTAACCTGTTTGAAAAGGTGTATATGAAACAAGCCGATCGTCTGGGTACTAAAGATTATGTAACGGAGGCAGAAATGACGGTGTTTGAGCCCGAAGATTTTGACATAAGTTACTGAAAATTGGTGGGGTAGTTCAATGTCAATACCTCAAACCATATTTGTTAGGCAGAGTATACAGTAGCTTGGTAGCTTATTATACCATTTGGTATCCTTCCCCTGATGATATACACCATTGTCAGGGGATATTTTTGTATAAAAAAACAACCTATGAAACACACCTATAAAAGACTTGTTTTTACCATATTACTTGGAGGACTTGCTACTACTCCTCTCGTGGCAAAAAGCCTCCTGTTACACTCCCTTGATGGGCTATTTGAAGTGCTGTTAACCATAGCCATCGTTGGGTTTGTACTTTTACTTATTCCTATTATCACGGCAATTGTGGGGGTAAAAAAGAAGAATCAGGCACTCAAAATTTTTTCTAAAATATACTCCTTTATAGCATTGGGGCTCGTGATAGTCAATGCGATGTACAATGATCTTAAGCCTTGGCTATTTCATCTCATTGTTTTTTTGATTGCCATATTACCACTCGTTATTTTAGAAGCTACGAAAAAGCAACACTAATTTTTTTATGAAAAGCACTCCAAAAGTATTTGTTCTTACCATGCTTTTTTGGTGGAGTATTGTCACTCCATCAAAGGCAGGCAACCCAATGGGCATAGTTGATGGGGTTGCCCAAGTATTGATCTTTATAGCCTTGGTATCCTCCGTGGTTTTGCTCATTCCTATCGTTACGACAATCATTGGGATACGAAAAAACAATTGGAAGCTCAAAGTCTTTTCTAAAGCATGCTCTTTTATAGTATTGGGGGTTATTGCAGCCAATGCGGTGTATAATGACTTTAAGCCTTGGCTACTGCATCTCATCATTTTTTTGATTGCTGCTTTACCACTCGTTATTTTGCAATTCAACAAAAGTAAAAATTGATCACGCTAACTTTTCCCATGAAAAATTTTCAAAGAATATTACTCACTGCCCTACTATTGCTTTTGGTTACCTCGCCAATCCTGGCAAAAGACATCGTAGAAGCCTTGGTAGGAGGCATCATAAAAATAACCCTGGCTTTTATAGCAGCAGCCATCATCCTTTTTGGTTTGCCCATTGCCACCGCCATTATCGGTATTGTTAGAAACAGCAAAGGCTTAAAAATTTTCTCACAAGCATACGCGATCGTTGCTGCTTTTTTTATATTTTTCGACATGGTGACTAGCTCTACCAAAAACTATGGTACTTACCTTGTCATGCTTGGCATTGCTATTTTGCCATTGTTGCTGATTCAACTATATAAGAACAATTAACCCTATTACATTCACAAGCACTTGCTTTTCATTGCATCGGTTCTCAAACTTGGTATATTTGTTCTCAACTACTGAAAAAACATCAATGAAAATGAAAAAACTTGTTATCAATACATTCATTATATATTGTTTGTTGTCTGCTATTACTCTGCTGTCTTTGCCAGGTTGTAGCGGTGACAAACCCAATGGAGGGAGTACCGTAAAAAACTCCACTCCTCCCCCACCCAAACCCTTGGTACTGGTTGATGCCCCAAAAATCAATGCTGACTCAGCGTATGCCTTTGTGAAAAAACAAGTCGAGTTTGGTCCGAGGGTACCCAACACTGATGCTCATGTACAGTGTGGCAATTATTTTTTAGACAAATTTAAATCTTATGGTTGGGAGGTAAAAGCACAAGGTTTTGACGCCATTCGTTATGACGGTGTAGTGCTCAAATCACGTAACATTATTGCCAGTTACAAAGCACCCGCTGCTGCTGCTGCCAAACGCACTGTGTTATTAGCAGCACACTGGGACACTCGTCATCTTGCCGATAAAGACACCAAAGATACTGACAAACCCATTGATGGTGCCAATGACGGCGCCAGTGGGGTGGGTATTTTGTTAGAGATTGCCCGCACTATTCACACATCGCCCAAAAAGCCCACAGTAAACATCGACATAGTACTGTTCGACAGCGAAGACCTGGGTTATCCTGAATCTGCTAAAGACGAGCACAAAAAAGCCGACACTTGGTGCTTAGGTTCACAATATTGGGCTAAAAATAATCCTGGCAGTTATTATTATGGTATTTTGCTGGACATGGTGGGTGCCAAAGGAGCCAAAATGTACAAAGAAGGTTTTTCGGTACGAACAGCAGGCGAAACGGTAAACGAAGTATGGGCCATTGCTGCCAAACTGGGTTATGGCAATGTATTTATTCCTAAAAATGCCCCTGAAATTGTAGATGACCACACGTATGTAAATAAACACACCAATACACCTATGATTGACATTATTGAGTTTGACCCTACCAACGAAACGGCTTACTTTGCTAAGTACCACCATACCCACGCGGATAATATGTCTATTATTGACAAAAACACCCTAGAGGCTGTAGGGCAAACTGTACTACAATATGTATATAACACTGCGGCAAGTAGTGACGCCGAAAAAGCTGCTACAAGCAGCAGTGGGTTAGCAAAATAAAATGGTAGTAAAGATGTTTTTCAAACCAAACTTTTCTATGAAAACATTCCCCCCCCAAACAAAGACTCTTCCTGCGGCTACAGGAAGAGTTTTTTATTGTTTATTATCGTTGCTTTTGCTGGCTTGTGACCAAACGCCACCCACTACCCAACAAGTGGCTTTACCTCCTGTTGTTAACTTAGCCCAAGTTGCCCAAAACAAACCCAACAAGGTACCTAAAATACTTTCACCTTGTGAGCGGTTCGACCGATTGAATACGCTGGTGCGGGATGGTAAAATAAAACGCTCGGCAGCTAAAGATAGCATCAAAAAACTATTGCCATTGGTGGCAAAATATTTTTACCAAAACGGAGGTAAAAACTACGACCGTAAGCAATGGGTATTCCCCATTCAAGGGTATAACAAGCATTTTATTGGGGGTAAAAATGGGGAAGGCTATGTGCCCAATGGTTACAACTACTTTGATGGCAACGAACACGGGGGGCATCCTTCGCACGATATTTTTATATATGACCGCAATCAGGACAACCTGGATGACAACACAGGAAAGCCAGTAAATACGCTCTCTATGGGCAGCGGCATTGTGGTAGCGTATGACCCAGCCTGGAAACCAGGTAGTGTATTGGAAGGGGGTCATTATCTATGGATTTACGACCCTGGTACTCAAGGCATTTTTTATTATGCCCACAATAGTAAGCTATTTGTAAAGCCAGGAGACATTGTAAAGCCAAGGCAACGCATTGCCCATATCGGACGCACTGGCAAGAGTGCTTCTGAGAAACGCTCGCCTACCCATTTGCATATTACTTATCTTAAGGTAAAACCAGATGGCTCATTGCCTCCTGAAGATTTATATCAGGACTTGTTGAAATGTAAGGGTTATTAGTTGGATGTTAAGATTTAGGAGATTTTTTAACCTCGTCATAAAATGACGACAGGTTGTGCGCTCGTTATTTGAATGCTTATTGTAGTAAATTCAACTCAAATAAGAAAAGCCCTGATTGCGTCAGGGCTTTGGTGTTTTAGGCTTGTTCTTATTTCATCCTATCCAATATTTCTACGCTGTTGAGCACGTATTGCATTTGTTGAATGTGTGCTTGTAAAAACGTTTTTACTTCTGTATACGCTTGATTTTCGAACAACTCTAATGAAGCATTGGCGTCAAGCGTTAATGCTTCTAATTGTGCATATATGCTTTGCGCAAATAGGTTGACCATTGATTGAGGAATGGCAATGTTTTGTACCTCTGAGTTTAAATCAGTAAATTGCATACTGTAATAATTTATTTGTTGCAAAAAAGCCCTTGAGGAGAGTCTCCAAACTTACACCTCTTGGGCTTACTTTCACCGTGAAAGTATAGACAAATATAGTAAAATCACCCGCCTTTTGCAAGGAAACTAACAGTTTAATTTACTGTAAATCAACACCTTATACAGTAAAATCCCTGGTTTCATACTCGTAGTTAATAATTGAAAAATTCGTATTTCAACTGTCTTACCACAGGGTGAGCTGAGCAATGTTGCTCGACAATTTCAAAAACGACTTATTTTTGAAAAACCTCAGCTTTAGGGTTGGCAAGTTTTGGTCTGGCTAAAGCCTTAAGACCAAAACAAGGAAGTTGTTTTTTGGCTTGAATTGTCTTCAGCCTCGCTTTGCGCTAATTACCTTCGTAGAGCTTCCTATGGTCGGTTCTTAATTGAAAAAGCATCGCTTCGCGCCAATTCTTAATTCTCAACTAGGAGTGCACGAAGTCTTGTAAACAAGGTTGTTTTTACTTTTAAAAGGCGGCGTATACGCTCAGGTTTGCTCTTTGCCAGGGTGATCATCCCAATAAATCGTAAATCTCCATTAGATTGCAGCAAGGGATTGCCCCTACAATTAGCCCCTTGAGTAAATTTTATACAGCAAAAATCACTAGTTTCATACTCGTAATTAATAATTGAAAAATTCGTATTTCAACTGTCTTACCACAGGGTGAGCTGAGCAATGTTGCTCGACAATTTCAAAAACGACTTATTTTTGAAAAACCTCAGCTTTAGGGTTGGCAAGTTTTGGTCTGGCTAAAGCCTTAAGACCAAAACAGGGAAGTTGTTTT
>NZ_CANLRP010000040.1 GCF_947493425.1 uncultured Microscilla sp. | reverse complement strand
CTATTCGTCTATTTTTTAACAAAGTATAGCCTCAAAAGATGAGGTTAAGAATGCGTATTTATTTTGGTACCATTCCTTAGTACACTGTAAACTAAATATCTTTACTTATTTCGGCTTCTTTTGCCCTCTGACTTCTCTTTACAAAAATCGCGTAGCTTTGGCTATGCTCTATTTGTAAAGATCGCCAGCAAACAAAATAAACTCGAACTACGCAACAACTTACTTAATTTACAGTGTACTTAGGATAACTTCTCTCACTAAAATAAACTATTTGATTGTGAAAACAGAAAATATGTAAGAAGGATTGTATAATTCAAGAAAAGGTTTGAACAAAAGCCCTGTTAAAAAAATAAATAAATAAGGAATATTGAAAATTGATAAATTATTGATAAACAGTGGTTTAATTGCTGGCACGAATTATTTACAAAGCAAAAAGCCACCCACGATCAAAAGATGATCCTGGGTGGCTTTAGTTACATTTATGACGTATTCATTCACAGGTTCCTTGAGGCGGCATACCTGTGAACTATTTAACGTACACTTGCCACTGCTTTATAAGCGTCTACCTTGCCCCAACCAAAGCTAGAGTTACGATTAGGATAAAACTCAGCACTGCTTTTCAAGCGTTGCAATACAGTAGCGCGAGACTGTGAAGGGTTGGTAGACCAAACCAAAGCTGCAATGCCTGCCATAGTAGCGGTTGCTACCGAAGAGCCACCTACCTGATCGGGCGAGTTACCGCTCATGGGCAATGTCAAAGCAGTGCGACTGCTACTGCCATCTCTTTGCATAACCAATACAAAATCAACCTTTCTACCATAGTGGCAATTATGACACTCTTTGTAACCGTTGCGATCTGTTACCCCAGTTACTGCTAAAATTTCTGACATAGTAGCTGGAAAAATCACCCCGACAATATTGTTAGCCCAAGAAAATGAAGTACCTGCGGCACTAAAAATCATTTTTCCTTTGCCATAAGCATACCTTACTGCATCGGCAATTTGCCCTACAGACCATAAGTTACCCAATGACATGCTAATAATGTGCGTATTTTTGTTGGCAAGCAACACCAAAGCATCACTCACTCCGTCTTGCTCATCACCACTGTTTAACATTACATCGTCGGTTCCACGTACTGCATATAAGTTAGACTCATAAGCTACTCCAGTGGGAGTACCATCGGTAGTTCTTGGGGCAGCCATTACTCCCGACATAGACGTACCGTGTCCACAATCGTCGTTAGGACCATCTATTTTGCGTTTTTGCCAAAACCATACGCTTGGAGCAAACGTACCATAACGTTGAATTCTTCTACCAACATTAGAGTAACCACCATTAAAAGAACTACCTAATTTAGGCTGTGCCGGAGACGTTCCCGTATCAATCACTCCTAAGTTAATGTTGCGCCCTTTGCCACTGATTCCCCAAGCTTGAGTTACCCGGTTTTTTTCTAAGTGCCACGAAACTAAAGCATTATCCGAAGCCCTGAAATAATCGGCCGATGGAATAGTGCCACTGGTTTCTGAACCACACCCTGGCGAACCAGTGATTCGGTGATTGTTTTGCCCTGGCATAGTAAAATTATAGGTAGATGGTTCGGCATAACGCACCTTGGGAGAGTTACGTACCAAGTCTACTACTTGAACGATAGAAACCGATACCTTGAAGAAAGGCAACACGTCATGTTCTCTAAGCACCAATTCTTTTCTGGTTTTGTTGATGCCATACTTTTTATAAACAGCTTGAATATCGCTGATAAGCTGTTCTTTAGCTTCTACCCATTCGCTAGACTTTACGTCAATCTCATGCATGCGGGTATTGATATTTTTGAAGCCTTCGGGCATGTAGCCCACGGTCATTGAGCCGTCATTGCCATCTGTAATGGCCGAAAACAAAGTAGCATTGTCTACCCAAGCCCATTCAAACTCACCTTTAGTTTTAAGGTTGTCAGCAATGATCTTATCTCTGGTGGCCTTGTTTACCAATTCCACACTTTGCTGAGGGTCAGGGGTAACATTATCCTCTGTTCGGGTTGAGCAACTACCCATTAAAAAGGCAGTCACCGCAATTAGCATGTACTTTTTCATCTGTGTAAAGAGTGTAATATAAATTGTAAATTTAGTTGTGTATTGGTCATGTAACATTTGTGATACAGAACCAAGCAATGTAATTGGGGTATTCGTGATTTTTCTGTGTATAAATTGTGAGTTATACTACTGTTTTATTGAAATATACCAGTTGAAAATATAACTCAATGGCAAAAATATAATATTTTATTGTTTTTAAGTACTATTTCATAGAAATTTTTTGACTCCTAGTCAAAAATATGACTAAAAGAAAATACTTGTGTTTAGGAAAGTATTATATGTAAGTTTTAAAAGATTTTTTGATTTTTATGAAAATAAGCACTTTGAACATTTATATAACATCTCTGAAATGTTAAATATTAACAGCACTCAAAACTTTGTATATTTTAAAGATTACTCAAAAGGGAAGGTTGTCCTACTCTTGTGGTAGTAAAACAATGAAAGACGAAATCAATTGTGGGAAAATAATGCAGCGATTATTCTCAAATTAGAGATATTAAGAATAAGCCCATTCACCAAACAATGCCTACCGTTGAACACATTAAAATAGAATCAACGATAAGTAGTGCTTTTGTAGTCAGGAGCAAATGATCAATTAAATAAGCTAAAAACAATGACTTGTGGGTAAACATAAGAAGGGTGCCTCTGAAGAAAAGAAAGCCCATTCAGACATTCTGAATGGGCTTTTTGGAATAAGTGGTGACACCTGGATTCGAACCAGGGACACACGGATTTTCAGTCCGATGCTCTACCAACTGAGCTATGTCACCGTTGTTTTTCTTAGTTGGGATTGCAAAGGTAATAAGCCGCTGTTTAATTGCAAACATTTTTTACCTTTTTTTTAATTTTTTTAAATCACTTATGATAAACATTTTTGTCAAATATGATTTCTTTTATTTTTACTTTAATTATTCTAAAAAAAAAGTAGGATAGTCAAAATTGGGGCAAAACAAGACCAATGTCTTACTGCCGATTAGGTATTCATCGCAGAAATAATGTTGCTGTGCTCAGGCCTTAAAAGAGGGGAGTAGCTGGCAAAACCGATAAGAATAGTAACTTAAAACTAACAGAAAAAAAACGCTGTGCCTTCAAGTATTTAATACTTAAAAATAAAGTATTTAGAATGATTCAAAATTAACCCATCAGACTATGAAAGTTATTTAAATAACCACTGAATTGCGTAGATTTGTTTTGAGAATGGTATGCTAACCGAGTATTTTTAGAATAATTATATACAAGAATATAAAAATACAAAATTTACTGAAGAGATAAGTACAATTATGTATATTAACACAATAAAAGCTGAAATAAGAAAGGGGTTAGGGCGTGAAGTTACAGCTTTAATCCAAAAAACAAAAAAGCCTTTCTTAATTAAAAGAAAGGCTCAACGAATAAAAAGTGGTGACACCAGGATTCGAACCAGGGACACACGGATTTTCAGTCCGATGCTCTACCAACTGAGCTATGTCACCGTTGTTTTTCAATCGGGAGTGCAAAGGTAACCACGCGATTGGTTATTCCAAACTTTTAACGAAAAAAATATTTATTTTTAAAAAATTAGACACGTAAATCGGATTCAATATTATGAAATTTTTACCGCAGGTTGCTTTTTTGATTGCATTGGGGGTGACAGCTTACTTGATTTACCGCAGGGTTTCCCGCATTAGTGCCAACATTAAGTTGGGGAGGTCACTGGATCGTACAGATAACCCATCGGCTCGCTGGAAAACAATGTTACGTATAGCTTTTGGGCAACAAAAAATGTTTGACAAACCTTTAGTGGGGATACTTCACTTTTTGGTATATGCTGGGTTTGTACTTATCAATATAGAAGTATTAGAGATTATTATAGATGGAATAACAGGTACACACCGGATTTTTGCTGGATTGTTGGGAGGTTTTTATACCATACTCATTAGTTTCTTTGAATTTTTGGCAGTAGGAGTATTACTTGCCTGTGTTATCTTCCTTATTCGTCGTCACCTACTTAAGGTACCCCGTTTTAGTAACCCCGAAATGAAAGGCTGGCCAGCCCTTGATGCCACTGTAATCTTGGTGGTGGAGATTACCCTGATGGCTGCCATCTTGTTGATGAATGCTGCTGATACTGTATTACAGGCTAAAGGTGCAGCACACTATCCCCAAACTGGGGCATTTTTATTTAGTCAAATGTTTACTCCTATGTTAGAGGGTTTGTCTATGAATGCTTTGGTGGTGATAGAACGTGTGGGGTGGTGGTTTCATATTTTGGGTATCTTTGCTTTTGCTGTGTATGTTACTTATTCTAAGCACCTTCATATTGCACTGGCATTTCCAAACACCTACTTCTCGAACCTACAGCCCAAAGGTTATATGGACAATATGGAGTCGGTAACCAACGAAGTGCAGCTGGCTTTGGGGCTCAAAGAAGACGATGGCAACATGCCCGAAATTGATCGTTTTGGTGCCAAAGACATCAACGACCTGACTTGGAAAAACCTCATGGATGCCTACTCTTGTACTGAGTGTGGTCGGTGTACTTCTAACTGTCCGGCAAACATTACTGGCAAAAAACTATCGCCACGCAAAGTAATGATGGATACCCGCGACCGAATGGAAGAAATAGGGGAGTATATAGCCAAAGGAGGCGAGCTTGACAAAGCCCTTACAGAAGGTCATGGGCTATACAGCGATGAGCGCATTTCTAAAGAAGAATTAATGGCTTGTACTACTTGCAATGCTTGTACAGATGCCTGCCCGATCAATATAGACCCATTGTCTATTATTTTACAAATGCGTCGTTACATTGCCTTGGAAGAAGCCGACACCCCACAATCGTGGAACTCCATGTTTACCAATATTGAGAACAATATGGCTCCCTGGCAGTTTTCGCCCACTGACCGTTTCAACTGGGCTGAGAACCTGAACGACTAACTAAGGGTTAGGCATAAGTAAGTTTGTTTTTGAGTTGTATGTAGTATTACTCAAAAACAAACTTTTTATGTTTGGACTACCTAAATCAAAGTTTTCGGCAGGTTGGAAAGTTTAAAGGATAAAAGTGAGGCAAGCAAATTGAGGGTACTCTAAAACTAATAGTGATGTGAGGCAAGCACCCTCTTATGATAAGATAAACAGTTGCAGGAGACATAGCGTTTTATTTGAGCAGTTGTACAGTTGGTGAATGTATCATTGAGCTATTGATTTGTTTACTCAAAAATTAAAAACTTATGGGACTTTTTCGGTTCATTGGTCGCTTGTTCAAGCTCATCCTTACTTTGGGAGTAGTGCTTGTAGCATTGTTGGCATTGGCAGGAGGGTTAAGCGAAAACTTTAAAGAATTTGTAGATACAGGGTCAGGAAACAACAACCATGGTGACTATAGCTATCTTTTTAAAGATGGTAACAGCGGCTCAGGCGGTGGTTCGTCTGGTGACAATACCCGTGTTGACCCAGCGCCAAGTTTTGCTGCCATTATTCAACTTACCAAAGAGCGCAACCACCAAAAGGTAGATATAGAGTCAGACAACTATGTGTTTGATTATGTGTACCGTGATGTGGCAAACCGGGGAACAAAAATGAAATGGGGCAACCGAAAATTGTCTATTGACAACATTAACAATAGATTTGGTTTACCCCATGATTTTTTTAAACGTTCTTTTTCATCAGAAGATGAAATACGCGAAATCGCCGAACGAGGATATTTCAAAGTGCAAAATAATACCGCAAGCCCTGACTACAATCGAATGATCCATATCAGCCGAAATATTACCCGCCCTATCTATGAAATGATCATGAAAAAGGTGGGGCAGGATGCGTCTTACCAAAAACCAATAGATGAGTTGTTGAAATTTTGTCAGGATATACCTTATAAAATTCCGGCCGATTTGTATAATAATAAACAAACAGGGGGAATATTTCCACCCTCATTGGCTTTGACTAAAGGCTACGCCGACTGCGATACCAAAGCAGTATTGTTTGCCAGTGTGCTTTTGCACAACCCTCGTTACAAAATTGTTTTTGTGACTATTCCAGGGCATTTATTTCTGGCAATCAAGGGTGTGCCCAAGCCTTATCAAAAGTATGTAACCTATAGGGGCGAAAAGTATATTTTGTGTGAACCTACCGGACCTGCCAGGCTTGCTTTTGGCAAAGATGGATTTAGTAATTACACAATCAATAAAATAGAGCCAGCTAAAGGTTATTATAACTAAACCCAAAACTCATTACTTAAACAAAACCTGAAGTATGGATACCAACAGAATCATTTTTTCTATTTATGACGTTTCTCTGTCGCTGGTTTTTGGGTTGCTTACCATCTATATTGCCTTAAAGGTAATAGACAAGCTGGTGCTAAAGGTAAATACACTGAAAATGGTCAAAGAAGGCAATATTTCTATTGCGTTGTTCAAAGCAATTTTGATTATATGCACCTTGTTGTTGATTCAAACCAGCATAAAATCATCCAACAGTGCTCTGCAAACAATGGTAGAGGCACATAACAAAATCACGATCAAGATATTTATGATTTCGTTGGGGTATTTCTTTTTGTTCTATGCTATTTCTTTGACATTCAGTGTATTACTGATTCTTATCAGCTTTTTTGTATACATCAAAGCCACTATAGACCTGGACGAAATAGCCGAAATAAAGAAGAACAACATTGCCGTATCTATATCCTTATCTCTGATTATATTTGGAATGACCCTGTTTATTCGCCCTGCTTTTCATAACCTCATTGGCAGTTTTGTAAACTACAACGCCTTACAGGTAGAGCAGGTAGATACTAAAAACAAAGGGGGAGGAGTAGTACCTAAAAAGATAGCACCGCCACGTTAGGCGATGCAGGTTGCACTGAATATTAATTAGCATTAGTTTTTAATATAAATTAACGCAAGTACTGTTTTGATGTGCTTGCACTGAGTAAAAACTGGCAATGGATATAAAGCCGGTATTAAATGTAAAAAAAATGAGCGAAATGACATATAAAGTGCCTTTGATGGCGGATTTGGCAGCAGAAGGCAAGACCCCAGAGGTACTTTTCTGGGTAGGTTGTGCAGGATCATTTGATGATCGTTACAAAAAAGTAACCATTGCTATGGTGAAAATATTGAACAAAGTGGGCATTGACTTTGCCGTGTTGGGCACCGAAGAGTCTTGTACTGGCGACCCTGCTAAACGTGCCGGACGCGAAGACCTTTTTCAAATGCAGGCAATTGGCAACATTGAGTTGTTGAATGCTTACAACATCAAAAAAATAGTAACCGCTTGTCCTCATTGCTTTAATATTCTTAAAAATGAATACAAAGAGTTGGGCGGTGACTATGACGTAATTCACCACTCTACATTTTTGCAGCAATTGATTGACGCTGGAAAAGTAAAAATGACAGAAGGTGGAGAGTTTAAAGGTAAAAAAATTACCTACCATGACTCTTGTTACCTGGGCAGAGCCAACGACATTTACGAAGCCCCCCGCAAGGTGCTTGAGCAACTCGATGCCGATTTGGTAGAGATGAAGCGTTGCCGCACCAAAGGTTTATGCTGTGGAGCAGGAGGGGCGCAAATGTTTAAAGATGCCGAAAAAGGCAAAAAAGAGATCAATGTAGAGCGTATAGAAGACGCCCTGGAAACGGGTGCCAATGTAGTAGCGGCGGCTTGTCCTTTTTGTATGACTATGATGACCGATGGAGTGAAAAGCAAAGAGCGTGAGCACGATGTAAAAGTTTTTGACCTTGCCGAAATTGTGGCAGATGCAGAAGGGCTTTCATAGTTGTTTTATTAGAGTCTAACAAAAAGCCGTTGCTACACAAGAAAAGCAACGGCTTTTGTTTTTACATAATATCTAAACCCTGTTCACTGCTTTCGGTAAACAAAGTAATGGTGTCGATGTATCGATGGTTGAACGCAACAGAAGGCGTGTGGGTCAAGGCTTGCTTGGCCAGGTATACCATATTGGCTTTTAGTTTTTGGGCAAAAGAACGTTTGTTAGAAGTGTATACATCCTTAGAGTAAATGGCCGTACTGTTTTTTAGAATACGAAAACCTTCACTTTTGACCAAAAACCTGAGCGAACTGGGGGTATACATGTTGATATGACCATAAGCCAGAAAATGCTTAAGTTTTTTGTCTACCCCAAAACGATAATCTTTAGGAACCTCAATTACCTGACGCTTGGCCAATCTTTTCAACTCTCGCAAAAGCAAACGTTCAAACTCTACGTGCTCCAGTACGTGAGTCAATATTACCAAATCAAAACTATGATCTTCAAAAGGTACCTTATATCCATCAAAAAGTTGTACACTCTTAAGCTGTGGTATATTACGTGATTGAATGGCTTCTATTCCACTTTGAGAGATTTCTACTGAGTAAAGTTCCTGAGCGAAATTTTGACGAGAAAGTTCCTGTAAAATGCTTCCATCGCCTGACCCTACCTCCAAAACCTTATCAAAAGAGTGACCTTGGGTAATATTAATGATATTTTGAACTTTATTTTTAGCTCCTAGTTCCCGCCATTTTTTTATATGAGGATCTTTGTATTGAGCATCGTATGAATCTTTCAGTTCTTGAGCAATGTTTGACTTCATCTGTCTGTGGCTAAAGTTAGCGTATAATACACCCAACCCAATAGTACTGAACCTATAGAGCCAGGGGAGAAGTTGGTTAGAAGTTTATTTATAAGTAATCCGGTAAATTACATTGGCCATGTCATCAGACACCAACAAAGAACCATCAGGCATTTGCAGTACATCTACTGGACGCCCCCAGGCAAGTTGTTTTTTGTGGTCAAGCCAACCCTCAGCAAATGTCTCAAATTCAGTCACTTTACCTTCTTTGGTTTGCACCAAAGCCAGCTTATACCCTACTTTTTTGCTGCGGTTCCAAGAACCGTGCATCGCAATGAAAGCTTTTTTATTATAACCATTCGGAAACATTTTGCCTGTATAAAATCGCATCCCCAGAGCTGCCACATGTGCCCCTAGTTTTTGGGCAGGAGGAGTAAAGTCACTGCAAGGGCGTTTATCGCCAAACTTAGGATCCTTGGTGTCGCCCTGGTGACAATAGGGGTAGCCAAAGTGCATCCCTTTCTTAGGTGCATGGTTCAACTCATCAGAGGGCAAGTCATCGCCTAACATATCACGTCCATTGTCTGTAAACCACAACTCTTTGGTATCAGGGTGCCAGTCGAACCCCACGCTGTTGCGTACACCACTGGCAAACACCTCCAGGCCAGAGCCATCTGGGTTCATACGAGTAATAGAGGCATATTGAGGGTTTTCTAAACGTTCACAAATATTGCAGGGAGCCCCTACAGGTACATACAATTTATCATCAGGACCAAACGCGATGAATTTCCAGCCGTGGTGCCTATCAGTAGGGTACTTATCATAAACTACCACAGGTTTGGGTGGGTTGTCTAAGTTGGCTTCTATGTTGTCATACCTCAAAATACGACTTACCTCTGCCACATACAAGCTTCCCTTGCGAAAAGCCACCCCACAAGGCATGTTGAGCCCAGAAGCAATGGTGTATACTTTGTCGGCTTTATAATCATTATCATTGTCTACTACAGCGTACACATTGCCACCACCACGGTTGCCCACAAAAATAGTCCCTTTATCGCCTCTTACCATTGAGCGGGCTTCGTTTACTCCATTGGCAAAAATAGAAATCTGAAAACCTTTAGGTAATTTGATTTTCTCTAAGGGCAGGTTTTGAGGGTTGTTTGATGTAGCATTGCTTTTACTGGTTTTAGAGCTGGAGTTGCAGCCCTGCATAAAAATGGTAGTAAGTAGCAGAAATAATATAATAGTAATTTTTTTGCGCATGCGATATGTTTTTTTTGAATTTAGACAAAATGTACCATAAAGAAAAACACCTGTCCTTCAACAAGTGTTTTACAGTGGTTGATTTGATTAGAATATGTTTAAACCCTTCAATTTCTGCACAAAACAGCCACTTTAAACCTATTGTCACACTATTTTGGTCTTTTTTTTTTGCGAAAAATTTTTCTAGTTTTAGCGAACGATTCTGGGTTGGATACTTAGGGTTTTATTTCAACAGTTTGTTGGTGTCTCAGGTAAAAATCAAGCAGTACTAAAGCGGCCATCGCCTCTACAATCACCACTGCACGCGGCACCACACAAGGGTCGTGTCTACCTTTACCAGTGACAGTGACACTGTCACCTTGGGTATTTAGGCTTTCCTGGTCTTGCATAAGCGTAGCCACTGGTTTAAAAGCTACCCTAAAATAAATATCTTCACCGTTGGAAATGCCTCCCTGAATACCCCCAGAGTAGTTAGATCGGGTGCGTGCTTCGCCAGATTCATCCTTATATATCAGGTCATTATGAGCCGATCCGAGCATTTCTACCCCATCAAACCCACTACCATACTCAAAACCCTTCACTGCATTTATGCTGAGCATTGCCTTGCCCAATTCAGCGTGTAGTTTGTCAAATACAGGCTCGCCTAAGCCTGAAGGTGTGTTTTCTATTACTGCATTTACTACCCCACCTATAGTGTCTCCTTGTTTGCGCACTTCTTTTATGCATTCTACCATTTGGGTAGCAAGCGTTGGGTCGGGGCAGCGCACATCGTTTTGCTCTATTTGAGAAAAGTCAAGTTGTTGATAAGGAGTAGTAAGTTTGATATTGCCCACTTGCGAGGTATAAGCAGTGATTTTGATTCCTTGTTGCCACAAAATTTGCTTGGCAATGGCACCCGCTGCCACACGTGCGGCTGTTTCACGGGCAGAGCTTCTGCCACCTCCACGATAATCACGAATACCATATTTTTGCTGATAAGTATAATCAGCGTGAGAAGGGCGAAACTGATTGGCTATATGCGAGTAATCCTTGCTTTTGGCGTCTTGGTTCCAAATAACCAAAGTAAGAGGGGTTCCAGTGGTTTTTCCTTCAAATATTCCTGAAATGACCTGCACTTGATCAGGTTCTTTGCGTTGCGTCACTATTTTAGACTGCCCTGGACGACGGCGGTTTAGTTCACGTTGAATAAACTCCATATCCAGCGCAAGGTTTGAAGGGCAACCATCAATGATTACACCAATAGCATCGCCGTGCGATTCGCCAAAGGTGGTAATTCTAAAAGCTTTTCCGTAAGTATTCATGTTTGACAATCAACAGATAAAGGTTGATAATTTTGGCAAAGTAATAGAAAATTGCTGAAAATTATCAACCTTCAATTGATTGATCTTAAAAGTATTTTTGCTCCATCAGGTAATTTTTTACGTAATCTTGCACACCTTCTTCAAGAGAATGGAAAGGTTTGTCATACCCAATATTGATCAACTTTTGCATATTAGCCTCAGTAAAGTACTGGTATTTGTCTCTAATATCTTCAGGTGTATCAATAAACGAAATGTCTTCTTCTTTGCTCATTCCTTTAAAAGTATTGCGAACCAAGTCGAGAAAAGTACGTGCCTGACCAGTACCCAGGTTATAAATACCAGAGTCTTTGCGATGTTTCATCAAAAACATCATTACTTCCACCACATCTTTTACATACACAAAGTCACGGCTTTGCTCTCCGTCTTTAAAATCGGCACGGTGCGAGCGAAAAAGCTTCATTTTATCAGTAGCTTTTATTTGATTAAAAGCATGCAAAATTACCGATGCCATACGCTTTTTGTGGTACTCGTTAGGACCGTACACATTAAAAAACTTAAGACCTGCCCAAAACCAAGGTTTTTTATCTTGTTGCAGTGCCCAAAGATCAAAGTCATTTTTTGAATCTCCATAAGGATTCAAAGGTTTTAGCTTAGGTATAACCTCTTCGCTATCGTCGTAGCCGTGTTCGCCACCACCATAAGTAGCAGCAGAAGATGCATAAACTAGCGGGATGTGATATTTACAGCAGTATTGCCAAAGTTTTTTGGTATAGTTAAGATTTAGTTCGTTGAAGATATCAACATTAAACTCGGTCGTATCTGTGCGCGCACCAATGTGAAAAATGAATTCTACTTCTTCGTGGTGTTTGTCAAACCAATCAAAGAACTTGTTGCGTTCAACTCGCTCTTTGATGGTCTTTCCTTCCAGGTTTTTATTCTTAGCTTCGTTGTCAAACTTGTCTACTGCGATTACCGCCTGATAGTTTTCGGAATTTAGTTTACTAATTAAACAACTTCCTATAAAACCAGCGGCACCTGTAACTACAATCATATTACAATCGAATTAACTATTTGTTTTATATTAATGAGGGACATTCAATCATCTCTTCTCACTTATTTTTATAGGCTTTTTTAGTGTTTTAAAAGTACCTATTTTAATGTGATATAGTGAAAAATAAGAAGCAAATTTAAAGGTTATTTGTGAATAACCTGCGATAAACACTTTTTTAGCTACGAATTAATCCCATTTTTTGATATTAGCCAACGTAATTTTGATTAATATTATAGAAATAGTGCTAAAAAAACTTAGCTTGATATAGCTGTAGAGTAATGGATGGTGTATTATATGCAGGCAGTTAGCACTTGATCTACTGACCACCCAATCAATCTAAGGTGTATCCATCAACACAAGAAACCATTTGTCTGTAGGTTTGTAAACTTATTCTAAGACGAAAAATTATGCTTAGGTGCTACTTTTAAATCTCGATATTAAATGTAAGCCTTTGATTAGCAGCCAATTAATGCTTGAGGCAAGGCAAAACTCACCTTTCTGGTAAAATTTCTTATATTTGTGACCTTCATTTAAAAATTTAGTATAAAAATGGCAAGGATACTCACTGGCATTCAAAGTTCAGGAAGACCACATTTGGGAAACATTCTAGGCGCAATTCAGCCTGGTATTGAACTATCAGAAGACCCAAAAAATGACTCTTTCTTTTTTATTGCAGATATGCACTCGCTTACTACCATAAGAGACCCAAAAGTGCGTGAAGAAAATGTAAATGCAGTAGCTACTGCTTGGTTGGCGCTTGGTTTCGACACTAATAAGAATACCTTTTATCGTCAATCAAGAGTGCCTGAAGTAACTGAGCTTGCCTGGTACTTGAGTTGTTTTATGCCCTTTTCACGGATGGAACTTGCCCACTCGTTCAAAGACAAGTCGGAAGCATTGGGAGGTGAAGGCGACGAAAGTGTAAATGCAGGTTTATTTACTTACCCTATGCTAATGGCTGCCGATATACTATTGTATGATGCCGATGTGGTACCAGTAGGCAAAGATCAAAAGCAACACCTGGAGTTTACCCGTTTTGTGGCGAAAAGGATAAATAACCACTATGGTGAAGAGATTTTTGTATTGCCAGAAGCGCGTATTGATGCCGACCTGATGACCATTCCGGGAACCGATGGGCGCAAAATGAGCAAGTCTTATAACAACTATATAGACATATTTTTGCCCAAGGGAAAGCTTAAAAAGCAGGTGATGGGTATAGAAACAGACAGCACCCCGCTAGAAGACCCCAAAGACCCTGACACGTGCAACGTATTTGCACTGTACGGTTTGTTGGCCAATGATACCCAAGTGACCAAAATGCGTGAAAACTATGCAAGAGGTAATTATGGTTATGGACACGCCAAAAAAGAATTGCTAGAGTTGATAATGACCAAATACGAAAAACAGCGCGAACTATTTGATCATTATATGAATAACCTGACCGACTTACATAGTAAACTGGTAGAAGGCGAAACCAAAGCTCGTGACATAGCCACACCAGTGCTTAATCGGGCAAGAAAAGCGATGGGCTTTAGGTAGGTTTATCAAACTATTGAGAGTATGTTTAAAAATCATAATCTGGGTTAAAAAAGTGTCCCCGAATACAAGTTCGGGACTTACAGTTTTTACGCGCTGACTTTGTTGATTTTTGCGTCAATAGCTATTCACTTAAAAATACGCCTCGCCAGCACAAAAAACTCATCATTTTTAACTCCGAAGACAAAATTTAAACATACTCTGACTGTAAAATATAAAGGCAATGTTTTTTATGATAAAAAATCTTGCCTTTTTTGTGAAGATAATTGTTTGGTTACCAGTGTTTTATGTTTTTATTAATTCATAAAGTAATATTTTATGTATGAGATTGTCATTTTTTCTGATAGAAAGCATTGTACTATATGAAACTCCCAAGTTCCTACTAGCAACCAAACATCTTTCAACAACATTATTTCCGAAACTAAGTTTTGTATATCTTTCAATTTGCTATTGTAGATATTGATTTAACCCAAGAGTTATTTGTGTAAGTACAAATTGGCTTGGGTTTTTTTTGTTTTTTAGCGCAATTGCTCCAAAAACTTCGTATTATAGAATAATTAACTAAGCAATTGTCTTATGAAACATTTAATAAAAACTGGTTTTCTTGCTTTGGCACTGTTGGCCTGTATAGAAGCAGTAGGTTTAGGGCAACTTGTTTACGCCCAAAAATGCGTAAAACCACTAAGTGAGGCAACCTTTAATACCTATAAGCAACAATTACAGCAAGAGTCGTTTGAAGAAGATCGAATGACTATGGCCACCTCGTTTATAAAGCAAAAGCAATGTATAAAGGTGAGCCAGATTAAAACTGTGATCCAATTGTTTAATTTTGAAGACAACAAACTAGAGTTTGCCAAACTGGCGTACAACTATGTACACGACCCCGAAAATTATCGCGAGATTGTGTCGTTGTTTACCTACTCATCTACCCGCAAAACATTGGCGAGGTACATCAATAAGAGAAAATAATTACTTATTACATAATTGATAAAGGCTGGCTTAACCAAATGTTAGACCAGCCTTTTTTTGTTTGTTTGCTATTTACCAAGAATAAGATTAGGGACATTAATAAGATGTTTTTAACTTTGATAGTGTTTATGAAATCAATTTGGTGGCGAATAATAGTAGGTAGGTTATGATTAATAAAATAGAAATACAAGGGTATAAGTCTATTCGTGGTTTAGAGTTAAACCTACGCCCCATCAATGTGTTGATAGGAGCCAACGGAGTGGGTAAATCAAATTTTATATCATTTTTCAAGTTGGTTGATAATATTTATGAACAACGGCTAGAAAATTATACGATGAAACAAGGAGCCGAGAACTTATTGTGTTTTGGTAGTAAAACCACGGATAGAATTATAAGTCGTATTGAGTTTGATACTAACAATGCATACACCATTGCATTGCAACCTACTTCGAGTAATAGTTTGTTTATTGAAAGCGAATGGGTAGAGTTTTGTAAAACAGACAAGTCTTGGTATCAATTATCTATATCATATAATGAAAAAGAAGGGAGTATCAAGGAACGTGGACAAGGAGGGGGTGTTCCTAAATATGTCAGCCAATACCTCAAAAGCTTTAAACTATATCATTTTCATGATACCAGCGAAAATGCCCGCCTACGCACTTCAGCTGGTTTAAACGATAACTTGATGTTGAAGGAAGATGGGGATAATTTACCTGCATTTCTGTATCTACTGCAAGAGAAACACCCCAAACACTTTAAAAGAATAGAACATACCATTAAGTCTATTGCGCCTTATTTCGAAAGATTTGAATTACAGCCTGATAGATTAAATGAAGAACGAATTAACCTGGAGTGGAGAGAAAAAAGCCAACCTGATTTTTTGTTGAATGCACGCCATTTTTCTGATGGAACGATTCGTTTTATTGCCTTGGCTACGCTGTTGATGCAGCCAAACCTACCTGAAGTAATTATTATTGATGAGCCCGAACTAGGGTTGCATCCAGTGGCTATTACTAAATTGGCTGGATTGATAAAAAAGGCGGCTGCCAAGAGTCAAATTATTATTTCTACCCAGTCAGTAAACTTGGTGAGTAATTTTTCTCCTGAAGATATTATTACGGTAGATAAAAAAGACAATCAATCGGTTTTTAACAACTTAGACAGTGCGATGCTTGACAGGTGGTTGGATGACTATAGTTTAGGCGATTTGTGGCAAAAAAACATGATTGACGGGCAGCCATTTTAAAGCTATGAAAAGAGTACATTGTATTGTAGAAGGACAAACCGAAGTAAAAGTATTTTCAACCTTGTTGATTCCTTATTTGGAGGAAAAAGTAGGAGCTTATGTAGATATAAGAATTACTCCTATCAAGCATACAGGAGGGGGTATTGTGAAGTTTTCTAAACTTAAAGAAGAGTTAAGAAATCATCTGTTGGATAAGGGGAAAATAGTCACTACTTTTTTTGATTATTATGGCATTCATCCCAACCTTCATTTTCCTAATTATGAAGCAGCCAAAGTAAAACAACAGAACCCTATTGTTGGAGCAAAGTTGTTGGAGGAAGGAATGAGCAATTATTTATCAGAGGAATTAGGGCTTGATACTAGGTATTTTATTCCTTATATTCAGCTTCATGAGTTCGAAGCTTTATTATTTTCTTCCAGTGAAGGTTTTGAGTTTCAATACGATGATGTGAAGATATTAGATGAGTTACAAAAAGTAAGAAATAGGTTTCCAAACCCCGAAGATATTAATGACAGCCCTGAAACTGCCCCATCGAAACGTTTAATTAAAATTCTGAAAGCAAATGGAGAAGCATATAATAAAGTAGCAGATGGAGAAGATATTGCCACTATAGTAGGGCTTGATACTATACTTCAGAAATGCCCACGCTTCAAGCAATGGATTAGTGAACTGATAGCTAAGATACAAGAATAGGAGGCAGTGTATCTCCTATTCTCATCACATAAAACCAATGTGTTGTAGTTGGCGATCGACCATCCAATGAATGCTATGGGTTAACCGTTCAGATACTCGACAATACCACTTTGTTGTCTTGTACGGTAGTAATGACCCATCGGTGAAAGCACCCCTTGGCAAACGAATACTCAATCAATTCATCGCCATCTACCTCATACTCTACATTTTTCTTGTGACTTCTATGGGCAATTGCCCAAGCTATTTCATACTCATTAAGTGAAGTAGCATCGGGTACATAATGTATTTGATTTTTGGCAGCCTTACCTTTTTTTAGTTGAACATTTCTCATAGCATATAGTGTTATTTGTGTTGGTTTACCTTAGTATATTTGGTGCAAGCATATCAAAACTTACATCCAGCAATCAGGTATTGGGTTGAACATTGCCTGAAAACTTCCACAAATATTGGCTTTAAACAATGATATTGGAGTGATTGTCAAGCTCTAAAAGTGGAGTAATTTAAATTAAAGTAGTATATTTTGTATTATTATGAGAGGTGGCCAGCTTTATACTATATATCTACGGATCAAAAAAGAATATGTTTATATCTTATGCATGTAATTTATTTACTTGACTTTCGCTATATTTTTCTTTGATTTAAACCATTATTTTTGCCAAATAAGGCAATTTATCGAATTGCAACCTTGTTTATTCGACAAATTCATTCGAATCATTTAACTTGATCAAATTTTATAAGAGGTAGATTTGATCTTCATGCCTTTGTTGCCTCAATTGCACAATAAATTTAAAGTAAAAACCTCCTCTGCTGTATGTTATCTAATTCTTTAAAATTTTGGTTTCCCCGACGTTTACTTCAATAAGCCGGGAGGTTTTCCATTGTATTATCATGAGTTTGTTATGAAAGTATCCACTACACAACCTTTTCAGTTAGTATATTCGTTGTTCGAGCACCAATACCTGGGATATTTGTTTGACTCTTATGTAGTGCAGCGAAACTCCAAAGGTGAGCTTACTTATCAGCACCAAAACATCTCATCGCAAAACGCCCGTGAGTTTGGGCGGGGTCTCAATGAGGTAGACTATGAACTGATCGAGCTGATTGATGCCACTCAACAAGAAACCATTGTTAAGAAATTTTACAACAAAAAAATAAAAACCAATGATTTCTTTCTGAAGATATACGATCCCGAAAAAGGCGACAAAGCACTACAGGAAAGCATTGCCAACTATGTAAAAGTGCGTCGGGCAAAAATTCTATCATTGCTTGAGGGCAAAATGGTGTTTGAAATGGGACGTGATGGCGAACCCACCTGGAAACAACTCGAAATAGCCTCCGAAGCCGCTACCGTGTTGTTTCATTTTCGTAGAAACGAAGAAAATACCCATTATTTTCCTACGATTAAGTACAAAGGAGAAAAGCTTGATTTTCAATACAAAAATGCCATTGTGGTGTGTAACGAGCCTGCCTGGTTGTTGTTAGATAAAACGCTGCACTACTTTGCCAATGGCATAGATGGTAAAAAGATTCAGCCTTTTTTGAACAAAAAATTTATATTGATACCTCGCAAGGTAGAAGACACCTACTATCGCAAATTTGTAGCACCCCTGGTAGCATCATTTGATGTCTATGCCAAGGGGTTTAAAATCGTTTCGCGCAGCTTCGAGGCACAACCTGTGCTTACTTTTTCTGAGTATTATACCGATGATGCTGCGGGTGATTTGTTTGGTAATGATGACAAGGATGCACCGCGTAACTATAAGATATTGTTTGAGTTGAACTTTCAATACGACCGATTTAGGTTCAAAGCTGATAAACAACCTGAAGTAAATGTAGAAGTAGAGCAAGAAGGCGCTGATTATACTTTTTTTAGAATACGCCGCAAGACAAATTATGAAACTAACATTATAAAATTGCTCAAAGACCAAGAATTGCCGCTCAAAAACGGCTATGTACTCTTGGGCAAAGAGGCGGCCTTTAGTTGGATCAATGAGCATACCCAATTGCTAGAAGAACACGGTTTTAGGGTAGAACAAAACACCCGCAACACCAAAAAGTACTTTTTGGGCAAAGCAGAAATCAAGGTGGAGATCAAAGAGAACAAAGACTGGTTTGACATTTATGCTACGGTAAGGTTTGGCGAGTTTGCAATTCCATTTTTTGAACTGCGTGAGCTTATTTTGCAAAAGAAAACCGAGTTTGCTTTGCCCAATGGCGAAATTGCCATTATACCCGAAGCCTGGCTGGCACAATACGCCGAATTGCTTGCTTTTTCGGAAGCACGTGATGCAGAGAATATCCAATTAAAAAAACACCATTTGTCTTTGATTCAAGACCTTAAAAATGGAAAACACGCCAAGGTAACTCTGAACCGCAAACTGGCGCAGTTCCGCGACTTTGAGAAAATAGCCAAAGCCGAACCACCGCAAAGTTTTAATGGTAGTTTGCGTCCCTATCAGCAAGCGGGCTATGACTGGCTCAATTTCTTAAATGAGTATCGTTTTGGTGGCTGCCTTGCCGATGATATGGGTTTAGGTAAAACTATTCAGGCGCTTGCTTTGCTCCAGGCTCAAAAAGAGCAAGGGGCTACTCAAGCATCGTTGCTTGTTATTCCTACTTCGTTGATTTACAATTGGCAGCTAGAGGCCCATAAGTTTGTGCCCAACCTCAGGATATTTGTATATACAGGTACCAACCGAAAGAAAAATGTAGCCCAGTTTCAGCATTACGACTTAGTGGTTACTTCGTATGGCATTACACGCATCGATATTGATATTTTGATGGATTACCAGTTCAACTATGTCATTCTGGACGAGTCACAGGCAATCAAAAACCCCTCCGCCGCAGTTACCAAAGCCGTGAAGCAATTGCGCTCAAAACATCGTTTAATTTTAACCGGAACCCCACTTGAAAATACCACACTGGATTTATGGTCACAAATTTCATTTATTAATCCTGGTTTGTTAGGCTCACAGGCATTTTTTAAGAAAGAGTATTTGTTGCCCATTGAGAAGAAAAACGACATGGAGAAACTAGCCAAGCTTAAGAGCATTATCAAACCTTTTATTTTACGTCGTTTGAAAAGCCAGGTGGCGACTGAGTTGCCCGAAAAAATAGAGAATGTACAGTATTGTGCCATGACCCACGAACAAGAAAAAGCCTATGAAAAAGTGAAGTCACAGTACCGCAACGAGATTCTTAAGCAAATAGAAAGCAGTGGAATGGCAAAAACCCAGTTTTTATTATTGCAGGGACTTACTAAGTTGCGTCAGCTTGCCAACCACCCACGTATGATTGATCAAGGCTATGAGGAGAGTTCGGGTAAGATGGACGATATTTTATATAAGCTAGAGAGCATCATTGGCAATGGGCACAAAGTGTTGGTGTTTAGCCAGTTTGTAAAACATTTACAGTTGCTAAAAAATGCGTTTGAAGAAAGACAGTGGCGATTTGCTTACTTAGATGGTTCTACCAAAAATCGCCAGCAACAAGTAGAGCAGTTTCAGACCAATGACGAAATCCAATTGTTTTTGATCTCGCTCAAAGCGGGTGGAGTAGGGCTCAACCTTACAGCTGCCGAGTATGTGTTTTTGCTTGACCCCTGGTGGAACCCTGCCATTGAAGCACAAGCAGTAGACCGTGCCCACCGCATAGGGCAAGAAAATACAGTGTTTACCTATAAATTTATTACCAAGGGTACCGTAGAAGAAAAGATTCTTGCTTTGCAAACTAACAAAAGGCGCTTGGCGCAAGACTTGATTACTACCGAAGAGAGTTTTATCAAGAGCTTGACTAAAGAAGATGTATTGAGTCTACTGGATTAAGCAGGGGAGAGGATAAGTAGCCGAAAGTATTAGTAGTTGATATTATTATTATGTCGTTTGAAGTTTCATTTAGGTCAGTCACTCATATTTTATTTCATGAAAAAAGTACTTCAATATTTTCTTTTTTTTGCTGGGTGTTTGGGTTGGGCATTGCCTATACCTGCACAACAAATGTTTGACTATAGTAAGCGTGAATATACACATGATTTTAAGTTGGATGTCTTGATTAGTTATAATATACCAGACCAAGAAATTTTGTATAAAGACCAGTTAAGGGTCTTGAATCAAACATTAAAAGCACAATCCACTATTTTTCTAGGGGCCTTTACAGCTAAGAAAATCAAGTTTGAAAAGCCTGTCGATTTATCAAATGCTACTTTCAGCAAAAACGCTAATTTTTACGAGGCAAGATTTGATAGTGTGGTTAATTTTTCCAACGCCAATTTTCAAGACCTTGCCATATTTGAAGCGGTGTCGTTTCGAGATACAGTAGACTTTAGTAAAGCAGTATTTCAGAAGAAGCTATTACTTTCTGATGCTTCTTTTGCAAAGGTGGCTACCTTTAGTGGGGCTCAATTGCCTCAGCATACATTGTTGGTAAATGTAAAGATAAAAAACGGGGCTGTTCTTGACTTTCGAAAAGTAAAGCAAGCAAAGATTTTATACAAAATAGATATAAGGAAGGCTGACGTTCAATCCATGATTTTTGATTACACTAAGTTTCAAATATATTTCGATTCAGAGTATGCAGCGAGTGAGTTAGACGATTACACTTATATGAGGCAAGCTTACCAACAACTTATAAAACAACAGGAAAAATATGGTTTTGAGGCAGGCTACCATAAGGCATTGACAGAATACAAGGCGTGGAAAAGTAGCATACAGGGATACCTTGACGGAACAGGAGAGACTGAAGAAAAAAAATATAAAAGCGTTCTCGAGTTTTTTGAGAGCACCAACTTCTGGAAAAGCTTTTGGTTATTTACAATCTTAATCATTATTTATGTATTGGGCATAAAGCATCGTAAGACGATCATGAGAGCTGGGCGAACCTCTTCTGCTTTGCCTACCCCGACTATACCAACTTCTCCTCTCTCTCCTTCAAAAACAGTAGTGTTGGAAGATGAGATCGTGCAAAATGTAAAGCAGGGAACCCAACTTTGGCAAACCTATCCACCTGACTCGAGCGATCAGCAGGCTGATTTTTGGACACAATATGAACGTTTGGTCAGAAAAGCCAAAAACCAAAGATAATGTGTGTTTTTAGCGTATCCAAAAACTGCCATATTGCTCGAAACTTATTACCTTACCTACCGTATACAACCACTTTATATTTGCCAGCTAACTAAATTTATTAAAACCCCTTAATTGTGGTTGGCAAGACTAAAATTTTACTCAAACTACCTAAATTAAAACCAACACCATGACCAAAACATACCTGGAGCTTTCAGAAGATACTGGAGCTGCCCACAAGTTTTATGAAGTAGTAATAGACAACACCGAACTTACGATTCGCTATGGGCGCATAGGCACCGATGGCACCAAGTCTACCAAAAGCTTTGCTACCAACGACGCAGCGGTAAAAGAAGCCAATAAAAAAATAAAAGCCAAAAAGAGTAAAGGATACGCTGAGGCGGTAATGGGGCAAAGAAAAAAGCGGGCAATTTCGCGCCGTAGCATAGCTTCTACTAAGTCTACCGCCAAAAAATCACCTGTATTATGGAAGTTTGACTCAGGCTCGGCAGCCTTTGGTATTTACATAGATGACCGCTTTTGCTGGATGGGCAACGAAGATGGCGCAGTGTATAAACTCAACCATCAGGGCGAAGTGCTCAACCAATATAAATTGCCTGATGGGGTGAAATGTATCATTGCCGACAGCGACTGGATTTATGTGGGTTGTGACGATGGCAATGTGTATGATCTTACGGGAAAACTTCCGCGCAAAGCGTATGAGATCAAAGAAGATGTAGATATCTATTGGCTAGACATCAACAGTGGTTTGCTGGGGGTGTCGGACAGTGCTGGGCAGGTAACCGTGATTGATTACGATGACGAAGAGCAATGGAGCAAGAAAAGCGCTGGTTCCAGTGGTTGGATGGTGCGTTGCGACGATGCTGGGCGTGTCTACCACGGGCATAGTAGTGGTGTGAGTTGCTACGATGGACAAACAGGTAACAACTTATGGAATCAAGGCACCAAAGGCAGTGTAATGTTTGGTTGGCGTACTCAAGAAACAGTATTAACGGGCTCTAGCAGTGCTTGGCTGGAGTTGTTTGACAAGGAAGGGGCAAAGCTTGCCGAAATGAAGGGCGAAGGGGCTTTTTATTCTTGTGCTGCGTCTGACAATAACGAGTTTATCTTTGGTGGTGATAGTTCCTCTTCGGTGTATTGCTTTGACAAAACCGGTAAACGTCTCTGGAAACTGGCCACCACTTGTGGTTCGGCTTATTCTATGCAATACCACAACGAAAAGCTCTATATTGTGACTACCCACGGGGTGCTTACTTGTATAGACGCCAGCGCCGAGGCAATCAAAAAGGCAGAAGAGGGAGAGTTACCGCAGGTAAAAGATATCAAGGCGCCCAAAAAACAAGCAGCTGTAGTAAATACTGATGTGCTCGAAGAGGCTGCCGATGATGCCCAGGGAGTATTGCTGAAGTGCATCAAAGAAGGGGGCAAACTAAGAGTAAGGGCTTTGTCGCCAGGGTATGAAGCCAATTGGAACGTGCAATTTCCGAAAAATCTGCGTAAAGAAGGCGCTACCTATTTGGTAGACGAAATCAGAGAATCGGGACAGGGCGGTTTTTACCGTGTATTTGGCAATATTTTTACTAAAAACAATTAAGTTAAAGAAATTAACAAAGCCTGTCAAGTATTTTTTGACAGGCTTTTAATCAGGTAAAAAAAGTGACAAAATCGCGCAAACTATTGTCGCAAAGACACCCTTGGTTGTATTTTATATCAGTGTGGGAAAAACGCATCAGAAGACAGTTGAGTTGGCGCCTGGATGGTAAAAAATATACCCAACAACGGCAACCTGAAAAGCTCCCCTTTCGGGTAAAAAAGCACCAGTCTAAACTGTTGAAAAAGCTAGGTGAAACCGATATGCAACTACAGCACAATAAGGTAGACAACCTTAAGATTGTAGTAAGCAAAATCAATGGGATGATTATTCAGCCAGGCGAAACCTTTTCGTTTTGTAAGACTGTAGGCTTGCCTACCCGCAAAAAAGGCTACAAAGAAGGAATGGAATTATCGTTTGGCAAACCCAGAGCAGGCATAGGAGGAGGCATTTGCCAAAGTACCAACTTGCTGCACTGGTTGGCGCTTCACTCTCCACTCACCATTGCCGAAAGGCACCACCATAGTATAGATCCTTTTCCTGACAATGGCAGGGTATTGCCCTGGGCAAGTGGGGCAGCAGTGTTTTACAATTACATCGATTTTCAACTCACTAACGACACCTCCTGGACTTTTCAGATTAATCTTTGGCTGACTGATAAGCTATTGGAAGGTGAGATAAGGGTAAACAAAGAACTGGACTTTGCTTATCATGTAAAAGAGAAAAACCACCAGTTTATCAAAAAAGACGGTCACTATTTCAGGGCTAATGAAATATGGCGGCATAAAATTGCCAAGTTTAGAAGCGGAGCTTTGCTAGAAGAAGAGCTTATGTACAAAAACTATGGTAAGGTGATGTATGTGCCCCAGGTGTATAAAGATCAAGCCTGACCATAAGTATAGGCTTTATCGCAATAGCTTGGGCTAGAAGTTATTTTTATTCTAATTTCAGTATACCCATCCTTAAAGCTTTGACACAAATCCTAAAAACTTTTCTATATTTGTGAACTACCTAAAGGTAAAGGCTTTATGTTTATAAGTCTTTACCTTTATTTATTATCAATACTCCACTATTTTACAGTTGAATAGTGCTTGGCTTATTTATGGCTTGAAGCTAACATCTAACAGCTGAATATGGTGGTTTTGTCTTACTATCAGAAAAATTTAATCAAAGCGAAAAATGAGTACCGCAACCGAAGAAAAAGAACCGAAGGAATCACTCAACTTTATCGAAATAAAGATTGAGGATGACATTGCCAATAACAAGCACGGCGGCAAAGTCCAGACAAGATTTCCACCTGAACCAAATGGTTTTTTGCACATTGGACACGCCAAGTCTATTGTGGTAAACTTTGGGATTGCACAAAAGTACCAGGGGGCTTGTAACCTGCGCTTTGACGATACCAACCCCATTACTGAAGACACCAAATATGTAGAGGCAATCAAAAACGACATAGAATGGCTGGGCTACAAATGGAACGGTAATGCGCGTTATACGTCCGATTATTTTGATCAGTTATACGAATTTGCTGTAAAACTTATCAAAGATGGTTTGGCTTATGTAGACGATTCTGATGCCGAAACCATCGCTAAAGAAAAAGGAACGCCTACCCAACCAGGTGTAGAAAATAAGTACCGCTCGCGTTCTATTGCCGAAAACCTGCAATTGTTTGAAGAAATGAGACAGGGCAACCACCCTAATGGCTCTAAAGTATTGCGGGCAAAAATAGATATGGCTTCGCCGAATATGCATTTGCGTGACCCTTATTTGTACCGCATCATTACTGATAAGCCTCACCACCGCACTGGCGATAAATGGAAGATTTATCCTACGTATGATTTTGCCCATGGGCAGTCAGATGCTATAGAAGAGGTAACCCACTCGTTGTGTACCCTAGAGTTTGAGGTGCACCGCCCTTTGTATGAATGGTTGATAGACAAACTGGGTATTTTTCCATCCAAGCAAACCGAGTTTGCCCGCCTGAACCTGTCATACACCATGACCAGCAAACGCAAGTTACTGCAATTGGTAGAAGAAAAGGTCGTAGATGGTTGGGACGATCCTCGTATGCCTACTGTGTCGGCATTACGTCGTCGTGGTTATACGCCTGAATCTATCCGCAACTTTGCCGAAAAAGTAGGCGTCGCACGCCGCGAAAACCTGATAGATGTATCATTGCTGGAGCACAGCATTCGTGAAGACCTCAATAAAACGGTACCTAGGGTAATGGCAGTGCTTAAGCCCCTAAAAGTAGTCATTACCAATTATCCCGAAGGTAAGACCGAAACTTTGGTGTTGGAAAATAGCCCTGAAGACGAAAGTTTGGGCAAACGTGAAGTGCCTTTTGGTCGAGAGCTCTACATAGAGCAAGACGATTTTATGGAGGATGCCCCCAAGAAGTTTTTCCGCCTTGCCCCAGAGCGCGAAGTGCGTCTAAAGGGTGCTTATATTATTAAATGTGAAGAAGTGATCAAAGACGAAGCGGGCAAAGTGGTAGAGTTGCGTTGTACTTACGACGAAAATTCGAAAAGTGGGGAAGACACCAGCGGGAAAAAAGTAAAAGGTGTATTGCATTGGGTGTCGGCAGCTCACGCTATAGACGCCGAGGTACGCTTATATGACCGTTTGTTCAATGTAGAACAGCCTGTAACCCAAGCCAAAAAAGAAGGCAAAGGGTTTACTGAGTTTTTGAACCCCAACTCACTAGAGATACTAAAAGACTGTAAACTTGAGCCAAGTCTTAAAGAGTCAAAACCGGGTGATAGAATGCAGTTTCAACGTTTGGGCTATTTTTGTGTAGATACAAAGTATACAACTAATGATCAATTGGTGTTCAACCGCACCGTATCGTTAAAAGATGGTTGGGCAAAAAAGAATAAGCCAGCCCAAAACCAGCCAAAGCAAGGGCAACCCAATCCTAATAAGAAAAAGAAGAAGAAAAAAGAGAAAAACAGAGGTACCCAGTTTCCAGGAGCACAAAACCAAGCCCCTGGCAAGCCAAACGAACCAAGAACAGACAGCTAAGCCATTGCCTTGCTGCTGGTATATTCAAACTAAACGACCCTGTGCTTAAAGTACAGGGTCGTTTAGTTTGAGGCCAGCCTTAAGTGGGTAGTTGCCTTAGGCTATGCTGAACTCATTATCGGTTATAATTTCGCCAACCCTCCTCATAGTATTGCACCAGTTTTTGGGTATTTAAGGTGTTTACTTGAGTAGGTAGGTGAGTCATGTCTTTGTCAAAGTGCATAAAGCTGTTGAGTACTGCGGGGGTGAGGTAACGCAACTTGCCCTTGAGGTGTGGGTGTTCGTCAAACAATTGGCGGTTGAGATAATTGGCCATTCCTTCTTTGCTAAATTGTTTGCCTTGGGGAGCAAGTGGATAAGACAAGGCTATGTTGAAGCCCCACTGCCCAAACGAGGGTACATTGACTGTATAAGGCACCACCGCCGGAAATACCGATTTCAGGGTTTGG
Organism: uncultured Microscilla sp.; assembly: GCF_947493425.1. Taxonomy (GTDB): domain Bacteria; phylum Bacteroidota; class Bacteroidia; order Cytophagales; family Microscillaceae; genus Microscilla. The sequence continues at coordinate 25,068 of NZ_CANLRP010000040.1, read as the reverse complement.
TTGACGCACCAAAAAGCTTTGCGGGCAAAAAACGGAGAAGTAGATTGGGTAACCATGGCTCCATCTTTGGCCAGGCGGCGCTTCACCAGTGAATAAAACTCACGGGTATACAGTTTACCTACGTTGATGTCGTTGGGGTCGGGCAAATCTATGATAATGAGCGAGTATAGTTGCTTGGCTTCTTTTTCTACAAACTTAAATGCATCCTGGTTAAAAACTTTTACCTTAGGGTTATAAAAAGCACTTTGATTTAGGCGCTTAAATACAGGATGACTTTTACCTAGTTTGGTCATTTCGGGGTCAAGATCTACCACGTGTATTTGTTGAATGTGGGGGTGTTTCAATATTTCACGGATAGCTAACCCGTCGCCTGCCCCTAAAAATAGCACTGATTCGGGTTTTTTGGCAAGAGCCAAAGGAATATGTACCAAAGGTTCATGATAGCGGTATTCATCTACAGATGAAAATTGCAAGTTGCCATCAATGTACAGGCGGGTGTCGTTTTTCCATTGGGTTACTACCAGCCTCTGATAACGCGACTGCTTGGTAAATACGATGTCGTCTTGGTAAAGAAACTGTTCAAAGTAGCCACTGATGGTAAATGCCGAAAAGAAACCGATGATATACAATACTGTAACAACTAAAGTAAAGGTGAGTTTTCGTTTAAAACGAATCAATTGCTTTTTGAACACCAACATATTGAATATGCCCACGCTTAGGTTAAGCAAACCTATAAAAAACGAAGTACGGGTAAGCCCCAGATAAGGCAACAAAAATAAAGGAAACAAAATAGAGGCAATCAAAGCACCCAGGTAGTCAAAAGATAATACCTGAGCCAGGGTATCTTTGAGGTTAAAATAGCCTCGGATAATGCGGGTTAGAATGGGGATTTCGATGCCTACCAGGGTACCTATGCTGCCCAGCAACAAAAAAGCAATGAGGTAGTAGTTTTCGGTAATGGCATAGCTTACATAAAGCAAAGCCCCTGATGCTCCACCAATGATACCCAGCCAGACTTCTATCATAATGAAACGGTCGAGCAAGTGCTTGTCAGGAATAAATTTAGACAAGTAAGCCCCTAGCCCCATAAATGATAAAAACAACCCAATGGTAAGTGAAAAATGAAGTACACTGCTCCCCAAAAAATAAGACGAGATGCTACTAATGAGCAACTCGTACAAAATACCGCAGATGGCAATAATAAAAACCGATACTAAGAGTATCGGCACTGATGCTTTTTGAGTAAGGCTTGTTTGAATATTTGAGGGTTTGTTCATGAACTTAATACTGCCGCAATAATAATACACACACCTAAAATTAACGCTCCGGCTAAAATAGCTTGTGCTACATTGCCATCTGCGATTTGCTTTGACAGGTTGCCTGGGGTAATCAAGTCGATAAGCTTGAAGGCAAGAAAAGCTATAGCCATGCCTACGGCTACAAAAATAAGTGTTTCGAGAATGCCATCCTGAATGGATATGCGACCAGTTGTGTTAGACGCTTGTAAGAAAATGCTGAGTAAGTTCATATTTTTAAGTTTAAAATAGTTTAGTTTTCTTTATAATAATCATTTATTTACCTCCCCGGCGACTCCCTCCTCTAAAACTTCTTGAGCCATTTCTTAATCTGCCACTTTTACCATATACACCCCTGCTACCATAAGCACGTTGTTCTTTTTGGTAGGCATGTATTACAGCAGTGTTTCTGAAAGATGCCACCCACCAACCTTGCGATGCTGCAGCGTATAGTGTGGCAAGTATGAGTAAAGTAATTGCTACAACAAGCATGCGGGTATATGACTTCATAATTCAATATTGATCGTAATGTTAAAATACTAAATTTACTGTTTTTTCAACAATTAACAAATACTATCTACTACAAAAAACCTGCTCATTTTAATTCATAACGACTAAATGTGCAAACCTACCTATCTTGTTTTCATGTCCAAGAGTTTCATTCTGTATCTCCAAACTCCATAATAATTGCAAGAAGAAACAAACCTCCAAATATCCAAAATACATACTGAAAGTACTTAGACACCAAGGCTCCTCCTGCTTTTTTTAAGGTAAAAGAGATTGTAGTTGTTTGACGCTTAAACAGGTTCTCCAGGTTTTGCTTGTTCCAAATTTCACTTTCTTTGAAAATCCCTTGTTGGCGCCAAAAATCATTTGCGCCATCATTGATCCAGTACACTTCTACTGAAATTTTTTCAGTTTTTTTGGCTTTGAAATGAAATGCTTCTATATCATCACGTTCACTCCATGATCCGTCAGAGTCGTGACCACTTGCGTGCCAAAACTCTACCTCTTTCTCATTAATCACATCGTCTTCTTCGTTCAAAATGCTCAAGCCCACTACTATCCAATCATTATCAATTACCTCGCCTTTCAACTCTAAACGGTATGATTGTCCTTTTTTTATCCTAAATTGAGGCGAGGTAAAAGAGGAGTCTTTGGTATAATTATCCAGTAGGTGTTTATAAGTAGGGGCTATTTGTTTGCCAGGCGTACCAAAAACCCACCCTAAGAGACCAATCAAAGCGACCCCACCGGTAAAACAAAGAAAAAACGCAAAGCCACTCATATTGGCAAAAGGGTCTTTGAATGTATTCATATTTGCAGGTTTTGAGTAAGTAAAGTGACTCAATGCTAATGCTCTGGCTTTAACATACTGGCTAGTGCTTTGGGAACTAAGTAGTTTATACACAATTTCGAGTTTATTTTGGTGGCTGTCAAACCTCCAAAAAACGAGCATAGCCTAAGCTATGTGAGTTTTTTTAGGTGAAGTCAGCAGGCAAAAGAAGCCGAAAGGTGTGAAAGAAATTTAGTACCCAGAGCGCTAGTTACACCATGATTTTACCTAAGGGAAACATATTTGAATATATCCTCGTCAAATAAGGTATTACTCATCATTACAATGAGTTGTATCTACTCTACCCGACGGTTTTTACAACTTGCTGATTGTTAATAATTTATATATGCATTAACTTTCAATATTTTTGATCAAAAAAATGCGAAAAAGTGCTTTTAAAGCTCTGAAAATGAGTTTTTAAATTTTATTTGCTTCAAAAGCATCAAAAACCGTCGGGTAGAGTAAGTTGTATTCCAAACACTACCAATCTTTTCCACAAAAAAAATATTCTTTTACCCAAATCTAAAAAATAGTAAGATTATCAGCGAATAATCTGTAAAATATTTGTTTAATAGTTACTCATAGTGTTTTTGGCGAAAACCACTCGCCCAAAAAGGAGTAAGAAAATAAGGCGAAAAGTAAATTGTTAGCCTATTGCGCGTTATGCGCACTAAAAAATTGCATTGCCTGGCGTTTAAAGAAGCTTTTTTAACATAAAATTATATGTTTTATAACACCTGAGGCAAAATAATTGCATAAGTTTTTAACCCAAATCACAAAGCAAATTATCAGTAAAAATTTCAGATCAGCCAGATGAATGACATCATTATGCTGGAATAAGGTGTGTTGATGCACAATTTTGAGAGACTAAAACCTTGTAATCAGTAACATTATTATGGATAATTTACGAACTTATTTGCTTTGCCTGATGATTTGTGGGCTATTGCCTCAGGTAAGCCTTGGGCAGTCAAACGATGTAGTGGTGCTTAAAGCCACTGTTGCCCAAAATAAAAAAGACAAAGCCCAGGTAGATGCTTTGAACAAACTTGCCGTAATTGAAAGTGGCAGAAAACCAAAGCAAGCGTTTGATTATGCCCAAAAAGCAGAAAAAATCGCCAATGCTATCAATTATAAATGGGGCTATGCAATGGCCAATCAAACAATGGGTGACCTACAGGTGAGAAACAATCGTTTCTTGCGGGCAGTCCGTTATCACGAAGAAGCCTTTAACACTATGGAGGCCTTACTCAAAGCCCAAAAAATTTCCCAACAAAAACTCGTTCACTTTATTTCTAAAAGCTTATTGCCAGCTTATCGGTTATTGAAAAGTAAAAAATCTCCGGTTCGTCGCGAACGTCGGGCAATCAGGCGTTACCAAAAACTTTATGGGCAGGCGGGACCTTACCACTCTGAGCACGCAAAAATTGTGAAGGAAGAGCTACGAAAGAAAAAAGAAGAGCTTAGAAAAAAGGAAGAAGCCATCAGAGCCAAAGACAAAACCATTTCGGACAAAGACAGGGCTATTTCAACCAAAAACAGTGAACTTGAAGGCAAGGCATCCGCACTGAAAAGAACAAAGTATCAAAAGTATTTATTGTCGCAACAAAAACTTATTCTTTCGCTTGAAAAAGATTCTTTGTCGAGTCAGACTGATACATTGACGCGCAACCTTAGAATTAAAGAAATGAAAGAGAAAGCATTGATGGATAGTTTGATTTTGCAAGACTTAGAGAAGAAAGGACTTGCTTTGAAGGCAGCCCAACACAAAGCCGAACAAGAAAAATTGATGGCTGAAAACAAGCAAAAAAAACTGATTATCAATTTTGCTATTGGTGGAGCAATAGTAGTCATCTTTTCTATGATTTTTATTATCAGGAGTTACCTGGCACAAAAGAAAGCCAATAAATTGCTTGCTTTGCAAAAAGAAGCCCTTGCCGAACGCACTGATAAGATTGTGAAGCAAAAAGAAGCTTTATCTAAAAAGAACGAGGAGATAACCAAGCAAAAAGACGAGCTTGCTACCATGAACGAAGAGGTGCAACAACGCAATGAAGAAATAAACACCCAGATGGAATTGATTGAAACTCAGAACGAAACCATCAAACAGGAACAACAAATATCGGACGCTTTATTGCTTAATATTTTGCCCGAAGAGGTAGCCAATGAGTTGAAAGAACACGGCAAAGCTAAAATACGCCACCACGAAATGGTATCGGTGTTGTTTACTGACTTTAAGGGTTTTACCAAACTGGCTGAGACTATGCCGCCACAAGAGTTGGTACAAGAACTGGAAAAGTGTTTTACCTTGTTTGACGAAATCATGGAAAAGCATAACCTCGAAAAAATTAAAACTATAGGTGATGCTTACATGGCTGTAGGTGGTTTGCCTGTACCTAATACTACTAACTTTGTAGACATTGTGCTTGCCGGGCTTGAGATACAACGCTCGATGGACGAACTAAAGGCTGAAAAGGAAGCCAATGGAGAGCCATTTTGGGAAACCCGCCTGGGTATCAATACTGGAAAACTGATTGCTGGAGTCATTGGTAAAAACAAGTTTGCTTATGATGTGTGGGGAGACACCGTAAACACGGCAAGCCGGATGGAGTCAAGTGGAGAGATAGGGCGGGTAAACATTTCGGGGGTAACTTATGAGTTGGTCAAAGACTTTTTTGAATGTGAATACCGAGGAAAAATTATGGCAAAAAACAAAGGAGCTATAGATATGTACTTTGTCAACTCTATCAAGGCCGAATTGTCGATAAGTGGAGAAGGGGTAGAACCCAACGAAAGGTTTAAAGCAATGTTGGAAGAAAAAAGTAAAGAAGTAGCCAGTAACCCCACTATGGCAGCCTAAAATATATAGGTCTCTGTAGGAGTGATACAGTGACTCAAAGGAATATCATATTGATCAGTATCACTGATCAGTGCCACAGGGGAAAACAATGACACCCCTGTTTTTTTTGTTTGTGGAGTACAGCGTGCTAAAAAACGGTCGTAAAATCCTCCTCCATACCCTACTCTATAGCCGTGCTTATCGAAACAAAGCAAAGGTACAACTACCCAATCTATAAGTGTGTCTGCTACGGGGGTGCCCTCTTGTGGTTCTGCAATTCCCCAACTATTTTCTATCAAAACGGTGTCTGGCGTTAGCAAATAATTACGCATTACTTTGTGCTTAAAATCAGTGACCGAAGTCACAACTTGAGTCTGAGGCATATTGTGCCATATATGTTGAATCACTTGCCAGGTGTCTATTTCGTTGTTTTTGACAATGGGTAAAAATACGTGTAAATAAGCAGGTGGGGTGTCTTTAAGCAACTCTATCAACTTAAGTTGAATAGCAGTACTTTGTGTATTTACCTTTTGTGGAGCCAGTTTTTTCCGTTGGTTTAGGTAGTACTTTCTTAGTTCGGTTTTTGTCATCGTCTGTCGTTTTTAGGAGCTGTTAGCCAATTCGTCATTCAAAAACATTTGCTACCACTCTAACACCTACCTTCCCCTTCTATTCGTTATTGAACTATTCGTCATTGGCTAATTTCCACCTCTTTTACTTATTTGCTTTTATAAAATCTACTACAATTTTTCCAAGTTCTTCGCCACGATCTTCTTGAATAAAATGCCCACCTCCAGCTACAGTAGTATGGGTTTGTCCTTTGGCGCCTGGAATCATCTGCTGAAAAAACTTATCAGCCCCTTTTGTGATAGGGTCAGCGTCGCCAAAGCAAGTTAAAAACGGCTTAGTCCACTGGCTGAGCACTTTCCACGCATTGCGGTTGGCTTCTGACTCAGGGCTGGTGGGGGAGTCGGGCACTAGTGCAGGAAATATTCTTGCTCCTGCCTTGTACGATTCATCAGGAAAAGGGGCATTATAAGCCGCCACAATGTCGGAGCTAAGTTCGGTAGTAGTGGCTTTTTGGATAATATTACCTACCGGAAACTCAGGTACCGTTTGCGAAAATTGTTTCCATTGTACAAACGATTCTGGCATTTTTATATCGCCTGTAGGCAAAAAAGTATTAGAAGCCACCACTCTTTTAAACTTGTCAGGGTTTTCGGTCACCATACGCAAGCCTAGCAAACCTCCCCAGTCTTGACAAAACAAAGTAATATTGTTTAAGCCCAAGTGATCAATAAAAGCTTGCATCCAGTCAAGGTGACGTTTGTAGCTATAGTCTTGAGTGTTGGCAGGCTTGTCCGATTTGCCAAAACCAATCAGGTCAGGGGCAACGGCTCTATAACCTGCTTTGGTAATCACTGGAATCATTTTGCGGTATAAAAACGACCATGAAGGTTCGCCATGTAGTAGCAGTACCACCTCGGCATTGGGACCACCTTCGTCTACATAATGCATTTGCAAGTTGGACGCTACTGGTGCATAGTGTGGCACAAAAGGATAATCAGGTAAGTGTTCGAATTGATGATCAGGTGTTTGTAATACGTGCATAATATTTTATGGTTTTTTATGTTCAACCTCTTTTAAACCAGTAGGTTACCTGTACAGGGTTTGGTTAATATATCTGTACAATACCTACTTGCCAAAGGAGAAATAATAATTAGGATAACTTGGGGAATTTCATATCACTTTCCCAATAAATTGATTATATTTGATTACTCAAACAGCCGTAAACTTAACTAAAAATGACCCAATTAATCAATTACTTGAAGCAACCTATTACAATTTTTTTATGGTTAGGCTTGTTGTGTTTATGGGCTTGTGGTAGTACCGACAACACAGGTACCCAACAAACCGACAGCATTGTCGAGGTAGACTCAGGTAACAATCCTGCCTTGATGAGTAGCCAGTCAGCCTCTAGCAAAAAGCGTCCTCCCGGATCTATTCCTCTTGATTTTCCATTGGTTAATACCACTGCCAAGGCCAACGAGTATGTGTTGGCGCCTATGCTTCAATGGGTAGAAGATGGCTTTGTCAAAGGAAAAGATCAGATGGTTTTGATTTTTTATGGTCGCAAAATGGTAGCACCTGGCAAAGTAGAGTCAAAACTTAAAGCTATAGGCAAAGAGGTGATGATGCCCAATTCAATGATAATACCTGTACCTGCGGGCGAAAAAGTGCTGAAAGGAGAAGTAGTGCTTACCTGGGAACAAAACCGGGGCTCAAGTATGCGTACAGCAATTGTAACCGATGCAAGCAATCCGGCAAGTCCCAAAATACAGTACCTTGATACTCCTTATACACCTGGAGTGTCTGATGTACAAGCGCAACCCAATACCTTTGTAGCTTTGCGCGAACCTTGGCAGCCAGGAGCTTACCTTGCGGTAAAAGAGGACTTTGGATACAATTATGCCCAAATTATAAGAGAGACAGACAACAAAGTACTTACTATTGGTTTTACCGGAAAGGTAAAGGTATATAATAAAAATAACTGCGTGCCAGTGCCCCTTAAGCCTCAGCTAAAGCCAGGGGACAAAGTACATGTGGTAAAAATAGCCGCTTTTATAGAAGGAGTAGTAAAAAAGGTGTTGCCCGAAATAGGAAGAGTGATTGTAGAAATAGATTTTGGCGGGAGACCTGAAACGGTTGTGGCAGGATATGGGAAAATTATCAAAGACTTAAAAATTAGGTAAGAGTATTGTTATTTTCTGTTCAATTTTTTATACCTTATCTCAAAATACAAAGTTTAATGTTTAATTTATACAAACAAATAAACACTGCTGTCAAAATTGCGTAATTTTTGTTCAGTAACTTAACAGCTTAAGTATATCTGGCAATTTGCGCGTTTTTAGTAATAGTCCCTGTGTAAAGATTATGCCCGGCAACATCTGAGCAAACACCCCTTAACGCAATCAAATCCAAGGGTTTGACTCAGTAAACTAATATTATCAAATTAATGCATGTAGTATAAACAATGTCTGAAAAAATCAACTTTTTTGCATATCAATCTGATTACTACAGTGAACACGAGATACTCCTATCCTATAAAGGACCGGTTACAGACATTATTCTTGCCGAAATAAGCCTTGAGATACAAAAAAAAATAAAAGAAAATCCAAGGATTTTTAGAAAACTTCATGCAATCTTTATAGAATTAGCCCAAAATATTTTATATTATTCAAACGAATACAACCACTTTCGTAAACAAGAGAAGGTGGGTTGTATTATCATAGCTCGTTCCGAAGATTATTATCACCTTGAAACCGGCAATTTAGCCAACACTGTGTCTATAAAGCTTTTACGGGAGCGTTGTAAGGTAATCAACGATATGGACGCAAAGTCGTTGAGAATGTACAAACGACACATGCGTAAACTGTCATTGATGGCGGGTGCCAGAGGAGCAGGCATTGGGCTTATCCAGTCTGCTTTGCTTTCTGAAAACCCTTTGGAAATGAGGAGTAGAAAAATTGATGATGATTATACATTTTTTACTTTATCCGTTAAAATTGCAAGATAAATAAAGTTGTTATGGAAAACTTATATATCAAGGGGCAAAGAGGCATTTATTTTACGCCAACCGTCAAGTTGGATGCTGAAGCTTCCGTTTGCGAAATTTCGGGAGAGTCATACCTTGAAGATACGGTAGATTTTTATGACCCTATTATCAAATGGCTGAATGCCTATAATGAGGAATCATACAAAACTCTTACGTTTAATTTTAAGCTTACTTACTTTAATACCAGTTCTTCAAAGGCAATTCTGAATATTCTGAAATCGCTGAAAAAATTTAAAGAAAAGGGCGGAGAAATCGTCATTAATTGGTATTATCCAGACGATGACTATGATATTCTTGCTGAAGCCGAAGATTTTATGGAAGATAGTAAACTCAGTTTTAATCTTATTCCTTACAAATTAGAGTATTAACTGTGGTGTAAGTATTATAGTCTTTGGCTCAAAGATGTTTTCTAAATATATTGTAGGTTTTTAAATATTAGTTTATATTTAAAATCATTCAAAATTCTGTAATCGCTACCTTACCATATAGTTTTATGGATACCAAAGTATCACTCGATTTATCTTCTGAAATGCATTGTGTACTTGATCCCTCAGGTAAAATTGTGGAGATAAATGCTATATTTTTAAAAAACCTTCAATACCTCAAAGACGAGTTAATTGGAAGGGATTTTATAGATCTGGTAGCCGAGAATGACCTTGAAACTATTCAGGAAACTTTTGACCAACTAGCGCCACAACCCCTGGAGCAAGCCCAAGATACAGACATTAAGTTCTCTACTTTTAATTGTCAGTTAAAAAGCAAGAATAATAATATACAGCAGTTTAGAGGCAAATTTGCCAAGTCAGAAGATGGCTACATCTATGTACTGGCAAGCATTGCTATCATGCAAGATGCCCCCCTTGCTCGTTTCCGCCGCTTTTTTGACATGTCGTTGCTTGCCATTGTGATTATCACCGACAAAGAAGGCAATCTTGTATTTGCCAACAAAGGGTTTTCTGATACGCTGGGTTATAACTGGCAAGAAATGACAGAGTATCCTTTGTTTCACTTTGTATATGAAGATGATAAACAGGCCACCTTAGACTATTTCAAAGAATTACAAGACAACATTGGAGTAACCCAAGAGATGATCAACCGATGTGTTTGTAAAGATGGTGGCTACAAATGGATAGACTGGAGAGCCATTTATGTAAGAGATCATGTGTATGCAGTAGCCAATGATATTACTGCACGCAAGCAACAAGAAATCAAAATCCAGGAATTGCTTAAGCAAACCATTCATACAAATAAAGAGTTGTCAGCATCGCGAGATAACCTTGAAAAAACCCTGGAAGAACTCGAAATACGCAACTTTGAGCTTGATCAATTTGTGTACAAAGTATCACACGATTTGCGCGCTCCGCTTACGTCTATTTTGGGGTTGGTAAACTTGTCGAAACTTGACAGTGATAATGCCGAGCGATTGATAGGTTATATTGAGTTGATTGAAAAAAGTACCCTTAAGCTTGATAAATTTATCAAGTCGTTGCTTGAATACTCACGTAGCGGGCGGGCTGACATAGTAACCGAAAAGATTGACTTTGAGGCGATGATTAGTGATTGTATTGAAGACCTTAAGTTTATGAAAAACTATGAGCGGGTACAACGCGATATATCTCTTAAAGGCAACCAGCCCTTTTACAGTGAACCATTACGGTTGCGTATTATTCTTAATAATATTATCTCTAATGCGATTAAGTATCAAAATACTTCAGTCGAAAACAGTTTTCTGAAAGTAAAAATTGACTTATCTACCCCTGACACAGCCAAACTTATTTTTCAGGATAATGGCATAGGCATAGCTCAAGAGTATCAAGGCGATGTATTTAATATGTTTTTTAGGGGCACCGAAAATGCCGAAGGCTCAGGACTAGGGCTGTACATTGTGAAACAAACTGTAGAGAAAATGCATGGCAGTATTTCACTGAGTAGCGACTATGGCAAAGGGACTCATATTATTTTGGAGGTGCCCAATCAATACGAGCAGTTTAAAGACAAAGAGAGTAATAATAGCCATGCCGATCAAGCCAAAACTTCCTGATAACAGGCATAAGGCATTCCCTTTAAGGCAACTGAGGCAACTCATTTTATTTTATTTCCCAACCATTTCAGCTCATTTTATTTCTTTTTAGCAAAAAAAATCATTATTATTTGGCTTAGTAATGGACAAAAAATAACCCCCGATGAATCGCATTGATCAGGGCTTAAAATTCCGCCTGTAAAAACCAGCTTCAAGTTGTGTTGAATCAAAATTTTTATGGAATCGTTCAAAACTCTTTGCTCGTTTTTATGCCACTTTTTACGAATATTAGCCCCAGTGGGGCGAAACCTTGGTAGAAAAAATAAACGAAGCGGGACACAGCTCCGTAGGAGTTGCGCCTAAAAGAGTCATTTTTGATGATTTTGATGTTATTTTAAGTGTTCGTAAAATTAAGCTTTGACGCATGCGATGAATCGGGACTGTAAGCTTTCGATTTAGGAAATGACCTTTACTCCTGATGCTTCGTTACCCCGGCAGTTTCGCCGGGACTGTGAGTTTTTATTGCCTGTAGCGCTGCCCCGAATCAAGTTCGAGGTTCAAGCTCTACGAGCGCAAAAAATGCCTCGCCTCAATAGCAAATATCTATCTCTAAATGGATACTTTATTTTTCAACCATTACTTAGTAAAACTACCAAAATAGTCTACTCCATCGAACAACATTTTTGAAAGGCATACTTCTTCAAAAAATATTTTGTTCACTTGGACTACTTTATTTTTATGTTTTACTTAGTTTTTTAACCTTGTGTGTGGTAGTGCAGTCAGTGGGTTTTTAAAATACTTGATACAAATATTAAAACTCAACTTTTTATACTTAGGAATGGTGTAAAAATAAATTTCTATAGTAACGCTAAAATATTTTGTTGCTAGACGAGGCAAAAAATTGGCTAATAGCAGCGCTATTCGGCTATTTTTTAACAAAGTATAGCCTCAAAAGATGAGGTTAAGAATGTAAATTTATTTTGGTACCATTCCTTATAGGCTACCCACAAGCGTCCTATAAACCATTATTACCTTAATCATCAATCATACTTACTTGATGCGATGGAAAGCAAGCACCCAGAAAAAGACCAAGAGGTTGGCAACAATGCCGAAAACCTCAAAGCAATGAACCTTGAGCTTGAAAAAATTGTGCAGGAACGTACCGAAAGTTTGCTGAAAATGAATAATCACCTTGAGTTGGCAAACCGAGAGCTAGATGCTTTTATCTATCGGGCCTCACACGATTTCAGAGCACCCATTGCATCTATCAATGGTTTAATTAATCTTGCCAGGTTGGAGGTAAAAGATACATCAGCCCTGGATTTTTTGGAAGAGATAGGCAAGGTGGTGAATAAAACTGATAACATGCTGCGCAAGTTGTTGATGGTAAATATAATCAATCGTTATTCAACTGAGCGGGTGCTGGAGCCCATCGACTTTAAAGCTATATTGAGCAACTTGCAAGAAGCTTTTGGTAGTCAGATGTACTCGGTAGGCATGCACATGGAGTTTGATGTAGCTCCTGAGCTTGACTACTTAGCAGAGCCTGACTTGATTCAGATTATTTTTTATAATATGATTGAAAATTCTATTGCTTTTCGCTCTCATCGTTCTGATAGCTCCCCTTTTATCAAGATTTTGGTGGAAGATGTAGTCGCCGATAATTGTATTAAAATTGTGTTTAGTGACAATGGGGTGGGGATTCCTAATAAATATTTCCGGAAAGTTTTTAGAATGTTTTTCCGGGGAAACGAAGCTGCCACCCAAGGCAATGGTTTGGGTTTGTATGTGATAAAAAAAGTAATACAAAAGCTTAAAGGGCGCATTAAGATAGAAAGCGAAGAGGGGCAGTATACTAATTTTCATATATTTTTACCCTATCTAAGGGGCATCAGTTGATACAGGTATGTATACATTCGCTATAAGAAATGTACTTTTAATTGTTTTTTTATCTGTTTGGACTTGTTCTTCAGTTGTTGCGCTTTCTGTAGCAGGTACCTGGACTTCTGAAACTTATCGCTATACTGCCCACCAAAATATTGTCAGGCAAAAAATACAGTACATTATTTCCGACTCTACCGTTCAGCTAAAGCTACACACTTTTGTTTTCAGTGAGTTTTACACCATCAAGCCACTTGTGATTCCCCCCTTAACTTATCATTTTCGTATTCATCGGTTCAGCATTACTTCACGTGCCAAAGGGCGTATCATTGTGCAGTCGCCAGCGGGTGCCTATCAGGTGATTCATTGTTATTCTAAGGCAAAAAATAGTTTAAGGATTCATTTTACTCCTGGAAAAACCTATACTTTGGCGCAGGCAACAAGCATAACACCTGTCTCAATGGGGCAACTATTTTTTCGAGAGGCATATTATTGGCAACAACAACAGTTGCCAGTAGTGCCTGCCATTACAGCACGTAGCTTTGCCCAGCTTCAGAAAGCAGTAAAGAAGCAACTGAAGAAGCGTAAGGCAAAAAAAATGAAAGCAGCAGGGGTAGATGAGGCAAACTTAAAGAATGAAGCATTAAAAACAGTGTTTTTGCTACAAGGATTTAACCCTTATTTGAGTTGGCGTAAAATGATTAAGTGGCAACAACAGCAAATGGAGCAGCGAGCAATGGCGTTGCTCAAAAGACAATTGAAAAAGCAAAAGGCGCGTTTAATAGCGTTAAAAACTACTCCTACCCAGTCTGTTGTCAATAAAAATCGCTACAAGGCAGCGCGTCAGGCCACCCAATTGGCTTGGACGCTCACCAATAAAAAATTAGAGTATTTGATTTTGCGGCAGCAGATAAGACTAAAGCAAGAGCCAACCCCTCAGGAACTTGCCCACATTAAACAAATCAAGCAAGTAATCGAAGGGTTGACCCAACAACAGTTTGTCTTGCCTCAGGAGCACACCCTGTTTGCACCAGTGAAAGTAGGTAAGGATTAGTGGTTTCTTTTGGCGATTTTATTTTGACTAATGCTTTTTTGGCGGCTGCAATGAAAGCGGTTTACGTCATGGGCACGCAGTTTTTTATGTTTAGTTTTTCGCCCTTGTACTCGTTTACGCCACATTTTCCACGACCTGGGCTTCATTTCTTTGCGCATTAACCGAATCACTTCTTGTTCGGTTAGTTCAAACTGTTGTCCAATGGCTTCAAAGGGTGTGCGATCTTCCCAAGCCATTTCTATGATCCGATCAATGCTTTCATTGTCCAGGTTTTTGAGTTTTTGTTTTAGTATATTCATAGTTTTTCAACAGTTTGTAGGGAAAAATGTTTTTATTTTAAGTGTGCTGATAATCAGGTGCTTATTTGTTTAAATCGATAAATGTTTACTTTTTTTTACCCCTCATGCAACCTTTGATACTACATTTGTATCTACCCTATAGAAACAAGCATATAACCAAGGTTTAGAGGTTAGATACCTCTCACTTTTTATTTAAAAACTAATAGCATATAACGCACAATGTCGAAACTTTCGTCAGAAAAAGCATTGGTAAAAGGATGCCGTAAAGGTAAGCGACAAGCGCAGCAGAAGGTGTATGAGTTATATTCACCTAAAATGTTTGCAGTGTGTCTCCGTTATGTGCGCCATCAATTTGATGCTGAAGAAGTAATGACCAATGGTTTTCTGAAGGTTTTCAGTAAAATAGATCAATTCAAAGAAGAGGGAAGTTTTGAGGGTTGGATTCGGCGAATTGTGGTAAATGAAGCACTGAACTACTTGCGTAAAAACAAGCGACATCAGGCAGAGGTAGACATAGAAAATATAAGCGAAGCTTCTGAGTTTGCCAGTGCCGAAGATAACCTAAATGCGCAAGACTTGATGAAATGTATTGATCAATTGCCCGACGGTTACCGAACAGTATTCAACTTGTACGCCATAGAGGGCTATTCGCATAAAGAAATAGGCGAGCAACTAGGAATCAGTACCAATACTTCTAAATCTCAATTATCACGAGCACGTGTTCTGTTACAGAAATATGTGCGTAACCAGGAAAAAAAAACTTATAGCATAGATCATGAGTAAACACCCAATAGACAAAATTTTTGAGGAGAAGTTGAAAGACTTTGAGCAGATGCCACGTGCTGCCGTCTGGGACAAGCTCAATGCAGCACTTGATAAAAAAGAGCCTGTGTCGTGGTGGAAACGCAAAGTAGTGTGGTGGTCGTCAGGTATTTCAATTACATTATTAAGCATAGGTTTGGCGTTGTGGCAGCCACAAGTTTCACCACCTCCAGCACAAGTAGCTGCCAAAATGGTAGACCTTCAATTGAAACTTGCAGGAAATCCTCTTGCTCGTTTTGACGCTAAAAAAACAACAAAAACTCAGGCATCAATTATCCAAAATAATACTTTAACGAAAAAGACTTTTACAGAAATAAAGGCAAAACAAGCCAGGCAGAACACTCAAAAAGGCGTGCAATCTAAAGGTAGTTTTGTTCGCCTTAAGCAAGGCAAGACAAGCAAAATGAGCATAAAATCAAGCACCAAGTCTGGAGTTAAAATTACATCGACTCAACGCAAAAGCTTTGGTGATTACTTTACACCACTACGCACCAAAAGTGTGTGGCTGAGTGTGGCAGCGCCAGAGCCAAAATCGCATTTACCTAAACCAAACAAGCCATTTCAAGTAACTGTAACCTTGAAACTGTCGGAAAACATGGCTGCAGAGCGTGAGCAGGACGAAGGGGGCAAAGGCTTGAAAAAAATCTGGAAAAAACTAAAAGGCTTGGATCACAATAAAACCAAAACTAAAAAGGCGGAGAAGAAAAGAAGCCTTTTGAGGTTTTTAGGCGATCGCGACGATTAATTGCTGTCTATAATTTAGGCAGGTTTAACTATAAGTTTTTAATAATTGCAAACACCGGTGTAAATCATAAAAACTGAAAAATTGTTTGTGGTAATGTATAAAACACAAACGTGTAGGATGAATCATTGACCATACAACCAAAAATGAAAAAAACATGAAATTATTCACTATGAAAAAAACACGATTTATTGCACTGGTGTTGCTGTTGCTGGGTAGTGTGAGTGCAAAAGCCCAGGATACTGTAAAAGTAGACGTAGGAGGCACTAAAGTCATTATTATTACCAAAGACAAAGATGGCTTGAAAGATTTGTCAAAGGTAGACTTGAATAAGATTATAGCCGAGGCAGTCAAAAAAGCAGACTCTAGCCGAAGTGGAAGCGAAAAAACCGTGATTGTATATCAGCCCAACGAAAATTTCAATGATTACTATACCAGTGAGTACGAAAACCAGCGAAACAGACACCGCAGATACAAACGTCGCAGGCGTTCACGGGTGCGTAATTACCTTTCGCTTGACTTAGGGTTTAATAATTACCTTGAAAACGGGAGGTTTCCAGATGAAGCCGGAAAGGAGTATGGACTAGACGTGTTTGGGTCGAGGTATATCTCGGTAGGTTGGTACCGACGCACTAGTTTGTTTGGGTCTCCCTTACGGTTAACCATGGGGGTAGAAGTAAGCTGGAATAATTTTATGTTTACCAATGACACCTACATTACGCAAGACTCGGCAGGTGTAAACTTTAGAGATTATCTAGAAGACAATAATGTAACTATAGATAAAAGCAAGCTGACCACTATTTATGCCAATGTGCCCATATTATTGGGACTTAGGTTTCAAAATCCTTTTGGGCGTACTGCTTTTCGGTTCGACATAGGAGGGTACTTTGGTTATCGTTTGGACAGCTACGCTAAGATTAAACCCAGCGGGCAAAACGTACAACGCCCCCATAGAAGTTATTTCTTGAATAACTGGCGTTATGGTTTGGTTACTTATCTTGGGTTTGATGGCTTTCAGTTGTTTGCCAAGTATGACCTCAACCCCTTATTTGTAGAGGGTAAAGGACCTTCACTTAATGCATTTAGTTTTGGTATAAGATTGTAAGTAATACCCTCGTATTTAGAATATAGATTCAATAAATTACCTGTTTTGAGCTGCAAAGTCTTTGACTTTTGCAGCTTTTTTAGTTTTAACCTTCTTTGAAAAGTCCATAAAGTGGGTTTTTATGAAAATGGTTTTTTGTAAATAAAAAGTTTAGGTTCCACTGTGCTTAAAGCTGCAAAAAACCTTAGTTTAGTCAAGCTTTTGTTATCATTGTACTTAGTTATTACATTTTTGTGATAGGAGTTACTATAGAGAGTATTGTACGCTTGTTTTTAAGTAACCAATTCACAGTCAGTTGTTTACTTATTGATCTGCTTGATAAATAAAACAGTTAAACCCTATAAAACCTACATGTTTAACTTATGACAATGTTTAGCCAATATTGTGTTTTTTCTGGTTTACTTTCAGTGTTTTAACTTACGTTTGCCTCATTGCCCTTATTTGTAATCACAGGTTTTATTCCCTACCATTGCATTGCAATTAAGCAACAACTTTATATTCCAAACCCCATCCAACTTTTTAACAATGACTGTATTGAAAAGAACAAGCGGTATCAACTTCGTGAAAATTGAACACTGTAAAAATACAAACACCGTAATTACCAAATGGCAAGGATACTGTCCACACGACAATATTATGGAAGGCATGCAAGCTGGCCTTACTGTTCTTAAGTCATCTAAGGCAAAACGTTGGATTATGGATACCGAAATGATGGAGGGTTCTTTGTCAGATTCGTTGAGTTGGCTTATTAAAATATGGCTACCAGCAGCACGTTATGCTGGTTTAGAAACAATGGCTTTTGTAACCTCACGCAATATATTTACAGAGCTATCGACTAAAGAATATGCAATAAAAAGTAATAAAACAGGTAACGAACATTTTTTGAGCCTGGAAGATGCTAAGCGTTGGATTGTGAAGCAATAAATACCATAGGAATGGTACCAAAATAAATTTACATTCTTAACCTCATCTTTTGTTGCTATACTTTGTTAAAAAATAGCCGAATAGCGATGCTATTAGCCAACCATCCCTCAAGCTCGCTCAATATCCACTGGATATTGCCGTGCCGCGTATAGCAACAAAATATTTTAGCGTTACTATAGAAATTTATTTTTACACCATTCCATAGAAAGTGATCCCCTGAGTTTTTTTATAAAAAGCCAGGGGATTTTTGTCTCTTGAAGTCCCATACAGAAATACGAGTTTTCAACGGCTCAATATTTAACCCCCATCACCAAAATATCATCAGTTTGGGAGGCATCGCCCCGCCATTCAGTAATTTCTTTATCAAGGAACTCTCCTTGTGTTTCCATAGGTAAGTGACTGATAGACAGCAATAAACTTCTGAAGCGTTTGGTAAGATATTTTTTACCATTTTTTCCTCCAAATTGGTCTTGAAAACCATCCGAAATCATATAAAACACATCACCAGGTTGTATATCTATTGTATGAGTTTCGAACACCTTCTGAAGCTTGTATTGAGTATTGCTACCAATTGGAAACTTGGATCCTCTTACTTGATGAATTTCTCCACCCCTTACATAAAGTAGAGGATTTTTTGCTGCGGCAAAGCGTAACTGCTTTTGGTCTTCATCTATTACCATGATGCTTATATCCATCCCATCGTTTACCTTACTATCTTCAGGAGAGTCGCTGTTGGTATGGAGCGTCTCTACCAATTGGTTGTCTAGCTCATATAAAATCTGATCGGGTTCGAGTATTTGTTGTTTGTTGATTACATCATCCAAAATATTGTTGCCTATAATGGTCATCAATGCCCCTGGTACCCCGTGCCCGGTACAATCAGCTGCAATCAATACCTTTTTATTACTTTGCCCGCTTTTCTCTATTTCCGAATACCAGTAAAAATCACCCGATACAATGTCTTTGGGCAAGTACAGTATAAAAGCTTCCCTAAAGCTATCAATTATTTTTTGTTCACGCGTAAGCAAAGCTCGCTGAATACGGCTGGCGTAGTTGATACTGTCGGTAATATTTTTGTTTTGCTTGGTAAGTTTCTGGCTTTGTTCTGCCAATTGTACCCTACTTGACTCTATCCGGGCATTACTTGCACTTAGTATGCGCTTAGAGGCTTCTAATATTTCATTTTTTGCTTTCAGCTCTTCCAGCGAGTCTTCCAATATGTCACGGGCTGCCACCAATTCTTGCTGTTGGTTTTTTAATTCACTAATATCAAAAG
The DNA here is from genome assembly GCF_947493425.1 of uncultured Microscilla sp. Lineage (GTDB taxonomy): Bacteria > Bacteroidota > Bacteroidia > Cytophagales > Microscillaceae > Microscilla. Next base: position 5,862 of record NZ_CANLRP010000040.1, on the reverse strand, counting down.
CTACGGTAGAGAAGTATTTGATAGAGCCATTGGCATTTTTGTGTGCCACTATAATCTGACTAGTGGGTACTTCGTGCCCATCTTTGTGCACCCATTCGGTTTCGCCCACCCATACTCCATGTTCTTTGGCGTAAGGAGTTCCTTCAGTTCTGATCAGCTCCATACTTTCTGCTGTTTGGAAATCGATGGTTTCCCTGTTATAAAACTCGTCAAACTCTGGTGGGTAACCAAGCATGTCTTTGCCCCCTTGATTGATATAGATAATCCGCCCTTTGTTATCGTTCATTGCCACCAGGTTAGGCGATGCTTCTAAAATGGACACCAAACGATCCTGTTGTTCTTCTATCTCTTTGCGTTCGGTAATGTCTTGAATTGTACCAGACAAGCGCACTGTTTTGCCTCGTCGTTGTTGTGCTTTGCCAATAGCCCTTACCCATATTTCTTTGCCCTTGGCAGATACCATTTGTAGCTCTAGTTCATACGAGTCTCCATTTTTTAAGGCACTATTGAAGTGTTCTTTGATAATTTGAGCATCTCCTTCTTTATAGTATTTAAAGAAGTCGTCCAGTGTAGGCTCCATATTAAATGGCACCTCGTATACCCTAAACATTTGATCGCTCCATACCAAACGATGCCCTTTTTCGTCTCGCAAGTCATACTCCCAGGCACCTACCTTAGCCGTTTTTTCCATACGGCTCAGCATATTTTGTTGTTGTTTTGCCTCTTTGAGCAGAATACTTACTTTTTGGCGTTGTTTAAACTCTTCAGTAATATCATTGGCTACTGCCAAAAAACCAATGATTTCATCGTTATCGTTATGAATGCCAGAAATAGTCAACAACACCCTAAATTTTGACCCATCTTTGCGTATATAAGTCCATTCATTTCTATCTACCTGACCTTGCAGAGCTTTGCCAAGCAACACATCCATGCTTTGCACTTCTTTTTTTTGAGTTTTGGCTATTTCCAACGCTTTTGCTTCAATTTCAGTGGTATCATGAAACAGCAACAAATCTTTTTTGTCTATCAGCTCTGATGCTTCATACCCCAACCACTTAGCGGCGGCTGGATTAAAACTGGTAATAATGCCGTGCAGGTTGGTAGATATAATAGAAAGCTCGGCACTCTGAAGAATACTTTTTTGAAAAGAGGTGATTTCTTCGAGGTGTTGTTTGGCTTTTGATATGTTCTCATTGGCAGACAACAGTTGGTCTGCATTGCGCCTTAACTCTTGTTCCGATGTTTTTATTTGCTCTATTTGCTCTTGTGCCTGTTTTTCCAGTAGTTTTTCGTTCGACACATCCTGGGCAAACTTAATGATTTTGAGCGGTTCGCCATCGTGGTTTTTCAATACTGAGTATACCCCTCTAAACCACAGGTCTTCACCATGTTTTGATATCCAACGAAAGACTCCATCATAGAATCCTGCGCGTTTTACACTGCTCCAAAAACGTTTATAAACCTCTCTTTTTTCTTCCCGATCGGGCAGAAAGAAAGCATAATCCTGTCCGATCACATCCTCAAGCTCATAACCACTTAGTCTTATGAAAAAGTCGTTGGCATGAACCACTTTGCCTTCCAAAGAAAACTCTACGATAGTATTGAATCTGGCAAAAGCATCACTACGTGCGCGGTACTCTATGTTTTGTTGTTCGGTAGCGGTAATGTCATTAGCAAGTTGTACGATCTTAATTACGTTGTCGTTATCGTCAGTAATGGGAGTATAAGAACTATTGATCCAGACATCTTCATGGTATTGATTCACTCGTTTGAAATCACCCGAATGTGGAATACCCTCTCGAAGCTCTTCCCAAAAATGAGTATAACTCTCCTCGTTTTTACCGTACTCATCTATCAATACGTCATGATGCTTGCCCAGCAAGTCCTCCCTCTCATACTTCATCAAATATAAAAAAGAAGTATTTGCCTCGATAATATTACCTTTTACATCATACTCAGCTACGGCAAGTGTACGGTTGATAGCGGCAAGATGCCCCCGTTGTTCTGTTTCTACCCGGCGTAAGTGTTCTTGAGTAGCCAAAAGTTCTTCCATGTTTTGGCGTAGCTCCTCTTCCGACGAGTACAGTCGCTGGTTAGATTCCTCTATTTCTTGTTTTTTACGTTTGTTTTCGGTGATATTATTCGCAATTACAATCACTTTTATTAATTGGTTTTCGCTGCTAAACACGGGCGTAAAAGTCATCGCTAACCAATAGCTGCCATCACGTGGAGTAGGGTATTCAAATTCGCCCGATTGACTGATGCCTTGTTTGAGAGTAGACCAAAATATTTTGTAGTGGGTTTTGTTATCCCAGCGTTGCGATTGTAGGAATGTTTTAGGGCGTTTGCCTAACAACCGTTTTTTTTTGATGTTTAAAAAACGGCAAAACAAATCATTGGCAAAAGTAATGCGCCCATATTTGTCTAGCTCCAGCGTGCCCATGCTATAGTTAAGCGCCGACAATTGCCCCCTTAGTACCCTTTGTAGTTGTACACTGCTATTAACAAATTGACTGGCAACAAAGGTAACTACCAACATGATAATCGCTAAGTTGACAGAGAAGAAGTAAGGGTGTTGTTGAGGTGTTTGTTGAAGGTTGAGTAAGGTAGTGAGTTGGTTGTCTATGATAATAGATACAAAAATGCCCAACAAAAACACATAAAGCCAATAAGCCGCTTGACGAAAAGGTGTACAGGTGAGCCCTCCTAACGCACTGGGCAACGCCCACAGCAAAAATGTGCCAGAAGCTTGAAAACCACCCATTAACCATTGAAATACAAAGGGTAGTAGTACACCACTGGCTACTTGAAATGTACGGGGAAGTGGCAAGGACTTTTTCTTGAAGAAAAGGCGGAGGTTGCCTAAAGTAAGCAATAGGTATACTGCCGAGGTAATGCCTAACCAATAATAGCCTAACACAAAACCCGCAATAGACCAATATGCTCCAGCAAAAACCATAAAGCAACCATAAAGCGTGAAGGCATACTTATGATTTTTGACAAAGAATGAGTCATCTTCGGTGCTACCTGCTGTAGCCAACGATTTTAAACTTTTTTGAAAAGCTTTAATCATATCAAATTATTGCATAGAAATCTCAATTGTAATTTTTGCAGCAAAACTGCCCACTTTGTGTTAGCTAATTCTAAGAACTTGTTTAAACTTAGTCTGCAAAGTTAAAAAATATGATTTTTGTGTGCTGGTGAGATAAATTTTATAAGTAAATAGCCAAAGCCCCGAATACAAGTTCGGGATTTTAAAACTATTGACGAAAAAATTAACAAAGCCAGCGCGGAAAAGGCTCTTTTTTAGCCCAGATTATAAATTTTAAACAAGTTCTAATAGCAGAAGGCAATAAAGATAATATTTTTATGCAAATATATACTAAATGTATCTGAAGCCTTGATAAAGTATTACAAAATTCAGGCAATGTTTAGGTAATCATGAACCTTAGGAACGGTGTCAAAATAAATTTACATCCTTAACCTCCTCTTTTTTGGTCAGGCGAGGTCAAAAAATATTTCCTTAAACTATAGAACTTTATTTTTGCATCGTTCCTTAGGAATGGTGAGAAATTAAATTACCATTCTTGAGGTAGAAGTTTTGCTTTGAGACGAGGCTATTTTTTGCGCCCATAGCAGCGCTACGGGCAATAAAAATAACGAAGTATCAAGGCGAAAGATCACCTCTCAGAGTGTAAATTTATTTTTGAACAATTCCTTATGCAGTCAAAATTTAAATTTATGCATATTTTTACAAGCTGTTGGGTGAGTCTTACAAAAGGTACAGTAGATCTTTTGCAAAAAAATGTGTAAACCAGCTCTAAAACTACAAAAATAATCTTAGCAGTCAATAACAATGAATTATATCAAACAACTTACTTATATTTTGACAGTGGTTTGCCTGATCATTTTGCCAGGGTGTCAGAATGGTTGCCTCAAAGGGCAGGGCAAAATCATTCGCCAGACAAGAAATATTGATAGCTTTAGCGCCCTAGAGGTAGATGGTTGGGTAGACGTAGTGCTTGAGCAAGGCAGTACGCCCGAAGTAGAAGTAATTTCAGGTAAAAACCTCATTGGTAACATTCTTACTGAGGTAAACACCGAAAGTGGTAAACTAATGATTAGCAACAACAATAAATGCCATTGGTCGAGGGGAGGAAGTCAACCAATTGTGAGGGTAAAATATCAGACACTGGTGCAAATAGACCACTTGGGTTTTGGCAACATTTCGTCGGTTGATACGCTCAGAAACGCCAACTTGCTGGTAAATATAAAGGGCAATGGCAATGTAAAACTATTGGTAAATGTGACAAATTTTAGGTGTGCTATGTTAGAGTTGGGCGATTTGGAGGTGCTGGGCAAAAGTGTTCGTAGTGACTTGTTTTCGCATAATGTAGGTTTTTTTAAGGGTAAAAACTTTGTGACAGATCATTGCATTGCCCGCACCCGCGACGAGGGACAGTTTGAGGTAACCGTGTCGGACTCGCTTATGGCTACTGTAGAAAGCACAGGCGATATTATTTATTATGGCAACCCCTCTTATGTAAAAACCAATGTGACAGGACCTGGCAGAGTGGTGGCAGGTAAATGATGAACTAAGATGATGATACAAAAAAATAAACTAATACAATGCGTGTATTGCTTGCTGATAGGGGTGTTTTGGCAAGGCAACCTCAAGGCGCAAAACTTTAGTGTAGATGCGCAGGCGCTTACCGGCTTACTTATTCCCATTAGCCTTACCTCGCCCCAACTGACTACCGCAAGCCCAAAAGGAGTAGAACTAAGGCTCATGAAACAAACATCGGGCAGTAAAGACTGGCACCATTGGTATAAGTCGCCTCGTTTTGGGGTTACATTTATCCACTATGACTTTCGCAACGAGTTTTTGGGCAAAGCCTATAGCTTACAAGGAGTGGGAGACTTTCCGTTGAAGCAAAGAAAACGACACGATTGGCATTTGTTGGTGGGCTATGGGGTGGCTTATCTGACCGAAAACTACCGTAAGTTTCGCAACCGAAAAAACACTTATATAGGTAGCCAGTTTAACTATTCTTTTGAGATGATGTTAGGCTATAACTATTACTTGACTCCACGGCTTCAGCTTTCGGCCGAAGCAGGTATCATTCATTACTCCAATGCAGCACTGCAAATGCCCAATGGGGGAATCAATGCTTTGTCGTTGGGTTTAGGGATAAAATACAGACAAAATAAACCTGTAGAAAACAAGGTAGATACTACCTTCTATAAACCAAAAAAATGGCGTTGGAATATATCAGGAGCATTTGGTATGTTGGAGCAATACCCTACGGGGGGGCGAAAGTATGCGGTATATAATGTGAACTTTTTGGGCGAAAAACGCATTAGCCGTAAAGTGAGTTGGTTATTGGGGGTAGAAGCGATCTATAATAATTTGTACAAAGAGTATACTCCTGATGGCAAAAACCAACCTGAACCTGCATTGCCCGGAAGGGCGGCGGTGCTTACTGGCATGGATATTTTGGTGGGGCAAATGGCCATTATGATTCAGGCGGGGGTGTATGTATACAAACCCCAACCGTTTGACGCGATATGGTATAATAAATATGGCTTTAAATGGCGGTTTTATCAAGAACTTTTTACTTCATTTGCTATTAAAACCCAACTAGGTGCTGCCGATAACTTTGAGCTAGGGTTGGGGTATAGATTCTAGGGAATGACTTGATTGCTCTATTTTTTGCGAAGCGACTATACAAACTATATGCTATTGCCTAAAGCGTAGCTAAAAACTATCGTCCAATGCTATTTCCTTAGAGCTTGTTTAAAGCGGTCGTTTATAGGAGATTTTATGATGAGTTTTCAGATTAGATGCGTCAAATTTTGAAG